>NZ_CAJYIU010000042.1 GCF_913775355.1 uncultured Aureimonas sp.
TGCAGGGCATCACCGTACCGCACGATCTCGCGCCGTCGATGATCGACGAATATCCGGTGCTGTTCGTCGCCGCAGCCTTCGCCGCCGGTCGCACGGTCGCGCGCGGCGCCGACGAACTGCGCGTAAAGGAAAGCGATCGCATCGCCGCGATGCGATTGGCGCTTGAGGCAAACGGCGTCCCGGTAACCGAGCACGAGGACGGCCTGTCGATCGACGGCAGCGGCGGCGACGCGATCCCCGGCGGCGGCACGGTCGCGACCCGGCTTGATCACCGCATCGCGATGAGCATGGCCGTTGCCGCACTTCACGCGCGCGCCGCCATCACGCTCGACGACGCGTCGCCGGTGCAGACCAGCTATCCTACCTTCTTCGACCAACTGGAGCAGCTTTCGGGAGAAGCCGCATGATCATCGCCGTCGACGGCCCCGCGGCATCGGGCAAGGGCACGATCGCCAAGGCGCTCGCCCGCCACTATCACCTGCCGCACCTCGACACCGGGCTGCTCTATCGCGCGGTAGCCGCCACCGTCCGCCGCATGGAACTCAATCCCGAGAAGGAGGCGGATGCCGTCGCTGCGTGCGACTTCGACGAGCTGACGCTTGCCGATCCGGGCTTGCGCGACGACGATGTCGGGCAGCTCGCCTCGGTTGTCTCGGCACACCCGCTAGTGCGCGCGGCCTTGCTCCAACGCCAAAAGCGCTTCGCCCATCAGGAGGGCGGCGCGGTGCTAGACGGACGCGATATCGGTACGGTGATCGCGCCCGATGCGCTCGCCAAGCTGTTCGTCCGCGCAACCCCGACGATCCGCGCGCAGCGCCGCCACGCCGAACTTAAAAACCGCGGCAGCGGTGTAAGCTACGACCAGGTACTCGCCGACATCCGCGCGCGCGACGAACGCGACAGCAGCCGCTCAGCCGCCCCGCTTGTCCCCGCCGCCGACGCGGCGCTGCTCGATACCAGCTTCCTGTCGATCGACGCCTCGATTGCCAAGGCTATCGCGCTCGTCGAGGCGCGGCGCCCGCAGGGCTGATCGCCCCCGCCAATGCTTGCTTCTACCCTGCGCTTCCGCTAAGGGCGCGCGGTCCAGCGGGCTTAGGCTTCGCGGAGGCATGGCGCGGCTACAGCAAAATGCTGCGCCCTTTTCGCACCAGCGTTCTGTGTCTCTGCACTCTCTCGGCGCGCGCGGATACCGCGTCCGGCATGGGGCCGGCGTGGTGTTTTGGCCCTGGGGGTTGCCCCCTAGACCAGCGGAACCAACCGCTTGGCCGGAAACGACAACGTTTAGGACTTACGGATTTATGGCCTCTACGGCAGCTCCCTCACGCGACGATTTCGCGGCAATGCTCGATGACATGTTCGGCGGCGCCGACAGCTTCGAGGGCCGCGTGGTGCTCGGCACCGTTACCGGCATCGAGAACGACCTGGCCGTCATCGACGTCGGCCTGAAGAGCGAAGGCCGCGTGCCGCTGCGCGAATTCGCGCCTGCGCCGGGCCAGAAGGCCGAGCTGAAGATCGGCGACGAGGTCGAGGTGTACGTCGACCGCGTCGAGAACATGCACGGCGAAGCAATGCTCAGCCGCGACCGCGCCCGCCGCGAGGCCGCCTGGGACAAGCTTGAGGTCGAGTTCGCGAAGACCGCGCGCGTCGAGGGCACGATCTTCGGCCGCGTCAAGGGTGGCTTCACGGTCGATCTGTCGGGCGCCGTCGCCTTCCTGCCGGGTTCGCAGGTCGACATCCGCCCGGTGCGCGACGTCACCCCGCTGATGGACATTCCGCAGCCGTTCCAGATCCTTAAGATGGACCGCAAGCGCGGCAACATCGTCGTGTCGCGCCGTGCCGTGCTCGAGGAAACCCGCGCCGAGCAGCGCTCGGGCCTGATTCAGAGCCTGGCCGAGGGTCAGATTATCGAGGGCGTCGTCAAGAACATCACCGACTACGGTGCGTTCGTTGACCTGGGCGGTATCGACGGCCTGCTCCACGTCACCGACCTGTCGTACAAGCGCGTCCAGCACCCGTCGGAGATGATCAACATCGGCGACACGGTGAAGGTGCAGATCATCCGCATCAACAAGGACACGCAGCGCATCTCGCTCGGCATGAAGCAGCTCGAGAGCGATCCGTGGGATGGCGCTGGCGTCAAGTACCCGGTCGGTGCGAAGCTGTCGGGCCGCGTGACCAACATCACCGAATACGGTGCGTTCGTCGAGCTGGAGCCGGGCATCGAGGGCCTGGTTCACGTGTCGGAAATGTCTTGGACCAAGAAGAACGTCCACCCGGGCAAGATCGTCTCGACCTCGCAGGAAGTTGACGTGGTGGTGCTCGAGGTCGACGCCGAGAAGCGCCGCATCTCGCTCGGTCTCAAGCAGGCGCAGGCCAATCCGTGGGAGGCATTCGCCGCCGCGCACCCGGTCGGCTCGACCGTCGAGGGCGAAGTCAAGAACGCGACCGAGTTCGGCCTGTTCATCGGCCTCGACAACGACGTCGACGGCATGGTCCACATGTCGGATATCGCCTGGGGTGTTTCGGGTGAGGACGCGCTCAACCTGCACCGCAAGGGTGAGACCGTTCAGGCGGTCGTGCTCGACATCGACTCGGAGAAGGAGCGCATCTCGCTCGGCATGAAGCAGCTCGAGCGTGGCGGTCCGGTCTCGGCCGGTGCTGGCGACCGCCTGGGCAAGAACCAGGTCGTCACCGTCACCGTACTCGAGGTCCGCGACGCCGGCCTCGAAGTGCAGCAGGGCGACGACGGCGCGACCGGCTTCATCAAGCGCACCGATCTCGGCCGCGACCGCGACGAGCAGCGTCCGGAGCGTTTCCAGGTCGGTCAGAAGTTCGACGCGATGGTGACCGGTTTCGACCGTTCGAAGAAGCCGACCTTCTCGATCAAGGCGATGCAGATCTCCGAGGAGAAGCAGGCTGTGGCGCAGTACGGTTCGTCCGACTCGGGCGCGTCGCTTGGCGACATTCTTGGCGAGGCGCTCAAGGCCCGCGACTCGAAGAAGTAAGTCTTCGACATTTGCGGAACAACGCACGCGAAGGGGTCGGTAATGCCGGCCCCTTTTCGTTTGCCGATATGGCACTGCGTCGGTCCTATCGCGGAAGCGTATTTATCTGTATCAATCACGTGCCGCGGTATACGCGCGGTGCGTGTTGCGATGGTGGGGAAGCAAATGATTCGGTCGGAACTCGTCAACCGGCTCACGGAAGAAAATCCGGAACTCACCCCGCGCGATGTCGAGGCGATCGTGTCCAC
>NZ_CAJYIU010000043.1 GCF_913775355.1 uncultured Aureimonas sp.
CCGTCCGCTCATGCGGCGAGGTCGCGGTCCACGCGCAGCACGATCTTGCCGAAGACCTGCCGTCCTTCCATCCGCTTCAGCGCGACGTCGATGTCGTCGAAGCCGACCTCGGTGTCGATCACCGGCCTGACCCAGCCGCGCGCCATCTTCTCCATCGCGTCGGCCATGTTCTCCATGCGGCAGCCGAACGAGCCGAGGAGTTTGAGCTGCTGCTGGAACAGCATCATCAGGTTGACTTCGGTGGAGACGCCCGAGGTCGAGCCGCAGGTGACGAGCCGGCCACCGCGCTTGAGGCAGAGCATGGAGCCCGCGAACGTGTCCTTGCCGACGTGCTCGAACACGACGTCGACGCCCTTCTTCTTCGTCAGCTTGCGGACGACGCCCTCGAAGCGGTCGGATCGGTAATTGATGACGTGATCGGCGCCGAGCGCCCGCGCCGGTTCGATCTTCTCGTCGGAGCCGACCGTCGTGATCACCGTCGCGCCGTGGCGCTTGGCCAGCTGGATCGCGGCCGTGCCGATGCCGGAGCCGCCGGCATGGACGAGGATGGTCTCGCCGGGCTGGAGCTTGGCGTTGTCGAACAGCATGTGTTCGACCGTGCCGAAGGTGACCGGCGCCAGCGCGGCGCCCACCGCGTCGCAGCCCGGAGGCGCCGGGACGAGAAGACGCGCGGGCAGGTTGATGCGCTCCTGCGCGAAGCCGTCGAGGTGGAAGCCGTGCACGCCGCCGACATGCTCGCAGAGATTGTCGCGGCCCTCGCGGCAGGCGTGGCAGAGCCCGCAGGTGCGCGCGCCATAGATCGAAACAAGCTGACCGGGGATCAGACCGGACGTTCCGGCGCCCAGCGTCTCGACGACGCCCGACGCCTCCGCGCCGATCGTCAGCGGCAGCTTGCGCTTGGCGAAGGCCATGCCGCGCCAGCCCCAGACGTCGATATGGTTGAGCGCGACGACCTGGATGCGAACCGTCACCTCACCGGGACCGGGGGCGCCCGGCGCGTCGACCTCGACGGTCCGCAGGTCTCGGTCGGCGACGAGTTGCAAGGCTCGCATGGAAGCTCCTGGAAGAACGGTCAGCGCGGCTCGCGGCCGAGAACGAGCGAGACGTTCTGGCCGCCGAAGCCGAAGGAATTGGACAGGACGGCCGAAACGTCGGCCGAGCGGGCCGTGTTGGGCACCACGTCGAGCGGGATGGCCGGGTCCGGCTGCTGGTAGTTGATCGTCGGCGGAAGCGTGCCGTTGCGCATCGACAGGATCGAGACCACGGCCTCGATCGCGCCGGCAGCCGTCAGCGTGTGGCCGATCATCGACTTGTTGGACGAGATCGGGACGGAGGCGATCGCGTCGCCGAACACGGCCGCGAGGCCGGTATATTCCATCCGGTCGTTCTCGGGTGTCGAGGTGCCGTGGGCATTGATGTAGCCGATGTCGGCCGGCGTCAGGCCGGCATCCTCGAGACCGGCGCGGATGGTCGAGATGATCGGCGAGCCGTCCGGCTTCGAGCGGGTGCGGTGGAAGTCGTCCGCCTGCTCGCCGATGCCATGGATGACGCCGAGGATCTCGGCGCCCCGCGCGCGCGCGGAAGCGAGCGACTCCAGCACGAGCGCGCCCGCGCCCTCGGCCATGACGAAGCCGTCGCGATCCTTCGAGAAGGGCTTGGACGCGCGCTCCGGGTTCTCGTTCTGCGTCGACAGCGCGGACAGGAGCGAGAAGCGGATGAGGGCTTCGGCGCCAACCGACCCGTCGGTGCCGATGGCGATGCAGCGCTCCGCATCGCCGCGCCGAATGGCTTCCAGCCCGAGCTGGATCGCGCTGGCGCCGGACGCGCAGGCGGTCGACAGCGTGATCGGCAGGCCGCGCGTGCCGAGAGTTTCCGACAGGCGCTCCGAGATGCCGCCGAAGAGCGTCAGGTCGTAGATCGAGGGCGAGCGGTTGGTGCGGGCGAGCTCCAGAAGGCGGTCGTAGCCGGCCTCCTCGCGCGCCTCGCCCGACATCTTGTCGAGCACGAGGCGCTGCGACCATTCCAGCTCGATCGGCGGGGCGGCCAGGAACAGCGGTGCACCGAAGGCGGCCGGGTCGAAGCCCGCCATCGCGATGGCCTCCGTCCCGGCGGCTTCCGCCAGCGCATAGGACAGGGCGATGCCGCTCCATGGCTCGACGGCCATGAAGTCGATCGTGCCGGCGATCGTGGTGCGCAGGTTGTCGGTGGGGAAGCGGGTGATCCGGTGGATGCCCGACCGCCCGGCGGTGAGCGCCGACCAGTTGTCGGCAACGCCCCGTCCGAGCGACGAGACGATGCCGACGCCCGTCACCGCGACCACCGGCCGCCCCTGAAAATCGAGATCGCGAGACGTCATCCGTTCCATCCGTCCTGCGCCGGAGCGCCCGGCTCACACATCATGCTTCAGCGCGGCTCGATCGCCTCGACGAGGGCGACGCCTTCGCCCCGGACATGGCCGACGCCGGTGACGAGGGCGCGGGCTGGCGCGAACTCGGCCGGGCGTTCCTCGCCGCCCGCCGCCGGTCCCGGCAGGCGACCCGCCGACAGGTGGATCGCGGCGAGCGCGACACCCGTCGGAAACTGCGCCTCCATCGCGTGGCCGACTGCGCTGCCGTAGGTCCGCAGAGCCGCGTTCGGGAAACGACGGGTAAGGAGCGAGATCTCCTCTCCCGTCGCGCCGGAGATGCCGGTCGCCCCCGACAGGACAAGGAGTTCGTCGTCGCCGACGCCGCTTTCGTCGAGAAGCCGCCCGAGGCGCTCGGCCAGCCGGCCGTCGCCACGCGGCCCGCGATCGCCAGCCACGAAGCTCAGGCGCCCATAGGCCGTCGCGCCGCGCGCGCGGGCGTGTTCGGCATCCTCCAGCACCAGAAAGGCGCCGACGCTGCCGGGCACGAAGCCCGCATCCTCGCCCGTGCGGGCAGGGACGGGTCGCCATTCGCCGCCGAGGAGGTAGCCTCCGAGTTCGTAGTTGACGAGAAGGTCCTTGCGGGCGGCGGAGAAAGCGCCGCCGACGAGGCAGATACGGCTCTGACCCGCGCGGATACGCGCCGCTGCGACCTGCACGGCGGAAATGCCGGCGCTCTCCTCACCCATGAAGGTGCGCGAGGAGCCCGTCACCTTGTGGACGATCGAGATGTTGCCGGCCATGAGGTTGGAGAGCTGCGCGAGAAACAGCGTCGGGCGCAGTTCGCTCGACAGAAGCTCGTTCATCATCGGCAGCGGATCGTTCTGGCCACGCGCGCGCGCCATCACCAGGGCATCGACGTCGGGATCGCGTTCGCCGCCGCCCGCCGCGACGATCATGTCCACCTTCGCGCGCGTCGCCTCGTCGGCCGCGACGTCGGCGTCGGCCAGCGCCAGGCCCGCCGCATAGACGCCGAGCTTCTGCCAAGTCTCCATCTGGCGCTGGTCGCCCTTCTTCGGGATCTGCAGCGACCAGTCGATCGTGGGAAGGGGATGGACGAAATGCTCGGTCGGCTCGACGCTCTCGATCGCCGGCTGGAAGCTGCCATGCGGAGCCAGCCGAGAGAGATGCGTCTCCACGCCCTCGCCGAGCGAGGACACCAGCCCGACCCCGGTGATCAAGACGTCTCGCGCGGGCAGATCCATGGTCGGTTCCGTCAAGGGTAGGCGCGGGCGCACCGGGCGCCCGCGAGGATGAGTTGCTGGATCGTGCGGTCGGCCGCGTCAGACCGCCTTGGCGGCCCGCAGCTCGTCGATCTTGGCGCAGAGGTTCTTCATGACGAAGTACTCTTCCGTGGAAGCGGCGCCCTCGTTGACCTGCTGCGTCCACTTCTCGAGCGGGATCTTGATGCCGAATTCCTTGTCGATCGCGAAGACGATGTCGAGGAAGTCGAGCGAATCGATGCCGAGATCGTCGATCGTGTGGCTCTCGGGGGTGATCTGGTCGCGGTCGATCTCGCTGGTCTCGGCGATGATGTCGGCGACCCGGTCGAAGGTTGAAGACAAGGGATCTTCCTCGTAAATCTGTCGGATCGTTCGTGCGGCGAACCTATATGCAATCCTCCAGCGTTTGCAAAGCGAACCCGCCGGCTCCTCTTTTGCCCCGTCGCTCGCGGAAACGGCCCGGACTCCATGCGCCCATATCTTCCCGTCCGCTTCGCGGTCGCGCCCATGATCGACTGGACGGATCGCCATTGTCGCTATCTGCACCGCCAGCTGGCGCCCCGGGCGCTCCTTTATACCGAAATGGTGGTCGCCGACGCGATCCTGCATGGCGACCGGGATCGGCTGCTCGGCTTCGACACCGCCGAACACCCGCTCGCCCTCCAGATCGGCGGGTCGGACCCCGCCAAGCTCGCGGAAGCTGCGCGGATCGGCGAAGCCTTCGGTTACGACGAGATCAACCTGAATATCGGCTGCCCGTCGGACCGGGTGCAGTCGGGCGCCTTTGGTGCCTGCCTGATGCGCGATCCCGAGCTCGTGGGGCGTTGCCTTGCCGCGATGCGCGAGGCCGTTGCGATCCCCGTCACGTTGAAATGCCGGATCGGCGTCGACGAGCAGGATCCCGAGCCGGCGCTCGACGCGCTGGCCGACCGGGCCGTGGATGCCGGCGTCTCCGCGATCTGGGTCCATGCGCGCAAGGCATGGCTGCAGGGGCTCAGCCCGAAGGAGAATCGCGAAATCCCGCCGCTCGACTACGAGCGCGTCTACCGGTTGAAGCAGCGCCTGCCGGACATGTTCGTCGGGCTCAACGGCGGTCTCGCGACAACTGAGGCCGCGGCATCGCATCTTGGCCGGGTCGACGGCGTGATGATGGGGCGGGGCGCCTACCAGACGCCGTCCGAACTCGCGCGCGTCGGCGAGCTTTGTCATGACGAGCCGCCGGTGCCGGTCGACTACCCCGCTCTGATCGACGCGATGGCGGCTTATGCCGAGCGGCACATGGCCTCCGGGGGCCGCCTGTCGAACGTGACGCGTCACATGCTCGGGCTGTTCACCGGCCTGCCCGGAGCCCGACGCTGGCGGCAACTCCTGTCGGAACGGGCCGTCCGTCCCCTTGCGACGCCGGATCTCCTGCGTGAAGCCTTCGCCGAGGTTCAGCTGACCCCCGCAGCCGCAGAAGCGGCCTGAGGACGGCGGGATCGAGATGGATTGGGCCGACATCGGAATGCTCGTCGGCCTGCTCGCGGCCGGCGCGCTGCTCTCGGGCTTTCTCGCGGGGCTGCTCGGGATCGGCGGGGGCGCCATCACGGTCCCCGTCCTCTATCAGGTGCTCACGACCCTCGACGTTGCGCCCGACACGCGGATGCAGATCGCGGTCGGAACGTCGCTGGCGCTGATCATCCCGACCTCGATCCGCTCGCTGCGCGCCCACATGGTGCGGGGAGCGGTCGATACGGTGCTCCTCCGGCAGTGGCTCATCACGGTGCCGCTTGGTGCCATTCTCGGCGGAGCGGTCGCCAACCTCCTGCCGTCCGACGTGCTGGCCGCGATCTTCGCCGCCATCGCGCTGGTGCTCGGCGTGCGGATGCTGATCGGCAAATTGCCCTTCGTGCTCGGCAGCGCTCTGCCGGGACGCGCTGGGCGCACGGTGGCGGGCCTCCTGATCGGTGGGCTGTCGGCCATCATGGGGATCGGCGGCGGGGTCCTCAACAACACGTTCATGACGCTCTACGGCCGCTCGATGCATCAGGCCGTCGCGACATCGGCGGGCGTCGGTGTCCTGATCGCCGTCCCCGGCGTCGTGCCGTTCATCGTCGGCGGGTGGGGGCATCCCGACCTTCCGCCGCTCAGCCTCGGCCATGTCAGCCTCGCGGCGCTTGCGATCCTCATCCCGATGTCGATGCCGACGGTCCGGCTCGGCGCGACGCTCGCGCACCGTCTGACGAAGCGTCAGCTGGAGGTCGGCTTCGGGCTGTTTCTCCTGACCGTCGCGATCCGCTTCATGATCGGCGCCTCCTGAGGCGGCCTCAGTCCGACAGGACGAGGCGGTCGCCACGGAAGTCGAGCGACGACAAGGTGCCGAGGAAGCTCATCCCGAGAAGGTTGACGCCGATCCCGTCGCCCTGCGTCACGACTGCCGGCACGCGGCGGCGTTCGATGGAGCCGACGCGCACGCTGTCGAGCGTCACCGGCGCGGCGACCGTGTCGCCGTTGGCGGTGCGGATGCGCGCGGTGTAGCGAAGGCTTGCCGGATCGACGCCGATGGCCGTCGCCGTGTCAGGGTCGATGGCGATCACGCTGGCGCCCGTGTCGACCAGGAACGGGATGCGCCGCCCGTTCACCTCGGCATCGACCGCGAAATGGCTGCCGTCGCCGCGCGCGACCATGACCTGGCCGTCCGCGCCGCCGAGCGTCGCCGTCCGACCGGGGACGAGCACCGCCATCATCCGGTCGCCGACGCCGCGAAGCTCGGGACCGAACGCGTAGGCAGCGATCAGGACGGCGAACGCGACCATCCAGATCGCGGCGCTCCTCGCCGCCTCGCCCCAGCGCCCGCGAAAGGCGACGAGGAGACCGGAGCCGAGAAGCGTCGTCCACAGGCCCATGTAGATCAGCGAGGCGAACGCATCGTCCCGCATTCCCAACACTTCGCCTCTGCCGAACGTCAGGGCGAGGAGCGCGATGCCGATGACGGCGAAGACGAGGAGAAGCCACGTTCCCGACCGCATGTCAGAGTGCCACCACCACGCGGAGGCGCTCGTCGAGCACGCCCATCACGGCCAGCCGTGCGTCCTCCGACATGCCCGACCAGCCGGAGATTTCCTCGATCGTGCGACCACATCCGATGCAGAGGCTTCCCGCCGCGTCGAGGACGCAGATGCGGACACAGGGCGAGGCGAGGGGAGACGGCGTCGATGTCATGGACACGAGATATGGCGCCGGATCACCTGCCGCAACGCGCCCTCTCCGCGACGTGTTCGCCGAGCGGTCAGGAGAGGTCGCCGAGCGCCGGCATGACCTCGAGAACGCGGGCGTGCGGGAAGGTCGCCAGCGCCTCGGTGCCTTGCCCGGGCGCCGAGTTCAGCTCGAACGAGCCGTTGTGGAGGCTCACCAGCGCCTGCACGATGGGCAGGCCAAGGCCGGTGCCCTGTTCGGCGCTCTTGATGGCGTTCGTTCCCTGTCCGAACGAGGAGAGCACCAGCGGCATCTCCTCCTTGGGAATGCCGGGCCCGTTGTCGCGCACCGACACGTACTGACCGCCGCCAGCCGTCCATCCGACGCGCACGAGAATGCGGCCCTTGGCGGGCGTGAACTTCACCGCGTTCGACAGGAGGTTCAGGATCACCTGCCGAAGCGATCGCGGATCCCCCCAGAGCTGCGGCAGGTCCGGCTCGAACTCGGCACGAATCTCGATCCGCTTCGTGTCGGCCTTCATCTGCACGAAGCCGATGGCCGCCTTGGCGATGGCGACGAGGCTCACCGCCTCTTCGTTCAGCGTGTAGCGCCCTGCCTCGACGCGTGACAGGTCGAGGATCTCGTTGATCAGGTCGAGGAGATGCTGGCCGGAATTGTGGATGTCGCGAGCGTAGTCGCGATACGTCTCATTGCCGACGGGGCCGAGAATCTCCTCACCGATCACTTCCGAAAAGCCGAGGATCGCATTGAGCGGCGTGCGCAATTCGTGGCTCATGGTAGCCAGGAACTGCGACTTCGCCAGATTGGCCTCTTCGGCGCGCTGGCGGGCCTGATCCGAGGCGATCCGTGCCGCCTCGATCTCGAAGGTGAACTGGTCGCGTTCCGTGCGATGGCGGATGCGGTCGGTCTTGGAGGCGCGCAGCCGGCTCGAGACCACGGCGAAGAAGGGGATCGCCGACAGGAGCACCCCGTGCAGCGCCATGCGCGACGGATCGTCCGTGGTGAAAGCGAGGTAGGCGGCGACCAGCGCCAGCGGCCCGAAGCTCCACAGAACGACACCCTTTAGGCTCGCGCCGATCAACGCAAGCGTCCCGATGGCGGCCGCCACCACCGCGAGCCGAACCGAATCGAGCGCCTCGAAGCCGCAGGCCTCGCAGGCCGGCCACAACATCAGCACCGCCCAGGGCAGGCCGAGAACGAGATGCCCGAACTGGAACCGGCGCCGCCATGTGAAGGCGGCGACCATCGAGGGCGCGGCCTTCTCGAAGGCGCGCAGCAGGAGAAGGAGCGGAAGGGCGGTGATCAGGTTCAGCCCGATCCAGGCGACCATGATCGGAAGGTCGGCCAAGGCGAAGAGGGCACCGGCGGCCCCGACGATGACGGCCAGCACCGGCAGTCCGGCCGAGAACTGCGGAACGTGCTGGCGAAGGAGCTCCAGCTCGATCCGCGGCGGCATGCCGTCGGCCGAGATCAGCTGGTCGCGGGTCTTGCGAAGCGTGCGCGCCAGCTCCACGCGCTGGCCGGCCGCTCCGCCGCGGGGCATGCTCGACTTGTCCAGGGATGGCGGGGCGGTAAGCGACATCGAAACGGTTCGGGCAAGGGTTGCATGCAGTGGTTCGGCATCATCCTGTTGCGGAAAACTTAAAGAATTGGCTTAAGAAACCGCGAAAGATCGTGGTTCGACGGCGGGATGGCGGCAAGCGGCCGCGTGAGGCCACCGTCGGCCGGAAAGAGGTGGCATTGGACAGGCTCGACAAGAAAATCCTTCGGCTGCTGCAGGAAGACGCGACGCTGGCCGTCGCCGACGTCGCCAAGCGCGTCGGGCTGTCCACGACGCCGTGCTGGCGGCGCATCCAGAAGCTGGAGGAAGAGGGCGTCATCGTCCGGCGGGTCGCCGTTCTCGACCCGGTCAAGGTCAATGCGCGCGTCACGGTGTTCGTCTCGGTTCGCACCGGCTCCCATTCGGTGGAATGGTTGAAGCGGTTTTCCGAGGTCGTCCAGGAGTTTCCGGAGGTCATCGAGTTCTACCGCATGAGCGGAGACGTCGATTATCTCCTGCGCGTCGTCGTGCCGGACATCGCGGCCTACGATTCGTTCTACAAGCGGCTGATCGCCAGGATCGAGATCCGAGACGTCTCCTCGGCCTTCGCGATGGAGCAGATCAAGTACACGACCGAGCTGCCGCTCGACTATCTCGTTCTCGACAAGGACCAGCGGGAGAGCTGACGCCTCCCGCCGGCCCGTCCGGTCAGCGGTTGAGGCGCGCGAGCAGGGAGGATGTGTCCCAACGCTTGCCGCCCATCGCCTCGACCTCGGCGTAGAATTGGTCGATGATCGCAGTACCGGGCAGCGAGGCGCCGTTGCGCTTGGCTTCCGCGAGGCAGATACCGAGATCCTTGCGCATCCATTCGACCGCGAAACCGAAGTCGTAGCGGCCTTCGTCCATGGTCTTGTGGCGGTTCTCCATCTGCCACGAGCCCGCCGCACCCTTCGAGATGACCTCGACGACCTTCGTGATGTCGAGGCCGGCCTTCTGGCCGAAGTGCACGGCCTCCGACAGGCCCTGCACGAGACCCGCGATGCAGATCTGGTTCATCATCTTGGTCAGCTGTCCGGACCCGGCGGGACCCATCAGCCCGATCATTCGCGCGTAGGATTCGATCACCGGGCGGGCGGCGTCGAAGGTCGCGGCCTCGCCGCCCACCATTACCGTGAGAACGCCGTTCTCGGCGCCCGCCTGACCACCGGACACGGGCGCATCGAGGAAGCGCAAGCCCTTCTCGTTGAGGGCCGCTTCCAGCTCGCGCGCGAGCTCCGCGGACGCCGTCGTGTGGTCGACGAGGATGGCGCCGCTCTTCATGCCGGCGAGCGCACCGTCGTCGCCGTAGATCACCGAGCGCACGTCGTCATCGTTGCCGACGCAGACGAAGACGATGTCGGCGTTCGCCGCGGCCTCGCGCGGGGTCGAAGCGCTGCGCCCTCCGTGCTGGCCCACCCAGGCCTCGGCCTTGGCCGGACTGCGATTGAACACGGTGACGTCATGGCCTTTGGCAGCGAGGTGCCCGGCCATCGGAAAGCCCATCACGCCAAGACCGATGAAGCTGGTTGCAACCATTCGAACGTCCTTCCGTTTGCGAAACATTGCGAAAAGTTTAGCTGCCGAACGATGGGCCGCTTCCGAATCGCATCGGGTGTGAGAATGATGGCGGAGAGGGCGAAAGATCCAGTTCCGAAAGCCGGAAAGAGGTCTCGCGTCGTCTCGCGCCGGGGTCGTGGCAAGCGGGAAGGGCGCGCTCGTGGGCGGGAGTGAGACGACGCAGTTGAGTTTGAGTGACGGTACGCCGCACGCGGCGAGGTTGGAGCGTCGACGAGGCCGCCCGACCAAATCGGCGGCGGCCAGCCTGTCCCATACCATCCTCGAAATCGCCTTCCGGCAATTTCTCGACGCCGGCTACAGCGCCACGAGCATGGATTCCGTCGCCGCCGAGGCACGAACGTCGAAGCGTACGCTCTACGACCGATTCCCCTCGAAACAGCGCCTGTTCGAGGCGGCGCTGCATCATCAGATCCTCTTCAACTACGATGCCCTTCGCGTCCTGGAAGCGCAGACAGGCTCGATCAGCGAGACGCTGCCGCAGGTGGCCGCCTGGCTGCGGACCAACACGTTCGCACCCCGCACGATCGCGCTCTTCCGGCTGCTCGCCGCCGAGGGGCATCGGCACCCGGAGCTTGCCGACTATTCCGAAAGCCGCGTGCTGCGGCCGATCGTCATCGCCTTGACCCATATCTTCGAGCGCGCGAGAGAGCGTGGCGAGGTTCGCGACATGCCGCCGGAGTTTCTCGCCAACCAGTTCATCCAGGCGATCTGCGGCGGCGACATCCGCGCCAGCATTTACGGCATTCCGAAGGAAGAGAATGCCGACGCGATCGCCGAACGGACCGACAACGCCCTCGATCTGTTTCTCCACGGCGTCGCCCGCTCGGGCTGACGGGAAGCGCGCGGCGCCGCCTGGGTTCAGCGCTTGAGGTGCCTAGTCAGTCGCGCTTCGGCACGGTTGGTCAGGCGCCGGACGATCTCGACCAGCACGAGGTAGAAGATCGCCGCCCAGACATAGGTCTGGAAATCGAAGCTGCGGGAGAAGGCCCGCCGCGTCTCGCCGAAGAGATCGAAGACGCTGATGATGGCGACGATCGCCGACGCCTTCACCATGAGGATGAACTCGTTGGCGTAAGGGCGCAGTGCGACGATCATCGCCTGCGGGGCGATCACGCGGCGGATGATGACGCGGCGCGGCAGGGCGAGCGCACGCGCGCCTTCCCACTGGCCCTGACGGACGCTCTGGATCGCGCCGCGCAGGATTTCGGCCTGATAGGCGGCGGTGTTGAGGGACAGCGCGAAGATCGCGCAATACCAGGCGTCGCGGAAGAACCACCATAGACCGACGGTCTCGAAGGCGGACCGGAACGTGCCGAACCCGTAATAGATCAGGAAGACCTGCGCGATCAGCGGCGTGCCGCGGAAGAACGAGACGTAGGAAAAGGACGCGCCGCGCGCGAGCCCGTTCTGGGCCATGCGGCCGGCCGCGATCGGCACGGACAGGATCGCCCCGAGCACGTAGGACAGCGTGACGATCGTCAGCGTTGTCCATAGGCCCCGCAGATACACGGGACCGTAGGTCGCGATGAGGTCCGGGTTCCAGACCTCGATCAGATAGGCCACGAGCGCGAGAGCACCGGCCGCCCAGAGGCCGAGTGTCAGGAGACCGGCGATGCCAGGGCGGCGGCGCACGGTGGGGGGAGGAGCAAGGCTCATCGCGCCACCTCGCCGCGCCGGGTCCAGAGTTCCAGGCGCCGGAGGCCGACGGCCGAAACCAATGTGAGGGCGAGATAGAGGACGCAGGCGAAGCCGAAGAAGAAGAACGGCTCGCGCGTCACGCGTGCCGCGACGCCGGTCTCGCGCATGATGTCCGCAAGGCCGATCACCGACACGAGCGCCGTATCCTTCAGAAGGTTCAGCCAGACGTTGGAGAGGCCGGGAAGGCTGATGCGCAGAAGCTGCGGCAGGATCACCAGCCAGAGCGTCCGCCGATGCGACAGGCCGAGCGCCTTGGCGCCTTCCCACTGACCGTCGGGGATGGCGCGGAAGGCGGAAAGAAAGACCTCCGACGAATAGGCCGCAAAGACGAGGCCGAGCGCGACCATGCCCGACACGAAGCTCGACAGCGTCCACTGCCCGAGACCGAGGGCGCCGGTCGCCGCGTTCAGGAGGTTCTGACCACCGTAATAGACGAGGAACAGGGTCAGAAGCTCGGGCAGACCGCGAAACAGTGTCGTGTAGATATCCGCCGACAACCGCAGGCCGGGATCCTCGCCGCGCTTGGCGAGGGCGAGACCGAGGCCGAGAAGAAGCCCGAACGGCAGCGTCGCCAAGGCCAGCGATACCGTGACGAGCACGCCGCGGGCGATTTCGTCACCCCAGCCGGTGTCGCCATAGGCGAGTAGCGCAAGATAGTCCATCTGCCGTTCGCGACCCGCCGACGCTGGAAAGTCAGTGCGCCGGACCCGGGGCGATGGCCCAGGCCCGGCGCGGGTTCAGGAGGTCCGGATCAGCCGCCGTAGACGTCGAACTTGAAGTACTTGTCGTTGATCGTCTTGTAGGTGCCGTTCTGACGGATGGCGACGATGGCGTCGTCGAACATCTTCTTCAGCTTCTCGTCGCCCTTCCGCAGCGCGATGCCGGCGCCCTTGCCGTAGATTTCCTCGTCGACCGGGAGCGTGCCGAGCAGCTTGCAGCAGGCGCCGGCCGGGCTGTCGAGCCACTGGCTCAGCACCACCACGTCGTCGCTGACCGCGTCGAGGCGGCCGTTCTCGATGTCGAGCTTGTATTCCTCGGCGGTCGGATAGACCTTCACGTCGGCGTCGGGGAAGAATTTCTGGACTGCCTGCGCGTGGGTGGTCGACCCTTGAGCGCCGATCGTCTTGCCGGAGAGCGAGGCGGCGCTCGTGTCGGCGATCGTGGAGTCCTTCGGCACGGCGATCGCGCCCGGCGTGTTGTAGTACTTGTTGGTGAAGAGGACCTGCTGCGAGCGCTCCGGCGTGATCGACATCGAGGCGATGATCGCGTCGAAGCGGTTATTCTGGAGGGCGGGGATCATGCCGTCCCAGTCCTGCGTCACGAAGGTGCACTTCACCTTCATCTGCTCGCAGAGCGCGTTGGCGATGTCGATGTCGAAACCGAGGAGCTTACCCGAGGCGTCGAGGTAGTTGAACGGAGGATAGGCGCCCTCGGAGCCGATGCGGACCTCGGTCCAGGTCTTGTTCGCATCGCTCTCCTGCGCCGCGGCGGGAGCGGCGACGAGGGCGGTCAGCGCGACGGCTGCCAGAAGGTTCTGAAACATTGTCATGGGCGTGAGTTATCCTGCCGAGCCGAAAATGAACCGTGCCTGCCTTATGAGCATGCTTCTCGATGGGGCGATGTTGCCGTTTCCGTCAATTTTGGCAACCCGT
>NZ_CAJYIU010000044.1 GCF_913775355.1 uncultured Aureimonas sp.
CGACGCGCTTGCAGATCGCAAGCCCCAGACCGGTCCCGCCGAAGCGACGGCCGATCGAGCCGTCGACCTGGCTGAACGCCCGGAAAAGGAGGGGGCGGGACGCCTCGTCGATCCCGATCCCGCTGTCCGAGACCACGAAGCGGAGGCGGGGACTTCCGGGCGATCCGACATCCCTCAGGGAGACCCGGATCGACCCGTTCTCGGTGAACTTCACGGCGTTGCTGAGAAGGTTCAGGAGGACGCGCCGCAGCCTCGTCGGGTCCCCGAGGAACCAGTCCGCCACGTCCGTCTCCAGGAAGGCGATCGCATTGCCGCGCTCCCGGGCCCGACCCTCCATGATGCCGATGGCCTGCCGCGCGACGTCGGCCGGGTCGAAGGCGATGCTCTCCGGGGGCGCGTCCCCGTGTTCGATCTTGGCATAGTCCAGGATCTCGTTGATCGTCTCGAGGAGGGCCGTGCCCGACGCGCCGATCGCCCTGACGCACCCCGCCTCCCTCTCTTCCAGCCTCGACAGCGACAGGATCTCCGCCATCCCGAGGATCGCGTTCAGGGGCGTCCTGATCTCGTGGCCCATCACCGCCATGAACTCGGACTTCGCGCGGTTGCCGGCCTCGGCGGCCTCGAAGGCGCTCGCGAGCTGGTCCGCCACGACCTGGATCTGGTCGTTGGCCGCCTTGGTCGCACGCAGCCGGCGGACGAGGCTTGCTACCAGCAGCGCCGTCGACAGGGCGAGGGCGAGCACGATCCAGGCGGTGGCCTTCTGGAGACGCATGACCTCGGCGCGGGCGTCCGCCCGGGCGGCGGACACCGCGCTGTTCGTCCTGGCCAGGAGGTCCTCGGCGACCGTGACAAGCTCGGCGACGCGTCCCTGCAACGCCACCGCATCCCTCGCATGGGCCGATGGTGCGCCGAGCGCGGCGATTGTCGGCTCCATGCCGCCGATCAGCTCCCGCAACCGCGCCCGGCCCGCCTCGATCTCCGGATCGCCCGTGAAGGACGCCCCGTACTTCGCGGTCTCGAGGATCGACAGGCGGGAGTAGAGGATGTCGTAACGCAGGACGAGCCCCTCGCGGGCGCTCCGGTCGTCGCCGGCGTCGCGGTCGCTCGTCTCGATCGCCTCCAACAGGGTCCGGGCCTCGCGTCCCATCTGGTAGACCGCCCAGAGAGCGTCCTCGCGGATGCCGTCCTCGAGGTCGGACTGCCTCATCCAGAGGTTCGCATAGGCCGCGCCGAGGAGGCCGAGGAGAAGAAGCGAGGTCGCGAGGAGCGCTCTGGTGGCGCGGGAGGACTCGCGGACCATCTCCCGGCCCCTGTCGAGTTCCGGTGTCATGGCAGAACCTCGATCTCCCTGATCTGCCAGACCGAGCGGGAGAAGTACTTCTCGTTGTAGAGGTCGGCGGAACGGTCGAAGGGATAGACGAGGAAGAGCGGCCCCTTGTCCCTGACCGACATCGGCTTCCCGTCCATCCGGGTGGCGAGGATCGTGTCGAGCCCGGTCGCGTCAGCCGCCGGGATGTCGGCCGAGTAGTCGTTCAGTGCGGTCAGCCGGATCGTGCCGCCATGCGCGCCGACGGCCTCCAGCACGCTGCGCAGGAACGGGCCTTCGAAGGCGACCTTCCCCTCGGTCCACGGCGTCTCCATCGCGGCGGTCCGGCCCGGCATCGCCTCCAGCGACGTCATGTCGAACTTGGCCAAGGCGCCTTCGTTGGTGTTGGCGATCTCGCCGGACACGGTCAGCACCACGGGGCCGAGCGGCGGCGGAAGGTCGCCTGCGAGGACGTGACCGGACAGGAGGACGGGCACAAGGCAGCAGAGGATACGCCACATCGTTCGATGGCTCGCTTCGGGGTTGGGACGGTCGGTGGAACGCCCCGATCTTACAACTCCCGGTCACTCCAATCGCTAACGTGATCGATAAAGTCGTCGCGGTCGGGTCGGTGAAAACACGTAGGCCGACTCGGTCCGAGACGAGCCGTACGGGGTCCTCACGTTCTCTCGGCCTGGAGGCGGGCAAGGTGAAACGCCTCGGGGCAGTATCGGACTCGCCAAGGCGATCACCGGTCGGGGCGGACGGAACCGGAAGGGCGGGCCGATCGAGGGGAGCGCGTCCACGGCAGGCGACCTTGGACAAGAGGGCAGGGCCGAAGGACATCGATGCCCGGCATCCGCGAACCGGCTCTTCGCGGCGTCCCCGCGAGCAATCGCCCTGCGACATGGTAGGTTGTGTCCTGAAAGCCGGGCAGGCAGTGCCGCTCCCAATGGAGTCTGGTCCGTTCTTTTGCTGCAACGGCCTTGCAATTCGAAGCATCTCCTCGCCGGACGTACGCACTTCTACTTAGAAACCTCAGATTGTGCATGATGTCCTCCAAATGGTATTTTGGTCTCGGGGTGCCGCGTCCGACCCTCACCACGCGTCCGGGTCGACGATCGGGTGCCGGTCGGCAGGCGCATCCCGCATGCCAATCATCCGCGGAGCCAAGACAGATGGGAGAGAACTCAGTCAATGCGCATGTCGGGCGACGCCTCCGGCAAGCGAGGATCGCCCGAGGCATATCGCTCCAGGAACTGGCAAGGACCATCGACGTCAGCTACCAGCAGCTCTCGAAGTTCGAACGCGGCGAGAACCGTGTCAGCGCGTCCGCCCTGTTCAGGCTGTCGCGAGCATTGGACGTGGAACTGCGATTCTTCTTCGAGGGGCTGGAGCCGGAAGCGCCGTCCCCGTCGCCTCGCGCCGACGCCGACCTGCATCTCGTGATCGGGCGCGTCGACAATCCGGCCGTCAGGGCGCGACTGGTGGATCTGGTGAGGACGCTCGAGGTCACCCGTTTCTAGGCCGAGTTGCCCGCCGCCTTTGCTCGCAAACCGTCGATCGGTCGCCTGCGGGCCGCGCGTGCGCCATCGTGATGCGGGCAACCGCGTACCGAGCGGTCGGGCGCGCAGCTGTGGTAACCGCCCCATGGGGCGCCGATTGCCCGCATTCGGCGCGACGGCTCTCGCGGCCGGACCCTCGCTGGACGGAAATCTGCTCCGAAGGCGTGCCCGAGCCGGACCGGTTCGAGGACACCGCATCCGGGTGTCAAACGGTCCGCGAAACTGAGTCCTGATCGGCGTCCAGACGACCCCCGAGGTGTGGGGGTACAGACGCGGTTGTAATCGCAGCGGCGCCGCAGGCGGAGCGGAGGTCGGAACCGCGGGCGGATGGTCTCGAAGGGGCCAGCGGCGGTTCCTGGAGTCCCAGCTCTCGTTGCCGGTCTAAACGATGTCGCAGTGGTGCGTGAGGCGCTCGAGAAGCGCGGTGGTCATCCTGGCATCGCCGAAGACTGAGGCCGTTCGTCAAAGGCCTGGTTCGTTCAGCCTTGCTGCTGAGCCAGGATCGCGAGCGCGATCCGCGAGGCGTTGGCGACGTGGGTCGCGGCGGCTTCCGTGGCCCTCGCGCGGTCGCCGTCACGGATCGAAGACACGATCCTGGCCATCTGCGCGGGGCCCTCCACGCCGCGACGCTCGGTCTTGATCGTCATCGACCGCAGGTGATTGATGCGCGTGGTCAGCGAGGTCACGATGTTCCAGGCGACGTCGCATTCGGCCTCCGCGAAAAGGACGCGGTAGAACTCCGTGGTTTCGGCAAGCACGAGACGCCCGTCGCCTTGCGCGTAGGCCGATCGGATCCGCGCGAGCACATCCTCCAGCTTCTCGGCGGCGGCCGCCCCCCTGTGCTCGGCGCAGATTCCCGCGGCGAGCCCTTCCAGGGCACCGCGGATCTCGTAGATCTGGCGGGCGTCGTCCAGCGTCGTTTCGGCCACGATTGGTCCGCGCTGGGGCACGTTGGCGACCAAGCCCTCGGACTCCAGATGCCGCAGCACCTCCCGCACGATCGTGCGGCTGACGCCGAGCTGCTCGCACAGATCGCGCTCGACCAAGCGGTCGCCGGGCTTGAAGTAGCGCTCGATGATCGATTCGCGCATCTTCTCGAGCGTCAGTTCGCGCAACGTCCGCTGGGGCCGCTCGACGCGCATGCTGGGCGCGTTGGGGGAAGACCCTTCAGAGATTGCCGCCGTCATCCGTGCCCCGCTCGCTGCCATTCGTCGTCCCGAACCTATCAGCAAAAGACATGCGTGGCGCGGGGATCGAAGCCCAGCCACACGGTGTCGCCGCGCGACAGGCCCTCGATCGCCGCATGGCCGAAGGGAAGGCGGACGGCGACCGGCTCGCCCCATCCGGTGGTCGCCGCGACATGCACGTTCGAGCCGAGGAAGGTGAGATCGCCGACGCGGACGGGCAGGGTCTTGCCGTCGCCCGGCTCCCGGCGATGGAGGTTGATGCGCTCGGGGCGGAGGAGGAGCGAGCCTGCGTCCCGCCGGCCGTCGCCGCCATGCACGGGAACCCCGGAGACCACGAGATCGGGCCCGAGCCGAACGTCGGCGTGGCGCCCGTCGGATGACAGGACCGAGCAGGAGAGGAAGTCGCTGTCGCCGATGAACTCCGCCACGAAGCGGGTTGCGGGGTTCGCGTAAAGCTCCGGCCCCGTGCCGACCTGATCGATCACGCCCTTGGAGAAGACGGCGATGCGGTCGGACATGCGCAGCGCCTCCTCCTGGTCGTGGGTGACGTAGAGGATCGTCACCTCCGTTTCCTGGTGAATGCGCCGGATCTCGACCTGGATCTCCTCGCGCAGCTTCTTGTCGAGCGCCGATAGCGGCTCGTCCATGAGAAGCACCGGCGGATCGTAGGCCAGCGCCCGGGCGAGTGCCACGCGCTGCTGCTGGCCGCCCGACATGTCGGCGGGCTTGCGATCCTCGAAGCCTTCGAGGCGCACGAGCTTCAGCATCGCCTTGACCTTGGCGTCGATCTCGGCGCGCCCTTTCCGCCGGACCTTCAAGGGAAAGCCGATGTTCTCGGCGACCGTCAGGTGCGGGAACAGCGTGTAGCGCTGGAACACCATGCCGATCTGGCGCAGGTGGGACGGCGTCGAGAGGAGCGACCGGCCCTCGAGCAGGATGTCGCCGGCCGTCGGGTCCTGAAACCCGGCGAGGATGTAGAGCGTCGTCGACTTGCCCGAGCCGGACGGCCCGAGGAAGGTCATGAACTCGCCGCGCCGGACCTCGAGGTTGACGTCCTGCACGGCGGTTACGGAGCCGTAATCCTTGCGGATGCCGCGGATGTGGAGGTAGGGCGCGCTCACGACTTGAATCCTTTCCGGACGAGGGCGACGAGCAGCATCAGGGCGATCGTCAGGAGGACGAGGAGGGTGGAGGCGCTAGCGATGACGGGCGTCAGGTCCTGGCGCAGCGTCGTCCAGATGCGCACGGGCAGGGTCTGGAGCGTCGGGCTCGCCATGAAGATCGCCAGCACCACCTCGTCCCACGAGGTGAGGAAGGAGAAGATCGCCGCCGAGAACAGGCCGTGGCCGATGGCCGGCAGCGTAATGCGGACCTTCGCCTCGAGCGGGCTCGCGCCGCAGAGCACCGCCGCGTCCTCGATCGACTTGTCGAACCCTTCCAGGGCGTTGGTGATGGCGAGGATCGAGAAGGGCAGGGCGACCACGAGATGGGCCAGCACGAAGCCCGTCACCGTGCCGTTGAGCCCGAGCCGCAGGAAGAAGGCATAGAGCGCGACCGCCAGCACGACAACGGGCAGGATCATCGGCGTCAGGAAGAAGGCCTTCAGCGTCTCCCGGCCGCGGAACCGCCCGCGCACCAGCGCGAAGGAGGCGCAGAGCCCGATGGCGACGGACAGAACGGTGACGACGGCCGCGATCCGGAAGCTCGTCCACGCGGATTCCAGCCAGCGCGGATCGGCGAAGAACTCGCGGTACCACTTCAGCGTCCAGGACGGGGGCGGGAAGATCAGCCACTGCGAGGAGCCGAAGGACAGGGCGGCGATGAAGAGGATCGGCAGGAGCAGGAAGGCCGTGGTCAGGCCGGTGATGCCGAGCAGCACCCACTTCCACCAGCCGAGGCGCGAGAAGTTCAAGAGCATGGTCAGCGCCCCGCCATCTCGGAGGTTCCAAACAGCTTGAGCTGCATGGCGTAGAGCGCGAGCGTCGCGACCAGGAGCACGAAGGCCGCGGCCCCGCCCATCCCCCAGTTGACGAGGCTTTGCACGAACTGCGCGATGAGCTCGGCCAGCATCATGTTGCTGGTGCCCCCGAGAAGCGCAGGCGTCACGAAGTAGCCGAGAGACATCACGAACACCATGAGGGCGCCGGCGGCCATGCCGGGGGCTGCGAGCGGCAGGAGGATGCCGCGCAGGCACTGCCAGCGGGTGGCCCCGCAGAGCGCCGCCGCCTGGAGGATCGACGGGTCGATGCGCCGGATCACGCCGTAGAGCGGCAGGATGATGAAGGGCAGCATGATGTAGACCATGCCGATCGTGACGCCGACGAGGTTGTTGACCAGCGTCAGGGGAGCGTCGATCAGGCCGAGGTTCATCAGCGTCTTGTTGACGATGCCCGTGCGCTGGAGAAGCACCATCCAGGCGTAGGTGCGGGCGAGGAGGTTCGTCCACATCGACAGGAGCAGGATCGCGAAGACGATGCGCGCCCAGTGCGCCGGCATGATCGCAAGCGTCCACGCGACGGGAAATCCGACGAGGAGCGAGATCAGCGTGACGAGACCGGACACGAGGAACGTGTTGAGGAAGACGCGCAGGTAAGTCGACGACCCGAGGAGTTGAGCATAATTGCCGAGCCCCGGCGCCGGCTCCGTCACGCTGCGCAGGAGCAGCGAGACCACGGGGACGACGAAGAACAGCGCCAGGAGAAGCAGGGCGGGGACCGCCGGGCCGAGGCCGGCCGGCAGCCACCGATGCGTCGGTCGCCGCAGCGCGAGCGCGGCCTCGTTCGATGCGTGCGTCATGGGTTCACCATCCTGTCGGAGGAGCGCGGCCCGAGGGGCCCGTACCGCGGCCGTCCTCGGGGTCGGTCGGGGCGGTGTCGGAGTCGAGCTCCGCCACCGCCCCGCCGCCGCCTTACTGGGCCTGCCAGGCGTACCAGCGCGTGCCGATCTCGTCCCGGTGCTCCGCCCAGTAGTTCATGTCGGCGTTGACCTGGGCGGCCTTCTGCTGATCGGGAAGCGTCTTGGCGATGGTCGGGTCCATCAGCGCCGCCGAGTCGAGGTTGGTCGGGGCGTAGCCGGTGGCGGCCGCCATGTCGGCCTGGGCCTGGGGCGAGCTTGCGAGCGCGATGAACTTCATCGCCGCCGCCTTGTTCTTGGCGCCCTTCGGCACGACGAGGGAGTCGGCCGCCGTGATGTTGTTGTCCCACGAGGTCTCGACCGTGATCCCGTCGGCGGCGAGCGCGGTGAGGCGGCCGTTCCAGAAGGAGCCGATGGGCGCCTCGGCGGAGGCGAGGAGCTGCTGCGACTGCGCGCCGCCCGACCACCAGATGATGTCGGACTTGATCGTGTCGAGCTTCTTGAAGGCGCGGTCGAGGTCGAGCGGGTAGAGCTTGTCGGCAGGAACGCCGTCGGCGAGCAGCGCCGCCTCAATCACGCCGGGCGCCGACCATTTGTAGAAGGTCCGCTTGCCGGGGAACTTGGCCGTGTCGAAGAGGTCGGCCCAGGTCTTGGGACAGGCGGACACCGCGTCGGCGTTGCAGCCGATCACGAAGGAATAATAGAACGAGCCGACGGAATGGTCGGTCACGAAGCGCGGGTCGAGCTTGGTCTTGTCGATCACCGTGAAGTCGAGAGGTTCCAGAAGCCCCTGCTTGCCGGCCTGGACGGCGTAGTCGCCCTCGACGTCGACGGCATCCCAAGTGACCCCGTTCGCCTCGACCATGGCCTTCAGCTTGCCGTAGTCGGTCGGGCCATCCATCAGGACGTTGGTGCCCGTCTCGGCGGTGAACTTGTCGGCCCAGGCCGCCTTCTGGGCGTCCTGCGTGGTGCCGCCCCAGCTCGTGAACACCATGTCCTCGGCTCGGGCGATGCCGGAGAGCGCGAGGGTTGCCCCCAGTGCCGCGATGATGGTCGTCTTCATGCTCGTTTCCTCCCGAATGGTTGCGTTGCAGGTCGTCGTTGCGGCGCCGGCCTCCCGCCGGTCGCCATGGTCAGCGCATGACGAAAGGGTCCGGGATCGGATCGTCGGACGTCCTCAGCCACACGGTCTTCGTGCGGGTGTAGTCGAGCGCGGCGGCGAGCCCGCCCTCGCGGCCATGGCCGGAAAGCTTGGTGCCGCCGAAGGGCGCGATCGGCGAGACGGCGCGGTAGGTGTTGACCCAGACGATGCCCGCACGGATCGCGCGCACCATGCGATGCGCCTTGGCGAGGTTCGTGGTGAAGACGCCGGACGCAAGGCCGAAGGCCGTATCGTTCGCGAGCGCCACGGCCACGGCCTCGGTCTCGAAGGACACGACGGACAGGACCGGTCCGAAGAACTCCTCCTTAAGACCGGGCGCATCCGCACCGTCGCAGTCGAGGATGGTCGGCGGATAGTAGTTGCCGGGTCCCTCCGGCGTGCGACCGCCCGTCACGATCCGCGCGCCCGCGTCCGCGGACCGATCGACCAGCCGCTGGATATGGTCGCGCTGACGCGCCGTGCAGAGGGGCCCGACCTCGGTCGCCATGTCGAGCGGAGCCCCGATCGCGACGCGCTCGGCCTTCTCCTTCAGGATGGCGAGGAAGCGATCCTTCACGCTCTGCTCGACGAGGAGGCGCGAGCCCGCGACGCAGCTCTGGCCGGTGGCCGCGAAGATCGCGGCGACCTGGGCGTTGGCGGCGCTCTCGAGGTCGGCGTCGGCGAAGACGACGAAGGGCGACTTGCCGCCGAGCTCCAGCGAGGTCGAGGCGAGGTTCTCGGCCGAGGCGCGCACCACGTGCCGCGCCGTCTCCGGGCCGCCCGTGAAGGCGACGTGGGCGACGAGCGGGTGGCGCGTCAGCGACGAGCCGCAGGCCGGCCCGAAACCGGTGACGACGTTGACGACGCCCGCCGGAAAGCCGGCCTCGTGGACGAGCCGTGCGAACGCGAGAAGCGGCGCGGGCCCGTCCTCGGACGCCTTGACCACGAGCGTGCAGCCTGCGGCGAGCGCCGGGCCGATCTTCACCGCCGCCAGGAAGAGCTGGCTGTTCCAAGGTACGATGGCTGCCACGACGCCGATCGGCTCGCGGCGGGTCCAGACCTCCATGTCCGGCTTGTCGATCGGCAGGACCGCGCCCTCGATCTTGTCGGCAAGGCCCGCGTAGTAGCGGTAGTAGTCGGCGACATAGGCGATCTGGGCCGACGTCTCGCGGATGATCTTTCCCGTGTCGCGCGTTTCCAGTTCGGCCAGGTCCTGCGCCTTCGCGGCGACGAGATCGGCGAGGCGATAGAGGAGCTTGCCGCGCTGCGTCGCGTTGAGCTTCGGCCATTCGCCCTCGCGCAAGGCACGGTCGGCGGCGCGCACGGCGCGGTCGACGTCGGCCTCGCGCGCCTCGGGCATCTCCGCCCACGGCTCGCCGGTCGACGGGTCGAGGCTTGCGAACCGTGCTTCGCCGTCCACGAACGCGCCGTCGATATAGGCCTGGAAGCGGCGCATCGCGGTCATGCGCCGAAGGCCGGCATGACGCGTTCGATGAAGCGCTCCAGCGAGGCCTTCTTGCGCTCGAACGGCATGCCCGTGTCGATCCAGAACGAATACTCGTCGTAGCCCATCGCCTCGTAGGCCCTGAGGCGGGCGATCACGTCCTCGGCGCCGCCGACGACGTTGTTGGCGCGCATCGCGGCGGCCGAGATCATCGGATTGGCGGCGAGTTCCTCCTCGCTGAGGCGCTGGATGAGGCCCTGATGGACCGGGCGCTCGTTCTTGAACCAGGCGAAGAAGTAGTTGTAGTAGACCGACAGCTCGCGCGCGGCTTCCGCGACATCCGTCTCGTCCGAGCCGACATAGGTGTGGCGCAGGAGCATGATCTTCGGGCGCGCCGTGCCGGGGCTCGCCGCGCAGGCCGCGTTGAAGCGGTCCATCAGCGTCTTCACCTCGTTGTCGTCCTGCCACAGCGGCGTCACCTGCACGTTGCAGCCGTTGGCGACGGCGAATTCATGGCTGTTCGGGTCGCGCGCCGCCACCCAGATCGGCGGTCCCTGCTGCTGCACGGGCTTGGGCGCGGAGGTGGTGGACGGGAACGTCCAGAACTCGCCCTCATGGGCGTAGTCGCCCTCCCAGAGGGCCTTCACGGCCGGGATCAGCTCGCGCATGCGCTGGCCGGCGCCCCAGGCGTCGAGGCCCGGATGCAGTCGCTCGTACTCGTAGGAGTAGGCGCCGCGGGCGATGCCGATGTCGAGCCGGCCGCGCGTGATGAGGTCGGTCATCGCCGCCTCGCCGGCGAGCTTGATCGGGTGCCAGAAGGGCGCGATCACCGTGCCGGTGCCAAGGCGCGCGGTCTTCACGTGGTTGGCGAGGTCGGCGATCGTGACGAACGGGTTCGGCGCGATGGTGAAGTCCATGCCGTGATGCTCGCCGGTCCAGATGGCGTGCATGCCGCCCCGGTCGGCGATCCGGCAGAGTTCGAGGAACTCCTCGTAGAGATCCTCTTGACGCTGGCTCGCGTCGAGACGCTCCATGTGGACGAACAGGGAGAACTTCATGGGTCAGGCCCTTCCGGCGAGCGGATGGACCCGGCCCGCGGTTTCGTTTCCGAAGTAGACGCCGAAGTTGCCAAGGGTGCTCTCGGCGGCGAAGCGGCGCAGGATGTCGGCCGTCTGCGGCGTGTCGAGGCGGTCCATCGGCAGGTCGTCCAAGGCGAAGAAACGCCCCTCGCGCGGCGCGCCGTCGGCGGCCCCGGCACGGTAGACGATGGTCTGGCGGCCGCTCGCGCGGTCCTCGAAGACGGAGAACAGGAAGCCCGCGTTGATGGCGACCCCCGTCGCCCCCTCGACGCCCGCCTGGATTGCCTCGACGGGTTCGCGCTCGCCAAGCACCGCCGACGGCAGGGCGAAGCGACCGCCTTCCGTCGGCACGAGGAGAACCGCGCCGTCGCGCTCGACCACGGCCGACACCCGCGTGTCCGCCTCTCCCGCCGCGCGCATGGCCTTCGCCTCGAGCGCCGGGGTGAAATAGCCGCCGCGAACGTAGCCGAGCCCGTTGCGCCCGGAGTTCTCGAAGCCGGCGACGCGGCCGATCAGGATGGCGTGGTCGCCGGCGTCGACGATCTGTTCCGGCGTGCAGTCGAACCAGGCGCTCGCGTCCGGAAAGATCGGCGAGCCCGCCGGGCCGTCGCGCCAGTCCACCGCCGCGAAACGGTCCTCGACGGGCCGCGCGAAGGTGTTGGAGACGTCCTTCTGGTCCTCGGACAGGATGTTCACCGCAAAGGCGGCGGCGCCCGTCATGTTGGCGTAGTTGCGGGAGGTCTTGGCAAGGCACACGAGGAGAAGCGGCGGGTCGAGCGACACGGAGGCGAAGGAGTTCGCCGTGAAGCCGATGGGCGCGCCGTCGGCCGTCCGGCTGGTCACGACCGTCACCCCGGTGGCGAAGGCGCCGAAGGCGTCACGCAGCGCGCGCGGATCGAATGCCGTCATCATCGTCCTCCCAAGTGGTCTAGCGTTGGAGCCAGCGGACGAGGTGACCATTCACCTCGTCCGGGGCCGTCAGGTTCACCATGTGGCGGTGGCCGCGGATGGTTACCGCCTCGCCTCGGGGCGCGGCCTCCGCCATCGCCTCCGCCATGGCCGGCGTCGAATTCGGATCGCCGTCGCCCGTCATGAAGAGGGCTGGGCAGTGCACGTCGGCCCAAGCGTCGGCATAGGTCTCGTCGCCGCCGGCAAAGGCGGCGTAGGCGGTGGCGTATCCGGCGGGATCGACGCCCGAAAGCCAGCCGCGCGTCAGCCGGTAGGCGTCCTCCGTCTCCGGATCGTCGCCGAACCAGCGTCGGAGCGGCGCTTCCAGATCGACGCCGCCCGCGGCGATCTCCCGAGCACGATGAAGCACGGCCTCGCGCGCGTCCGGCGTGCGCCGATAGACGCCGTTGAGAAGCGCGACGCGCCGGACGCGGGACCCCAGCGTCGCGGCCGCGCCCCCCGCGATCAGAGCGCCCATGGAATGGCCCGCGACGTTCGCGGCCTCGATGCGAAGCTCGTCCAGCACCCGAGCCAGCCAAGCCACGAAGGCGGGAAGCGCCGAGCCCTCGGCCAGCGGCGCGCTTTCGCCATGCCCTGGCATGTCCAGCGCGACGATGCGGTGGGTGCGCGACAGCGCCGCCATCTGCGGCGCCCAGGCTTCCAGGCGCATGCCGACACCGTGGATCAGGACCAGCGGCTCGCCGGCGCCCGCCTCCACGAAGGCCGTGCCGCTCTGCGTCCTAGACCGCTGCGGGGTTGGCGACATCGTGCCCCAGATCCTTCAGGTCCTGATAGCGGTCGCCGATCCGGTGATGCGGGCGACCGCCGACGGAGGCGCCGAGGGCGACGAGGATCTCGCCCGCCGCAGGCGCGTCGGGCACCGACGTCTGGATCGTCAGGTAGTGGGAGCGGCGGCCCTCGTCGTTCTTGTCCATCAGCGGGATCATCACCGGCGCGTTGGCCGGCCCCCGCGTGTTGCAGAAGGCGAGGTAGGACTTGGCGCCGACCGCCTGGCGGTAGTGGTTGCCGAAGCGCAGCGTGTGGATCAGCGCCGACGCGTGCTCGATCTCGCCGTCGAGGCCGACGACGGCCGACTTGCCGTAGGCCTCCACCGCCTCGCCCGAGCCGACCGCCTCGAGGATCATGCGGGTCAGGAGCTCGCCGAGGATCGGGGCACCCGCGTGGATCTCCGGCTTCAGGTCGTCGACGAAGCCGCGGCCGGCCCAGGGATTGCGGACCACCGCGATGGCGGTGAACAGCTTCAACGGCTTCGATGCGGCCTTGCCGCCCTCGACCAGCGTCGTCTCGACCTGCAGCAGCGTCTTGCGGATGTCCATGAGCCGCCTTTCCGATTGACCTTTGCGATGACAATCTTATGGTATGCCAACATATGGCCTGTCAATTCGGCTCGTCGATTTTCTCTCTCCACGTCGTGCACCAAGGACATGCGATGAACCCGATCGCCGAAAACCCGCTCTTCCGGCAGCAGGCCTTCTGCGGCGGCGAGTGGGTCGCCGCCACGTCGTCCGGGGCGACCTTCACCGTCCTCGATCCAGCCGACGGCGCGGTGCTGGCGACCCTGCCGAACATGTCTGCGGCCGACGCTCGGGAGGCCATCGCGGCTGCGGCCATCGCGCAGAAGGCCTGGGCGAGGGAGCCGGCCAAGGCCCGCGGCAAGGTTCTCAGGCGCTGGTTCGACCTCGTTGTCGAACACGTCGAGGATCTGGCCCACATCCTCACCGCCGAGCAGGGCAAGCCGCTCGCCGAGGCCAGGACGGAGGTCCTGTCGAATGCGGCCTATCTCGAATGGTTCGCGGAGGAGGCCAAGCGGCTCGACGGCGAGATCATTCCCGGCCCCGACCCCTCCCAGCGCATCCTGGTGCTTCGCCAGCCCGTCGGAGTCTGCGCCGCGATCACGCCCTGGAACTTCCCGAACGGGATGATCACGCGCAAGGTCGGCCCGGCGCTCGCCGCCGGCTGCGCCATGGTGCTCAAGCCATCGGAACTGACGCCCTTGTCCGCGCTGGCGCTGGCGGTCCTCGCCGAACGGGCCGGGCTTCCGAAGGGCGCGTTCTCCGTCATCACGACGACGGACGCCAAGGCCTTCGGCACGGAGGTCACCACCAACCCGACCGTCGCGAAGATCACCTTCACCGGCTCCACCGGGGTCGGGCGCTGGCTGATGCGCGAGGGCGCCGGGCAGATCAAGAAGCTGTCGCTCGAACTCGGCGGCAACGCCCCCTTCATCGTCTTCGACGACGCCGACCTCGACGCTGCGGCCGACGGCGCGCTCGCCTCCAAGTTCCGAAACGCCGGCCAGACCTGCGTCTGCTCCAACCGCATCTACGTCCAGCACGGGGTGGCGGAGGCGTTCACGCAGAAGTTCCTGGGGCGCGTGGGCGCGCTCAAGCTCGGCCGCGGCACCGGGGAGGGCGTGACGATGGGGCCTCTCATCGACGAACGTGCGGTCGCCAAGATCGAGGCGCACATCGCCGACGCGGTGGCCAAGGGCGCGAGCGTTGTCGCGGGCGGCGGGCGCTCAGTGCTCGGCGGCACCTTCTTCGAGCCGACGGTGATGACGGGCATCGAGCAGGGCATGCTGGTGACGCGCGAGGAGACGTTCGCCCCGCTCGCCCCGATCATCGTCTTCGACACGGAGGAGGACGTGATCGCCATGGCCAACGACTCCGAGTTCGGGCTCGCCGCTTACTTCTACGCGCGAGACATGAGACGGGTGTTCAAGGTGGCCGAGGCGCTCGAGACCGGCATGGTCGGCGTCAATACCGCGGCGCTCGCCAACGAAGCGGCGCCCTTCGGCGGCGTGAAGCAGTCCGGCATCGGCCGGGAAGGCTCTCGCCATGGCATCGAGGGCTACCTCGAAATCAAGTACGTGGCGCTAGCGGGTTTGTAGAGGTCAGCTCGATAGGCCAGCGTTCCGTTTCCCGCGGAATGTCAGGTCGGTTCCTCCGACGGAACCGCTCGAAAGCGGACGGACCGCTTACGAGCGTCCGCCTTTATGGTGTCGATCGGGTGGAAAACGGTCAGGCAGGTTTTGGACCTGAGTTCAAGGAAACGGACGTTTCCGGATCGCTTGCTGGTCAGCTTCTCGACGCAAGCGTTTCCGACACGAGCCGTGCCCCGAGAATGCCGATCACGGCGCCCGCGGCGCGGTCGAGCCATACCTTCGATCGTAGATAGGCTGCGCGCGGCCGCTGCGCCGAGAACGCGACAGCCACAACGGTATACCACGAGGACTCCAGCACCAGAACGAGCGGCGGAAGGGCGGCGTAGAGCAACGCAGGTGCAGGAGCCGGCAAAAGGGCGGCGAAGATGCTGGCGTAGACGATGGCCGTCTTCGGATTGCTGAGTTGCGTGACGAGGCCGAGCGCGAACGAACGGGGCACCGTCGATAGTCGAACTGCCTCCGCGTCCGGGAGATCAAGCGGCTCGGTCGCCCCGCGCCAAATCCGGGTGCCGAGATAGACGAGGCACAAGCCGCCAAGCACGCGCAGCACGATGTACAGCCACTCCACCTGGAGGAGGAGCGTCACAAGGCCAAGCAGCGCGAGCGTGGCGAAGATCGCCCCCCCAACGCCCATGCCGAGCGCTGCGGCCAATCCATCCCGGCGGGATAATTTCAGTGAGATGCGGGATACGAGGACGAAGCTCGGGCCGGGACTGACGGCCCCGACGAGCAGCGCTCCGAGGATACCGAGTAGGGCAAGGGACGCGGACATGGGCAGGCTCCATGGATGGAGTGAAGTGCCCAGGCGAGCGGCGCCGCGAACGATCCGCGCTCCCCGATGGTGATCCATCTATCGTCGCCAGTCACGCGGATCGCGTCACTATGGGCTGAACTAGAACACCGCGCAATATGGTCGCGGACAACGAGCGCGAACGTCAGCTTTGCGGCAGACTTCATCGGCATCGCGGCGTCTCTGACGGGTCGAAAGCTGCCCTGAACCCGGCGCGGAGCCAGCAGCCAGGCAAGCGAAGGCCGAGGCTGTCGCGTGTTCGCAGGACACCGCTCCGGGCCAGTGCGGTTTCGTAAAGTCGGGATCGCAGGCGATCGCAGTCGCTTGAAGCTGGACATGAGCAAGTCGCCTCATGCGACCGACGTCAAGCTCAATAGACGCGTGACGTGTATTTCTGCGATAATCATTGCGGATGCGAGGGGCGTTCTTGCGCAAAATCTCCGGTTGTGCTCCGGCAGCCGCAGGTAATACAGCCTGCAAGGCGTTCCATTCAATGTAATTCCTCCAGAACCATTTCAAGATTCCTTCAATCGATTCGCCTACTGATCGGTCAACTTGCTCACGCTTCGAGCAGCTCCGCAGGATAGCGAACGATTCCGATGACAATCAGCATCAAGACCCGCCTGGTGGCTTGTCTCGCCGGGCTCGGCATCGCCGTCTGCCTCAACGGTGTGATCGGCTTCGCATCGCTTCACGATGTCGAGGGGCGCCTCCAGTCGGTCGTGGAGAATCGCGTCGTGCCGTTGCAGCAGCTTAAGGAGGCTGCCGACATGTACGCCGTGAACATCGTCGACGCGACCCATAAGACCCGATCCGGTGTATTCACCTGGGACGACGCGTCGGCCAGCATCGCAGCGGCCGAGACGTCCATCACCCGCAACTGGCAAGCGTATCTCGCAACCGAACTGACGCCGCAGGAGGCCGTCCTGGCGGAACAAGCCAAGGCCGACATGCTCCAAGCAGACAAGGGCGTCGCCAAGCTGAAGGGCATCCTTGGGAGCCGTGACGTCGCGGGCCTCGATACCTTCGTTGCGAGGGAGCTTTATCCCGTCATCGATCCGGTCTCGGTCGCGATCGGAAAGCTCGTCGCACTCCAGATCGATGTCGCTCGAAAGGACTACGCTATTGCCGCAGAGGATTACCGTTTCACGCTCAGCGTGATGGCGGCGATCGCCGCCTTCTCCTTGGCGATCTTTGCGTTTGCCGTTGCGACCACCATTCGCCAGGTGACGTCCCCGATGGGTCGTATGACGGCGATGATGCGTCGGCTCGCGGCAGGAGATCACGCCGTCGAGGTCCCCGACCTGCAGCGCGAGGACGAGATCGGCGAGATGGCCAAGGCCGTCCAGGTGTTCAAGGAAGCCGCCATCGAGCAGCAGCGACTGGAGGCGGCAGAGGTCGAAGCACGCAAGGCCGCCTCGGCCGCCCGGGAGCGCCAGGCGGAGATCGATCGCGCCCGAACGGAAGACCTCGGCGCCTTCGTCTCGTGTGTCGGGGAGAGCTTCGATCGGCTGTCTGCGGGTGATCTGACCGTGCGGATGACCCAGCGCGTCGCGCCTGAGTTCGAACCCGTCCGGGCGCAGTTCAATGGTTCGATCGAAAAGCTCGACCACACGATCGGCAACGTGGTCGGGTCGATCGGCGCGATCCGAACTGGTCTGAACGAGATCAACGTCGCCTCCAGCGATCTTGCCCAGCGCACCGAGCAGCAGGCGGCAAGCCTGGAAGAAACCGTGGCAGCGCTCGGCGAGGTGACGCGCGCCGTCAACGAGACGGCGCAGAATGCCAACCAGGCTCGAACCAGCGCGCAGAAGGCACAGCACACGGCACAGAACGGCGGCGAGATCGTCGGACGCGCGATCGAAGCCATGCAGACGATCGAGCAGTCGTCCGCCAAGATCGGCGACATCATCGGGGTGATCGACGAGATCGCCTTCCAGACGAACCTCCTCGCTCTCAACGCAGGCGTCGAAGCGGCCCGCGCCGGCGAGGCGGGCCGGGGCTTTGCGGTGGTGGCGCAGGAGGTGCGCGGTCTCGCCCAGCGTTCGGCCGAGGCAGCCAAGGAGATCAAGACGCTGATCCAGGCGTCGAGTAAGCAGGTGGCCTCGGGTGCCGAACTCGTCAGTGCGTCCGGCAACAGCTTGTCGGACATCATCGTCGAGGTCGGGCACGTCAGTCGCGCCGTGTCCGAGATCGCTCAGCGGGCCAAAGAGCAGGCCGTGAGCTTGCGAGAAGTGTCGACGGCGGCGGACCAGATGGACAAGGTCACGCAGCAGAACGCGGCGATGGTGGAGCAGGCGACGGCGGCGGCGCAGACGCTGTCGAACGAGACGGACGAACTGGCCCGCCTCATTGCAGATTTCAGGACGGCGGCCACCGCCAACCATGCCCACCAGAGCGAGCGTGCGGTTCAGCGCACCGCGAGGGGCGCCCCGCGCACCGCCGCTCCGACGGCACGCACAGTCCGTCCCGCCGTCCAGATAAAGCCTGTCGCGCGAGGTAACGCGGCGCTGAAGACGCTGAAGGACGAGTGGGCGGAGTTCTGAGCCGGCGGAGCCGAGATCGGACTTGTTCGATCCCGGCTTCGTGCTCTCCACTTTCGACGAATGATGGGGAGGCCCGCCGTTTGATGCCGGCGAGCACAACGGGCTACCGCGCCTTGATCATCGTCATGGCGAGCTTGAGGTATGGGCGGGTGGTGCCGTCTTCCGTGGCACCCAGCGTGTCCTCGAACGCGTCCTTTTCCATGCCGCCGCAATCTTGACGGACGTGGACGGCGTCATCAGCGCGCTGGGCACCACCCGCACGCGGACCCCATCGCCGAAAGCCTACCGGACCATCGACCACGACGACCCGCTGACTTTAACGCGTCTTGAGCGTCCTCACGGCGCGACGCGGCTCGCGCTGGTCTCCTCGCTGGCGTCGATCCCCGCCGCCGCTTCGCCCACACGCGTCTAAAGGGCGAACTCGAGGCGGCAATCGCTTCGCTGATGTTCCCGTCTCTGACGCTCTTCCGGCCGAGCGTGCTCGAGGGCGAGCGCCGGGATGCCCGCGTCACCGAGCGGTTGGCCCTCGCCGCCATGAAATCCCTCGGGCCCATGTTACCAACTTGTTGGCGGCCGAGTTCAGCAGCCGCGATGGCCGGGCTTCTCGTGGGAGAGGCCGTCGCGGCTCCGCAGGGCATTCCAATCCGAACGAACGAGGATGTGAGGGCCCGAGCCGGGTGACCCTTCGGCGGGGCTGTAGAGAACACCAGTCGGATCGGTCAAACTCGTCTGGCGAAACCGACACCCTTGGCGGCAATCGTTGATTTTGTCAGGCGAGAAAGACGGGGTGGCACACCGGACAGAATAAATCTGCGAACACGTATGTCATTGTGATTTCGAGAGAAGATCGAAGACGAAGTCTGAACGTTGTTGATTAGGCCGCCGCTTCGGTAGCTTTGCGGCCAGTCCCGTCAAACCAGGGGAACTCTCGGCGTCTCGAAAGCGGACGTTACGCCAGTTTTGGCGAACGGCCAATATCGGTCCGATCCATGTATTCTCTTCGCCGTTTGTCCGTTCCGTGTAGCTTCTGCGCATGCGAATGACCACGGTCCGCTCGGTCTCGGAGCGGCACGCACAAACACACCGATGAAATGCGACCGATCAATCCGATGGGAAGACGAAGACGGGTTCTGCGGCTTCCAATTCTTATTTGCAGAAAGCCTTTGGAGATCGATGTGGGAGGATCCCGGAAACGCTAGCGGCGGTCCTGCCAGGACAGGAACAGCATCATTCCGACCAGCGCCCCTCCCACGAAGATGAGTTGCGCGTGCTGGCTGATATTGTTGATCTGAAGGATGTTGGTGAGGATCGAGACGATCAGCACGCCAGACAGGACGCCGAACACCGACCCGACGCCGCCGGCCAACCGGACCCCGCCCACAACCACCATGGTGATGGCGACGAGCTCCAGCCCGATGCCGGCATTGGGGTCGCCGATCCCGAGCCGGCTGGACGAGATCACCCCCGCCAGCGCGGCCAGGAACCCGCTCACGACATAGACGGAGACCTTGACCCGCGTCACCTGGATGCCGAACAGGCCGGCCGTTTCCTCAGATCCGCCGACCGCGTAGATCCGGCGGCCGTAGCGCGTGTGGTTGAGCACGACGTAGGCGGCGGCGAAGGCGACGATCAGGTAAAAGACGCCGTTGGGAACGTCGCCGATCCGCCCTTGCGCGATCGCGTTGAACTCGGCCGGGATCCCTTCGAACAGCGGCGCTCCGTCGGTCATGAAATAGATCACGGAGCGCACGGCGATCATCGTCGCCAGAGTGGCGATGATCGGCTCCATCCGGCCCTTGGTGATGAGTAGGCCGTTGACGCAACCGATCGCGGCGCCGAACAGGAGGGCGCCGCCGATCGCGACGGGGATCGGATATCCCTGTGCGACCAGAAGGGCGACCGTCACGTTGCCAAGGCCCATGACCGATCCGACGGACAGATCGATGCCCCGCGCCAAGATCACGAACATCATGCCGACGGAGATGATGGCCGGCTCTGCCGCGTATTGGAGGATGTTGAGGATGTTGGTCAGATGGGCGAACCTGTCTGACGTCACGGCGCCGAGGACCAGGAGGGCGCCCACGACCATGACCGGCATATAGTCCAATGCCGGCGTTCTCCTCGCAACGTTCGCATGCGTCATGACGGCAACTCCGGTACGTCTCTCGACGGTTTCCTGGCTTTCGGACGGAAGACGGGGACGGGCGGGTGACGCACCGCCGACGCCGTCAGGCTGATACGGCCGCAAGGTGTGCGACGGGGCGCTCCCGGTCGTCTTCGGTTCGCACGAGCGCTTTATCGAGGATGGCCTCCTCGGTCATCTCGGGGCCGGACAAGATGGCGCTGACCCGTCCTTGGCGCATGACCACGACACGGTCGCACATGCCGATCAGTTCGAGGAGTTCGGACGAGTAGATCACCACCGGCAGACCGCTCTCTGCCAGCGCGTTGATCTCGTTGTAGATGTCGACCTTCGCGCCGATATCGACGCCGCGCGTCGGCTCTTCGAGAAGGATCACCCGGTAGCGGCCGGTCAGCCACCGGCCGACGAGTGCCTTCTGCTGGTTGCCGCCGCTGAGGCTCCCGATCTTGGCGAAGCGTCCGTCGGACTTGATGCCCAGCCGCGACACGATCCTCGCCGTCGCCTCCCGCGCGGGCTTGCGCCGAACCACGACGCCCTTCCAGGAAAAGTAGCGGCGCAGGTCGCCCGTGGTGACGTTGAAACCCACCGTCTTGCCGAGGAACAGCCCGTCGCTCTTGCGGTCCTCGGGGACATAAGCCAGGCCCTGGTCGATGCTCCTGCGCGGGCTCTTCAGTTCGACGGCCTGGCCGTCCAGCTCAACCGTTCCCTTGGAGACGCGCCGCAGGGCGAAGAGCGCCTTGACCACGGAGGTAGCGCCCGACCCCTCCAGGCCGGCGATCCCGATGATCTCGCTCTTGCGTACGTTGAAACTGACATCCTCGAGTTCGCCCGGCACGCAGAGGTCCCGGACGCGCATCGCGACCGTGTTCGGCGGCGCAGGCCTCTTCGGATAGAACTCAGGCAGTTCCCGGCCGACCATCAGCCGGACGATCTCCGCCTCGCTCAGTCGGCTCGCGGCATCGGTCCGGATCAGCTTGCCGTCGCGAAGGACCGAGATTCTGTCGGCGATCTGGAAGATCTCGCGAAGCCGGTGCGAGACGTAGATGATGCTGATCCCGCGGCTCTTCAGCTTCTCGATCATCGAGAAGAGGGCGTCAATCTCGTCCTGGTTCAGGTTGGCCGTGGGTTCGTCCATGATGACCACGGACGCCTGGCGCTTTTGGACCGCTCGGATGATCTCCACCATCTTGCGCGACGAGGGGGATAGGTCCCGCATCCGCATATTGGCATCGATGTGGAGGCCGAGTTCGTCGATCTGCCGCTGGGCGCTCGCCCGCAGCCGGGGCCAATCGATGAAGACGCCGAACCTCCTGGGCTCCATTCCGGCGTAGAGATTCTCCGCCACGGTGAGATCGGGGATTTCCTGGATCTCCTGGAACAGCGTCGCCACGCCTTCAGCCTGTGCGTCGAACGGGCTGTGAAACCTCACGGTCTTGCCGTTCAGTTCGATCGATCCCTCGTCCGCGCGGTGGACGCCGGAGATGATCTTGATCAGCGTCGATTTCCCTGCGCCGTTCTCGCCCATCAGGGCGTGGACCTCGCCCTTCCGGACGGACAGGTTCAAGTCGATCAGCACCCGGTTTGCGGCGAAGCTTTTGGAAACGCCTTGGATCTCGAGGACGGTCTCACTCATGATCACGATCTCCCCGACCCGCGGGCCGACACAACAACCACGATGATGATCATGGCCAGCACGAAGCGCTGGAACCAGATTCCCATTCCCAGGAGCACGAAGAAGTTGAGCATGATGGCGCTCACAAGTGCGCCCAGGAACGCGCCGACGACGGTTCCCTTGCCGCCGCTGAGATTGCCGCCTCCTAGAACGACAGCCGCCACCGCCATGATGACGATCTCGACCGGCGTGCCACCGGTTGCGGCCGTGGCGGGCTGGAACGTCCCCGAGCGTGCGGACGTCAGGAAGCCCGCGAGCGCCGCCAGCGTCCCGCTGAGGACATAGACGGAGCACTCGACGATCCTCGTGCGGATGCCGATGTTGAAAGCGGCGGCCTTGTTGGCGCCTACGGCATAGATATTGCGCCCGTAGACCGTCTGGGTGGTGACCCACCAGAACAGCACAACGATCAGGATCATCGCGATGGCCGGATTGGGAATGCCCGCGACGTTGCCGCTGCCGATGAGCCGGAACGTCCGGTCGATCCCGCGCGGCGCGACGCCGTTGCCCTGGGTGTAGGTCATGACGATGCCGGTCATGATGCCGCCGGTCGCGAGCGTCGCGATGAAGGCCTGCATCCGCACGTATACGGTCAGAATGCCGTTGACGAGGCCGAGCACCGAGCCGAGGACAAGGGCTACCAGCAGGGCCGTCCAGGCCGATGCGCCGGAGCCGAGCAGAAGTACGGAACACAGGCCGACGAGCTGCATGATGGCGCCGACCGAAAGATCGATCCCGCCGACGACGAGCACGAGGGCCATGCCCACGGCGACGATCGACAGATACGAGGCCTGGCGGCTGAGGTTGAATAGGTTCTCGGGCGTAAAGAAGTACTCCGACAAGAGCGGCCCGCCTGCGAAGATCAGAGCGATGAACACTGCCAGTATGATTTCCGACCGATATTCCGGAAGCCAGCCGGGCAGCTTGCGGGAGGCGTAACTGGCTTGCATCGAATGCCCTTCCTACTGATCCGCAGGTCTTGGGAGGTAAGGTGAATCAGCCGATCGGCACCGCGTGCGCCGGGTCCATCAGCTCACAGCGACGGACGGTCGCGAGGCGGGTGCGCCGGATGACGCCGTGAAGGTGCGAGTGAGGCGGTCCAAGGTTTAGAAAGGTTTAGACTCGTGGCGCAGCCTCTGGCCTGTTCCGCCGGCGGCGACCGCTCTGAGGTCGGTTCCGCCCGAGGAGACTCGGCCGGAGGCAGGGCGCCGGCCATCGCACCCAGCCTCAGGTGCGATGGCGAGCCTTGAGGGCGCGCCCGCGTCGGCAGGCGCCAAGCGAACCGGTCAGGCCGCCTTGTAGCCGCGCGCCGACTGTTCGGCGATGCCGTAGATCTCGCGCGCCTGCTGCTGCGTCGCCAGCGGACGGCCGACCTCGCGGGCGATTTCCTGGACTTCTCGAAGCAGCTCGAGATTGGTCGGGTTGCGTGCCGGGTCGTAGAACAGTTCGAGGCCGGTCTTGACGTGACCGCCGAGTTCGATGGTGCGCTTGATCACGTCGCGCGTGTCGCGGTCTCCCTCGCCCCAGATCGAGATGCACCAGTTCGGCGTCTTCCCGGTCTGGTTGAGCTGCTCCATCATGTCGAGATAGTAGTAAAGGCTCTCGCGCGTCGGCTCCATACCGGAGGTGCCGATCGGCTTCGTCGAGGTCAGGGCGTAGGGTCCGATCAGGTAGAAATCGACGAACGAGCCCGGCGTGGACATGCCGCGGTTGATGTAGTGCATCGCGAGCCGCAGCTGACCCGGCTCATAGACGCCCCAGATGATGCTCATCTTGTTGGCCAGCGCCTGATCGACCTGGCCGGCGACCTGCTTGTAGTTCCAGCCATATTCCCGACCCTCGATGTGGCCCTTCTCGTTCACGTCGAACGCGAAAAGGTTGATGCCGGTGTCGATGCAGGAAATGTTGACGTTGTGCGTCTTGTGAAGGAACCCGCTGTGCTCGGTGCCGAATTCGTCCTCGGACAAAAGCTCGCGGTTGCACGTCGTCGGGTACCACACGAGGTCGGGCCGCTGGCGCAGCACCTCGTCGTAGACGGGATGATAGTCCTTCGCCGCCTCCTCGCCGTGCAGGTTGAAGTTGGTGTTGTGCGTGTGGATCGCGCAGGAGCCGGCGTCCCAGCAGGCGATCGCGTCATCGATCACTTCCTGGTAGGTGCGGGGCGTATTCGGATTCATCTCCTTCGTACGCTCGCCGTTCAGGTGCGATTCAATGATCAGCGGCGTATCCCAACCAGGCGCGCGGTTCGCGAACTTGTCGAGCGAAGTGGCCATACTAATATCTCCCATTACGGTATGGTGTAACGATCATCATGTCGGAACGAGCGGTGCCGATACGTCTTCCCGCATATCGGCACCGTCGGGTCTGGTCCGCGGGAGCCCTCGCGAGGGCTTTCGCGCTGGCGCCGCCTACTTCAGACGCTTGTCGAGAACTTCCTTGGCGTTGGCCTTCGTGATGAGGGCCTCCTTGTACCAGACCTGGGGGGCGATCACGGCGCCGTCCGCCACGGCGAGCGCGGCATCGACGACGCGCGTCATGTCGGACTCCCAGAAGACGGTGGCTTCCGCAGGCGAGCCCTTCTCGATCTCCTGCACAAGGTCCTTCTGGCCGTCGACGCTGACCATCACGACACCCTTGTCACGGCCGGCGCTCCTCAGCGCCTGAAGGACGCCCATTCCCATCTCGTCGTTCATGGCGTAGATGCCATCGATCTGGGGATTGGCCTGCAACAGGTCGGCGGCGGCCTTCATGGCAGGCATGCGGATCCAGGCACCCGACTGCCTCCCGACGATGTGGATGTCGGGATACTTGTCGATGACTTCCATGAAGCCGCCGAGGCGGTGCTCGTAGTTCGACGATTCGGCGACTCCCTCGATAACGATGACGTTGCCCTTGCCCTTCAGACGATCGGCCATGTACTGGCCGAGCAGCCGGCCGTTCTCCCAGTCGTCGGGGCTGATGAAGGACGTGTACTTGATGTCCGTCGCGCTGTCGTCCGGAATGCCGGAATTGTTGATGATCAGCGGGATACCGGCCTCGTCGATCTCCTCGTAGGCGGGATAGACGGCGGTGCCCGAAAGGCTGCTGACGATCATGACGTCGGGCTTGCGCTGGATCAGGCTCTCGATGTTGGCGATCTCGACGCCGCTGTCGCCATTTCCTTCCGTCACGTCGCAGGTGACGTTGGAGTACTTGGCGCAGTTCGACTTGAACGTGTTGACCATGTTGATGCGCACGGGGTGGTTCATCACCACCTGCGAGAACGCGAGCTTGATGGGCTTGCCGGAGCCGTAAACGCCCTTCTTCTCCCCTTCACGAGCTTTCGCCGTGAACTGCTCGACGGTCATGTAGTTCGGATCCTTCAGGATCGCGTCGGGCGTCGGATTGTAGACGGACTTGAATGTGACGCCTTCTGCGAGCGCCGAATGGCCCGGCAGTGCAAGGCATGCGACGCCGGCAAACAACAAGGCGGCTCGCACCGAATTCCTCATGCGGATCATGCTCATTCTCCTCCCGTGATCATGATCGAAATCGCGGGCCTCCCGACCAAGCGACTGGAGGTAGCGATATTTTGGCTGTGAACCTTTGTCAATCTTCTAGAACAAAAATACAATTCCGAATGCTTCGAGATGCCGCGCGCAGCCAGAGTCTCGCCTAAGTCAGCGGAAAAGCGGCACCACAGCAGCACGACTAGGGCGCCGGCGGCTTGACGAGCGGCGCTTTGCGCGCACACATTTGTCTGTGCCATGATAATTTTGAACGCACACTGGTGGCTGGGTTCTGACAGCCGCAACGCCAACCGAGAGATGCTGCAAACCGGACGCGCGGGGGGCAGTGGCGATCACTGGACTTCGGACGAAGAGTCTTCATCCGCGATCGTCGTCAGCGTGATCGCGTCCGACCGGACCAAAGGGGGGCAAATCCGTGGGCGAGACCGGGTGCGACACGGCGGTGAGAGTGGCGCACCTCTATGCCGAGGAGGGGCTCACTCAGGATCAGATCGCTGCCGCGCTCTCCCTGCCGAAGCATCGCGTGATCAAGATCATCGCCCAGTGCTTCACACGAGGTGACATCACGATCAGCCTCCTCGCGAAAGCGAGGCCGTTGGCCCACCTCGAAGCGAGGCTTTGCGACAGGCTCGATCTGGCGGATGCGATCATCGTCCCGATCCCGCAGAGGTCCGAACTCCTCGACAGCGTGATCGGGCGAGTCCTCGGAGAGTACCTGTCGGGCGCGATGGCCGATGGAATGGCAATCGGGGTCGGGTGCGGCCGGACGCTGGCAGCGTCGTTGGCCTCGATCAACGCGCCACAGAACTGGCACCTGAAAGTTTACGCCTTGCACGGGGGGCCGGCGAGCGTCACTTCCGAAAGCCCCTTCCACATCTCACTGCGGCTCGGAGCGCGTCTGTGCGCTGAAACATACCTCGTGCACGCACCGCTTCATGCTCCAACCCCGCACCTGTGCAAAATCCTGCTTCGGGAGACGATCAATCGTCACCTTTGGGGCGGCGCCGTGTCACTCGACCTCGTCGTCGCCGATGTTGGCGACTGCAGCCGGTCGCGGTCGCACGATCTGCTCGGCGATCTCGGCGACGCGGAGTTGGCCTCAATCGTCGGCGCTGGGGCCGTCGGCCACGTGCTTGGCCGGTTCATCGATGTCGAGGGGGTTTGCATCGATCACGACATCAACGATCGCGCCATAGCGATGGACGTCGCAAGCGTGCGCGCGGCGGGGCATATCGTCCTGGCCACCGGAGGAACGCAGGACGAACGCGCCGTGAGAGCAGCCGTCAAAGCTCTGTCGCCAGCCGTGCTCGTCACGGACCAGAAGATGGCTGGGCGCCTCCTCGGCATTTGAAGCCCCGTCCGCCTGCCGCGCCTGCGATCCGCCCTGAAAACGAACTCCCTGATTGGAAATGCCGTTCAGCGCCATCTCCCTGACAACGGCGTTCGCTTCTTCCCGGCAGAGGTCAGCCTTCGTACCGGAGCTGCCCGGCGTAGGTCGGGAGCTCGGGATCGACGACAGTTGCGACCAGTGCGGACCTGATCGGATTCAAGGACATCGACACCGCCTCGTTGAAGACGCTCCTAGGGGGCAGGATGCATCAGTTCCGACCCGAGAGAGGACGGTGGCTGCGAGCGCGATGGCGGAGAAGAAGACGGTTGGACAGCGGTCGTAGCGGGTCGCGACACGGCGCCAGTCCTTGCGGCGGCCGAACATGATCTCGATGCGGTTGCGTCGCCGGTAGCGACGTTTGTCGTGGCGCACTGGCGCGTTGCGCGACTTGCGACCTGGAATGCAGGGCTTGATGCCCTCCGCTGCAAGAGCGTCCCGGAACCAGTCGGCGTCGTAGCCCCGATCGCCGAGCAGCCACTGCGCCTTGGGCAGATCGTCAAGCAAGGCTGCTGCGCCGGTATAGTCACTGACCGGCCCAGCGGTCAGGAAGAAGCTCAGCGGACGACCGTTCGCATCGGCCTCAGGCATGAAGCTTGGTGTTCATGCCGCCTTTTGGTGCGGCCGATCAGGCGACCAAGACCCCTTTTTTGACCGCAAGGCTCGATGCCGTACGATGGGCCTTCAGGTAGGTCGCATCGATCATGACGGTTCTGGGATCGGCGCCGACTGCTGCCAGACCTTCCATCATTCGGACAAAGACGCCCGCTTCACCCCAACGCTTCCAACGGTTGTAGAGCGTCTTCGCGGGCCCATAGTCCTTGGGCGCATCGCGCCATCGCAGGCCGTTGCGATTGACGAAGATGATGCCGCTCAAAACCCGCTGATCGTCGACCCGTGGTCTGCCGTGGCTCTTGGGAAAGAAAGGCCGCAACCGCTCCATCTGATCGTCCGTCAGCCAATACAGATCGCTCATATCCAGTCCCCCGGACGGAGCCTGAATCAGACCGCGCGCCTCAAATCAATGGGTCCTGACCCTAAGACGCCTTCACGATCCGGAACCCGTCGATTTCCTCAACCACTGGCAGGTTCGGCCAGCGCTGCATGTCATGCAGGATGACAAGTCGACCGAGGTCGCCGCCGATCTCGCGGTTGATGCGATCAAAGGTCTTGAGCTGGTCCCAAACGCTGCCCGTCGCGTTAGCGAGGGGAACATAGACCCCGTCATGGTTGTGGCCGCAGATGTTGCGCTTGGAGTAGACGCAGTCACCCGAGATCACGAGCCGCCCGCGCGCTGTCTGAACGATCACGAACTGCTGGCCGACCGTATGGCCGGCGCCAAGTCTTAGGTGCAGGCCGGGCAGGAGGTCATCGACGTCGCCCTCGACCAGGTTGAGACGGTGCTCCAGCGAGGCGTCGAAGGCGTGGCGAAGGTCGTCCGGGTTGATGATCTCGGTGAGGTAGCCGAACTGGCGGGGCAGGGCGAGCGCTTCGATCCAGGACAGGAGCTCGGACTTCTGGATGTGGAGCCGAGCTCTCGGAAACTCGTGGATCGCGCCCATGTGGTCGAAGTGGGCATGGCTGAGAACGATGTCGGTGACGTCGTCCGGCGCAACGCCGAGGGCGGCGAGCATGCGGAGCGGCGAGATCCAGAAGGGCACGCCGAACTTCTCGCTCATGGCCTCGCCCGAGCCCTCCTTCATGAAGCCGGTATCCACCAGCACGACGTGGGTCCCGCTCCGGGCGAGCACAAAGGAGAAGGGAACGTCGACCGTACCCTCGTCGTAAGCGCCATGGACGAGACCGGCGACGAGCTGGTCCTTCGAGCGAGCGAACTCGATGACGTGGACGTCCCAGTTCAGGCTACCGATGTCGGGCATGGGTTCAGCTCTCCGCGATCGAGCGGCCGAGGCTCGAAAGCCCGACAGCGAGAATGAGAATGGCACCTTGCAGGACATACTGCGAGAAGGTGGGGGCACCGAAAATGTTGAGGCCGTTGAAGCCAAAGGCGATGATCAAGGCGCCGATCAGCGTGCCAAGGATGTGGAACTCCCCATCCCGCAACGTGGCGGAGCCCAGGAACACAGCGGCAAATGCCGTCAGGAGGTAGCTGTCGGCGGCGCTCGCCGTGCCACTGCCGAGGCGCGAGGCGAGGAGGATACCGGTCAGTGCGGCACAGACGCCCGAGATCACGAAACCGAGGATCTTGATGCGATCGACGTCGATGCCAGCGAGCCGCGCGGCTGCCGGATTGCCACCGACTGCCTGGATCTCCTGGCCAAGGGCCGAGCGCTCCACCAGAACCCAAAGGCCGCCGACCACGAGCGCCATGATGACGATGTTGTTCGGAATGCCGAAGAGCCAGCGGCCCAGCGACAGCTGAAGGAAGGTTTCCGGGACGCCCGAGACGATGGGCACGCCGGCCGAATAGGCGAAGGCGAGCCCTGTCAGGATCGTGCCGACACCGAGCGTCGCGATAACCGAGTTGACCTTGATCTTAGTCACGATCAGTCCGTTGACGAGACCGATCAGGGCACCCGCGCACAGGACGATCAGGATCGCGAGCGGGATCGGCAAACCATTGGAGACAATGAGACCGGTGACGAGGATGCCGTGCAGGCTTGCCGCAAAGCCGACGGACAGGTCGAGTTCGCCGACCACCACCGCGAGCGTCAGCCCGGCCGCGATGATCATTGTGAGCGAGGCCTGGTTGAGGACGTTGGTGAAGTTGTTGAGGGTGGGAAAGGCGCGCGGGGAGAGGACCGCGAACGCCGCGATCATGACAAGAAGGCCGATGATCGTCGCATAACGCGCGAAGATGCCGAGCGCGGTCTTCGCCTTCGAGGACAGACGGCGGGGGGAGACGCTGGCATTGGTCATTGTCTTGGGTCTCCGGCGTTGCGCCCTTCGGCGTAACTCGCCTCGATGATGGCGTTGCGGGTGAAGGCGGGTCCCGTCAGTTCGCGCACGATCCGACCTTCCGCCATGACCAGCACCCGGTCGCAGAGGTCCGGCAGTTCGTCAGGCTCGGACGAGACGACGAGCACCGCCATGCCCTGGCGTGCCAGGCCGCGGATCAGGCGATGGATCTCACCACGGGCGCCGATGTCGACGCCGCGCGTCGGTTCGTCGAGGATCAGGATCTTGGGCTTGCGCAGCAGCCAGCGGCCGATGACGACCTTCTGCTGGTTGCCGCCGCTGAGACGACCGACCGGCGCATGCCGATCCGGCGTCCGGATAGCGAGGTCGCGGATCATATCGTTGGACAACGTGCGCTGCCGGGCGGAGCTGACGAGCGGCAGGAGATTGCCCGAGACGATCCGAGACAGGCTGGACAGATGAAGGTTGAAGGCAACGCTCTTCGTGAGAATCAGACCTTCGCTGCGCCGCTCTTCAGGCACGAGGCCGAACCCGGCCTTCACGGCGTCCGTGGGGTGGCGAGGCGCGAACGACCGCCCCTCAAGGCGCATCGTGCCGCCATCCGGGCGGTCGGCGCCGTAGATGAGGCGCATGAGTTCGGTCCGTCCGGCGCCGACGAGACCGCCGATGCCCAGCACTTCGCCACTATGAAGTTCAAAGCTGACATCGCGTACGCGCGGGCTCCGCGTCAGCCCGGATACGGCGAAGACGACCTCGTTGCGGCGATGGTCGCCTAAAGGCTTTTGGAGGTTCTCGACGGCGCCGCCGACGATCGCCTCGACAAGCGCGGACCGCGTCAGGCCGTCGCCTTCCAGCATTGCCACCGACCGCCCGTCGCGAAACGCGGTGACGCGGTGGCAGAGGCGCAGGATCTCATCGAGGCGGTGCGAGACGTAGAGCACCGCGACGCCCGAGCCCGAGAGGTCCTCGACGATGCGCAGCAGCGTCTCGGCCTCGGTCGCCGAGAGCGAGGCTGTCGGCTCGTCCATGACGATGAGCCGGGCCTTTCGCACGAGGGCGCGGCAGATGTTGATCAGCCACTTCTCGGCGACCGACAGGCCTTTGACGCTGGAGAAGAGTGGTGCAGCGAGGCCGACACGCCGCGCCACCGGCTCGACCTCGCGGGCGATCGATCGCCAGTCCACCACACCAAAGCGCTGGCGTTTGGGCAGTCCGAGCATGATGTTCTGGAGAACCGTCATGCCGGGCACAAACGCCAGTTCCTGGTGGATGAACGTCATGCCGAGATCGGCCGCACGCTGGGGCGCGGAGATTGCGGTACGCTCGCCGTCGACCGCGATCCGTCCCCGGTCGGGCTGCGTCAGCCCAGACAGGATGCGGATCAGCGTCGACTTGCCTGCCCCGTTCGCACCAACAAGGCCGTGCACTTCGCCCGGCCGCACGGCAAGCGAAACGCCCTTGAGCGCCTGGACGCCGCCATAGGACTTGGCGACGTCCTCTGCGACGACGAAGGGCTCGGCATCGGCCATCGGAAATCGCTCGGCCGGGCGCCGCGCGGCCTGCGGCATCACTTGCCGAGCGCCTCGGGATGCTGCTTGACGAAATCGGCGACGGTTTCCTTCGTGACAAGGATGGCCGGCACCTCGGCAGCCTTCGGCGTCCAGTCGGCGCCGGCCTTCTTGATCTCGTCCAGCATTTCCACCATCCGCTGGCCTTCAGTGAAGCTGTCCTCCCAAGCAGTCGCGGTCATGTGGCCGTTCTGGACGTTCTCGATCGCCTGCGCGTTGCCGTTGACACCGTAGACCTTCACATCGTCCCGGCCCTGCTGGCGCAGCGCTCCGATCGCTCCGATCGCCGGATCGTCCCAGCAGCCCCAGATGGCGAGGTTGCCGTCACCGGCCGGGTGAGAGGCGAGCCAGGCGTTCGCATACTGCGCGCCGTCTTCGAAGTAACCGGGAATACGCACCTCATTCTTGGTGACGGTGATGCCGGGGCTGGCCTTCAGCATCTCGTCGAGAAGAACCTCGCGGTTCCGGCAGACCTCTCCGGTGCGATAAGTCAGGGCGAGGAGGCTGCCCTGGCCGCCGAGATCAGCGATCATCTTTTCGATCACGGGCTGGGCAATCGGCGCGCCCGATCCATTGGTCGCTGCGACCGATGAGCCGAGACCTCCGCCCCAGGTGACCACGGGGATGCCCGCATCCTTGGCCGCGGCCAGACCCGCGCCGATCGACGAATAGGGGAAGACCATGTCGATGATGGCGCCGGCGCCGCGACCAGCGAAGTTCTGGATCGCCGAGTTAGCCTGATCGGCACTGCCGGCGGCGTCGATGACGGAGACGGTCCAGCCGGCTTTCTCGGCGGCGGCGGTCGCGCCCGCGATATAGCGCACGTTGTTCGCTTCCGTGGCCGAGATCGAGACGATCCCGAGCAGCGGCTTGTCCTGCGCAGTGGCAGGAGCGAGCGTCGCAGCGAGGCCTGCCGCGACAATTGCGATCGTTGAAGCGTTCATAGGATCCTCCCACGGTTGCTTCGGCTCCCGTCACCCTCCCGACGAACAAGAGCGAACCGTTTTGCCAGTTTGTGCCAAATGCTAGGCGTAATGCAAGTCCCATTGACGTTGGGGCCCCTTCAGATAACGGTATCGAAGATGGGAGCGACTTCGGCGCATTGCCGAAACGGTTAGCTACGGGGCATGTTTGGCAACAATCCGAGACGTCGCAAAAGTGGCTGGGGTTTCTACGGCAACCGTGTCAGCGGTGGTCAACGATACTGCCTATGTCAGTCCCTCGTTGCGGGCCCGCGTTCTGGCTGCAATCGGCGACCTCGACTACGCCCCGATGTCGGCCGCCCGCAATCTGAAGCGCGGCCGCAGCCAGCTGATTGCGTTGGCCGTATCGGATTTGAGCAATCCGTTCTTCGCCCGCATTGTCTGCGCCGCCGAGGCGGCGGTGGCCGACTGGGGTTACTCGCTGGTTCTCTTCAACAGCGATGAGAAGCCGGAGAACGAGCGGCGGATTCTCGCTCGGGTTCGTGCCCTGTCGTGCGACGGGCTCATGCTGGTTCCGATCGATGCGAGCCTGCGCCTCGATGGCCGCGATGGGGAAGGCGGCCGGATCCCGACCGTTCTCTTCGGGCGACGCGTTGCGGACGATCGCTGTGACACTGTCACGATCGATAATGTCTCGGCGGCTCGGCAGGTCGCCAACTACCTCTTGGATCTTGGTCACCGCCGCATCGCGACGATCACCGGACCGCTTCATCTGACCACTGGGCGAGGGCGTCTCGACGGTCTCCTAGAAGGAATGGCGGCACGGGGTCTGGAGCCTGAGCCTTCGCATATCCGCAACGGAGCGTTCCGAGAGGACGTCGCATATTCGGTGGCTCGAGAGCTGCTGACGAGCGCTGACCGTCCCACCGCGATCTATGTCGCCAACGGCGTCATGGCGCTCGGTGTCATGCGGGCGCTCGCAGACCTTGGACTGTCGTGCCCGAACGACGTGTCCATCGCGTCCACCGACACCATTCCGGGCATCGGCGGACTGCGCCCGCGCCTGACGCGAACGGAGCATCCGATTTCGGACATGACCAACGAAGCGCTGCGGCTGCTTGTCGACCGTATCGAGCGGGGGACCGCCGCAGATCCTCGGAATGTCGTGTTCCAGCCTGCCCTGATACTCGGAGAAAGTTGTAGACCGGTTTGAGCTGTATCGAGCCGTTATACGTCTGCGCATGGATCTTCGGGGCAAATATTCATCGTCCGACCTACAGAGTGGTTGGTCCGCCTTCGGCCCGCAGATGTCGCTCTACTGGCATGTTGGCCCGTAGAATGCCCTAGGTTGCGTGGCGGTGATATTTCCTTCCGAACGACGTGAAATGGAAATCACGACTGAGTATGACGCACCGGCACATGTGGCCGTTCTGTTTTCACTCGTCGCTGAGCTGTTGGAGTTCCGCCAAACCGATGCGACCTTCGAGATAATCGGACTGCGCCTGCAGCGCGCTCGATGACGCCACCCAGCCGTGCACGATTGCCCGCAACTTAAACTCCCGCACGACGGCACTTCGGTCCGGCTCGCCTACCGCCTGCAGAAAACTGACATCAGGGCCATCGATAACCGCGGCCGTCAGAATGCCCGATTGGAACGCACCGGTATCGATAGAAATGCGATTCACAGTCACAACGGGCAGATCGCCGATGATCGTATGCCCGTGCACCCTGGTAGCGATCGACATGTCGAAGCATCGGCAGGAGATCCTGATCGAGCGACCGGAGGGCGGCCGCCGACGCCGCATGACCGTGATGGCAGCCAAGCCCGACTACGACCGGCTGGTGGACGATCTCA
>NZ_CAJYIU010000045.1 GCF_913775355.1 uncultured Aureimonas sp.
CCGAGCCAGATGATGGCGAGCGGGATAAGCGCCAGCGTCGGTACGGCGCGCTTCACCTGCACGAGCCCGTCGATCAGCGCTTCGCCGCTGCGGGTCAGCCCGGACAGGAGCGCCAGCATCACGCCGGCCGTCACGCCGAGCGCGAGGCCCGAATAGGCGCGGGCGGCCGAGGCCGCGAGATGCGGCAGAAGCGTCCCGTCGGCGATCAGCGCGTAGCCGGTAACCAGCGCCGTTGAGGGGGCAGCGAGCGTGTAGGGCGAGATGAGGCCGAGCCGCGACGCCGCCTCCCACACGAGGAGCAGGAGGATAGGGCCGAGGAGCCGCATACCCTTCGGCAGAGGGGCCGGGGTCAGCCTGCGGGTCGGACCGGAGCGTCGAATCGTTGACGCAGCCGCAGGCACGGACACGGTCTCCGCCGCATTCCGCGGTGGCGCATGATGTGCCGCGGTTCGGATCGCCAAGTCGGACATGGGATGCCTCCGGGTCGAAAGGGGTCTGGTCAGCGGCTCGCTACGATCACCGGATCGAACGTGTCGACGAAGGAGCCGGCGGCGTCGAAGCGCTCGGGAAGCGACCCGGCCTGGTATAGGATGTCGATCAGCCGCTGGTGGTGCGGGATCGCCTCGGCCGAGGTCTGGAAGGAGACAGGGGCCTGGGCAGCGAGGATCGACGCGGTGTCCTCCGGCGGAAGACGCTGGAAGCCGGAGTAGTAGTGCTCGCCCCACGCCTCGCGGTTCGCGTTGGACCAGGTGCCCGCCCGCGCGAAGGCGGCGAGGAACGGACCGATCGCGGCTGCCTTGGCCGGGTCTGCCAGCACCTCGGGCCGTGCGTAGATGTAGCTGGTGCTCGGCAGGAGACGACGCTCCTCCGGATCACGCACCTGCGCGGCACCGACCTGCTTCGTCAGGCGGGTCACGAAGGGCTCCGACAGCACCGCGACGTCGACGGCCCCGGTGCGGATGGCATCCGGCAGGTCGGCGACCCGCAGGTTGACGCGCTCGACGTCGTCGAGCTTCAGGCCGGCCCGGTTCAGCGCCTCGATCAGGAAGGCCTGACGTCCCGAACCCTCGACGTAGCTGACCTTCTTGCCCTTCAGTTCGGAGAGCTTCTCAATGACCAGTCCCGGCCGGCTGGTCAGGCGGTATTCCGCGATCGGCCGCGTGAAGGTCGCGACGATCGGCAGAAGCGTGCCCGAAGCCCGCGCCTGGATCGGCGGCGTGTCGCCGACATAGGCGAGGTCGAGGGCGCCGGCGCGCATCGCCTCGAGGATGGCGGGGCCGCCCGCGAAGTTCGGGAACGTTACCGGCGAGGCGAGCTTCTCGGCCTCCCCGCTCGCCTCGAACAGGTTGCGCAGAAGTTCGCTCTGGTCGGCAACGATCAGGGGGGCCGCGGCAGCCTCACCGACGGCGAACGCGCGTCCGGGGATCGAGGCACTGGCGAGAGCCAGCGTCGAGAGGATGAATTGACGTCGATCCAGCATTTGGTCTCCGCTCCTCGCGACACGGCTCCGAACCGCATATCTCTACTCCGTCGATATACAAATGGGTTTGACACGCGATATGAAGGCAGGGATTTGCGTTCGGCGACCGTAAGGGGGAATTATCGTTCGCTTCCCGGAGGCCGTCATCCGACTGGCCATGCCATCATTGCGTCGACGTCGGACGAGACCTGCGGCCTTGGAACCGCAGCCTCGGCGCGCTTCCTGAAGCGGCCGAAGCGCTGGGTCGCGATGCTGGAGCCGAAGGCACGCCCGATGGTTCCGGTTCGCCAAGACAGTTCTTCGCCGCCGAACTATGCGCGGTTCCGTTCACTAATTTCAGGACACAGCAAGCCGCTCAATGCGCGAGGGCATTCCCCAACCGTGCAGGAAGAGCATGCGGTTCACGTTGGCGGCGGTTCGACGGGCGGCAGGATGAGGACAGCAAGGTCCCGCTTAGGGACGAAGGATTCATGCCGTACCTCGAACGTCGTCGGCGATGTCTTCCTCACGCCGTCGGCACAGAACGAGACGAGGTTCTCGGGCGCGCCCTTGTTCACCGTCAGCTTGAAGTCGCCGATCGGCTCGGCCCAGTTCGCCCCCGTCGTCAGGACGTACTCGAAGCTCCGCTCGGAGAAGGCGTAGCCCTAGTCCGGGTAGCGCTTCCGCCATTCGGCGCCGCGCTTCTTCACGGCCCGCATGAAGGCGTCGTCGACGCAGTAGCGCTCCCGCATCTCCTTCACCTCGTCGGGGTAGTCGGCTTCCATTTCCAGGACCGTCGCGACGCTGCTGCCGACGGACGGCGTGTAGCGATGCTCGACATGCAGGTCCCGACCGGGCTCGAAGGTCTGTTCCCAGTGGTAGGTGCCGCTCCAGCTCCAAAGGGCCCGGAGGTTGCGCTCGCGGCTGTCCGCGGCCTCTTGATCCCCCGGTTCGGCGAGGCCGGCTGCGATCAGTTCGTCCTGCTTCGCCCGGGGCAGCGCGTCGAGCGCGTCGCCCGCCTCCTCGTCCTGTGGCGCCAGCGGAACGCCGAGGCCTGACAGGAGGGGCGTCACGTTGCGACCGTCCAGCGTCGCCTTCTGGTCCAACTCCATCGCGACCGGCTTGCCCTCGACGCGCGTCTCGAAACCAAGCGGGTTCGCCGGGTCGTCGTTCGGGATGGAGATGTCGATGTAGGGCAGCGCCGTGACGTCCGGCACGGGGAAGGCGACCGTGGTCGTGACGGGCTTGTCGCTCGTGTTGCGAAAGACGTAGGCGACGTGGATCGCGTCCGCCGAAACCGACAGGTCCTCCGACTTCATCGCGATGGCGTCCGTCCTCGTCAGCACCAAGCCGCCCGTCGCGAAGGATGCAGTCGAGTCGTTGGCGACGGCGGGCGTCGCCGCGGCGAACGCAAGGGCAAGGGTGGCGAAGGACTGAAACGGGCGCATGCCATCGGCTTCCTTCGGTCCGGATGCGGGGGAAATCGTCGACCGCAGGAGTGACAGCTTTCCAGAGCCAACGCCATCGGCGGTCGAAACCAGGACGACGCACCGAACGCAGGACCGCGACAACTGCCGAGGCGAGCGGCCACCCGCTCCCCTACACGGCCGGTCGCGGCGAAGATCAGACAGGATCCAAGGCTCCGTGACCTGCGCCGCCCCGGGTACGGAGGTTACGTCGTGGTGGATCCTCGCCCGTCCCCAATCGTGCGGGCCCGGGGCGTGCGTCCGGCGGCCCGGGTACGATCGACGCGCACGGCGATCCCGCGCGCGGAATCCTCGACGAACTCGGCGCCCGCCGCCTCAAGCGCGGCTTTGATGTCCGCGACCTTTCCCGTCCCCGGGGTCCGCGACCCGTTCTCGAAGTCATTCAGGGTGTTGCGCCCGCAACCGGCGGCGGCGCAGAGAGCCGCCTGCGACAGGCCAAGCATGGCCCTCGCGCCGCGCACGACGATCCCGTCGAAACCATGGGAAGCCTCGGCGGCGTCTCGTCCGCCTTCCGACGGATCAACCTTTCCGAGAATCACCGTTGACTCTTCGACAAACACCATGTTTGCTCCAGTCAATCGCAGCAGCATGAGCCCACAGAACATTTCGCCGGGCCGCTCCAGCCCGGCGGGCGCAGTTTCGTTGTACCGTGTAGGACTCGCCTCGCCATGTTGACACTCCGAATCCGCCTTCGCGCCCGATCCCGACCGCGCCGTCTCGCCGCCGTAGGATTCATACTCCGGCCCTAGCCGCACCATGCCCGATCGCGGCGTGCGGGTCGACGCCCGTCTTGCTCGCCGACGCGGCCCCCCGCCCCCCCGCGATCACACCCCTCGACCGCAAACTCCCGGGCGACCGCGCGCGGACGCCGATCCCGTGCCGTCCCGGCGGCATTCGGGAACATGCCCCCACCCTTCCAGCGTCGACCCAGCCGCGCCGACAGGCGGCGCGGAGCGCGGTCGCATGCGCCCCGCCCAGAAAGGACGGCCATGACAGAAACTGCCAGGCTCCAAGCAGCCGGTCCCGTTAACGCGGACCTTCCGACGAAGCCGCTCGGCCTTCTCCGGCGCCTTGCCGCCGTCTTCGCCGACGACCCCGACGTCGTCGGCTTCGCGTTCGCGCCGGTCACCTTCACGTGGATGGACGGCTTCGACGGAAGGACCCGCAGGTACACGCCGGACCTTCTCGTGGAGCGGCGGGACGGCTCCCGCACCTTCGTGTCGACGGCTGGGCGCACCGTGCTGCGGGAGGACCCCGGCTTGGACGGCCGGCGGGGACACGTCGAGGCTGATTGCCTCTCGGTCGGCGCCACGTTTGAGGTGTGGACCGAGAGGGAGGTTACCTCCGCGGTCGGCGACGGACGCATCGTCATTCCGGCTTGGGGCGCGGCCCGATCCGCTTACATCGCGGCGTGCGGATTGCCGTTAACGGACGAAGTCCCTGGGATCGTGAGGACGATCGCGGACAGGGCCCGCCTGCGGTCCCTTGTGCGGACCCCCGACGGCTGGGTGGGCTGCTGCACGCTGACCGGTGTGCCCATGGCCGTTCTCCCGGGCACGCTGCGCGCGGCCGGGGACGGAACCGTGACGTGGACGCCTCCCGTGAGGAGGCACCGCCCCGCGCCGACTACGGCCGGCCCCGCCGTCCGCCGCGTCGAGGTTACCGCATGACGTCCCGCGGGCCCCTCCAAATCCTCGACACCAACGTCGTCTCCGAACTCCGGCGCCCACGGCCCACTCCCGAAGTCCTGGACTGGATCGGGCGACAACCGCCCCGTTCGCTCGCCATCGCCCATTCCACGGTCTTCGAGATCCAGTACGGCGCCGAACTGGCGCGCAGGCAGAGCCCTGACAAGGCGGTCGGCCTCGAGGGCTGGCTCGAGGAGTTCGTCCTGTCGGGGCGGTTCCGGATCCTGAGGCCTTGCGCCATGTCCGTCCGCATCCGCGCCATGATGCATGCGACCCCTGCGCTGCGGGGCTTCCTCGAGACGCGGCCGGGCGCCCACAAGCCGCCGAACGGCGAGAAGCTCGCGATCGCGGCCCAGGCCATCGCGGCCGGCGCCGTCGTCGTCACGATGAACGAACGGGACTTCGCACGAATCCACGAGCACGTCGCCCTCCCAGGCGTCCTCAATCCTTGCTCGGGCGAGTGGGCGGTGGCCGCGGAACCACGGCCCCGGGGTCCCCGCTGATGGGATGGAGCACCCTCGCCACTGGTCCGCGCTCCCCGACGTTCCCACGACGCCCACGGGAGACTAGTTGCGACCACGGGTTCACGCGAAGCGAGCCATGGACCATGGTTCGCGGCCTGATTCGAGGGAAAACAACGACTTGTAGCGAAACAGAATGCATTTAGGCGATCTTTCGATGGACCTTGAAACGGATCCGAAGCCTTCGCGAGGAAAATGACTCGGCGGATCCTGGCAAAGGGCTCACGCACATCGATCGATTCGATCTATGTCGGTTCTGCGATCGGCTCCCGAAGCCGTCGTGATCGCCCCGCGGCCGAGCCGCAAGCGATGCAGGCGCCGGGCAATCCCGCCCAACGCCGACCAGGACGCCCCCTCAGGCGTCCCAACTGAAGGAGCAGGTCGAATGAACGCCATCGCAGCCGCCTCGCTCCCGGTCCCCGTTCACGGGCTGGCCAACCTCTCCTCCTCCGCCCTCGCTCCGCGCCGCATAGCCGCCTGACGCCGAACGGCGTCACCGCAGCTTCGGGCAATTTTCCGTCACAGCGGGATCGTGCCGAACGCATCGAGAGCACCTTCACCAGGCACATGGCTCGCTTAGCCATCTGAGCCCGGGGGACCCATCGGAAGACAGGCGAGAGGATAGAACCATGTCCAAGAAATCAGACCCCAGCATCGTGATCGGTGGTATCGAATACCGCCTTGACGGCTTCGACCAAGAGCTCAAGGCTCTCGGCCAACGTAGCCGCACCGAAGATGGCACTTCCTCCTCTCCGGCTGAAGAGGCTGAGCGCGGCATCTATGGGGCGACCGAACAACCGGAAGATGATGGTGTCGCGCGCCCCGCCCCCGGTGCCGTCGACGCAGCCCTCCGTGGGAAAACCAACAGCGTTCCAAAGAAAAGACGGCAACCCTTGAAAGGTAAACCAGAATCTTGATGGTTCCGTGGACGGCTGGTCTCGCAGTCGAGATCGGAACGGCTTACGAAACATCATCGATTTGACCGAACAAAGCTCCTGCAGTGTTGGCGACGACCCGCCGAGGATCTGCCAGTGGCCGAGGTTCAGCGAAGGAAGACCGGCAATTCTGGCAATCCAGCCAGTGCCCCCTCGAACCAGCCCGAACGGTTCCAGGAACAGTGAGGTAGACTGACATGACGAAGCGTTCCGGTTCTGCCTCCCCTGCCCTCCTCTCCGGCGCCGCCGCCGCCCGCCCCCTCTCCCAGCGCATATAGCTTCAACGCCGGACGACCGTCCGGCACCGGAGTGAAACGCACGGCGCCCAGCAACCGGGATTTCCCGACCTAACGCGCGGTGCGGCGCATGCCCCCGCCATGCCGGTTCCGCCGTTACGTCGCGCGGCGCCGGGCCGGGGTTCCACTGGGACAGAGGAGAGACACATGTTCCCCCACCGCATCGCCACCGGCTACATCCTGACCATCGCCGGCAACGCCTACATCGTCATGAACCGCACCCCCGACGGCAACTTCGTCCTGCGCAGCCTGGACGTCCCCTCGCGCGTCGAGTTGTTTTCGTTCGAGGAGCTGCTCGAGACCTACGAGGAGGGGATGCTGCGCATCGAACCGCCGCGCCAGCCCGCCGTCCCCAACGACGGTCCGGACGCGCTCTGGCTGGTGGTCTGCCAAACGTCCGACCGCCTCCTCGGCAACCAGATGATGGGCTTCAGCAACGCTTCGGTGAAGGCTGTCATGCCCCAGCTCTTGGACGCGCAGGTGCGCTATCTCGAGCGCATCGGCAAGGGGCCGACGAAGGATCACCGTCCGAAGCTGGTGCTTCCGAATCCCTATACGCTGCGCGAGCGCATGCTTCGCTACCGGATGGGCGCATCTGGACGGCGCGCCTTCCCCGCCTCGTCGACCGTTCATCCGCTTGATGCGTTCGATCCCATCGTTGCGAAGATGACCCACGAATCGGCAGCGAACTACCTCAGCCCGACCCGTCCGACGGTCAAGGTCCTGTATCGCCAACTCGTGGAACGCTTCAAGGCCTTGCCGGAGTACCCTGATCTCCGCGTTCCCTCCCTCTCTACTTTCCTGCGCGTCGTGAGGGCACTGCCCTGCGACCTGGTCGACGCCGCGCGCCACGGCGCGGCGAAGGCGGCTTCTTCCTGTGAGGAGGCCGCTTGAGCGGCGGCCGCCGGAACTGACGGGATCAAGCGAGACAAGGAGCCGGACATGAGCAAGCACGACGCCAAGCGCGACCAACGAAAGACCGGTCCGAACTCTAACGCGAAGGAGGGGTCCGGCCCTGCCTTCGAAAGGAGATCGCACATACCTGGGTGAGTCGGAGGCAAGGCCTCACCCCTTGGCAGCCGATCCTGCCCTCCGAGTCCACACGCAAGATCCACAACCGCTCGAAGGTCTCCTACCGCGGATCGATCATCAACGTGATCAACCACCGCGTGATCCTCTACGAAAGCCGCCTCGAACGGAACGTCTTCCTCGTCCTCATGGCGACCGTCGCCTACGCCAGCTTCCGGGAACAGCCCCCAACGGTATTGTTCCGCGACGCGAACGGGAAAGACAGGAAGCACACGTTCGACGCCTTCCTCGTCGAACCCGACGGGTACCGCTGGGCGATCGACGTGAAACCGGCGTCGGAGGTTGAGGGAACCGGCCTGCGTGCGGCGCACGACGCGATCAAGGAACAGATCGGCGCCGCCTACGCCGACGAGTACACGATCCTCACTGAGCAACACGCACACCCCGATGACGTCGCCGACGCGCGATTGATCCTGCGCGCCCGTCGCATGCCCGACGCGGACGCCGACAACGCCGTCGCCGCGGTCGTCGAATGCCTGCCCGGATGGAGCTCGGTGCGGGACGTCGTGAAGCAGACGGGCAAGGGCGCAGCAGGCTTCAACGCGCTGGTCCGCCTGATCGGCGACCACGGAGCCGAGGTCTACCAGGACGCCCGCATCTCCTACGCAGCCTACGTCACGCGCGCGAAGGCCACGTGAACGCGAAGCAACCTACCGCAACAACCAAGGAGCATACATGAACTACTTCCCGCCCAAATTCCGCTCGTCGACGTCCACGAAATACGGCTACGGCCAACACGCCCTCATCACCGTCTCCGACCCCAGCCCTGTCGAGTTTCGACAGGCGTCCCGCGACATGCACGTGATCGTCCTCCAGCCCATCAAGATGCCGGACCTCAAGCAGACGTTCACGCAGGACTACTTCGGCGAGTTGGTGGATGCCGGCAAGGTGAGGGTCGACCCGCGCCATTTCGACGAGGCCTGGCAGCGCGTCCGCCGTCTCAACCCGGACCTCGAGGACGGCACCGCCCTCCCGGCCGACCAAGCGGCACACATCGAGTTTTACCGCCGCCTCGTCCACCGCATTGAGGAAATGAGGATCGCCAAGGAAACGAGCCTGACCGATAAGGCACTGAAGATCTCGATCGGCAAAGCATACATGGAGATCTTCACCGCACTCACAGCGAACAGGCAGGCGCAAACCAAGCGCCGTGGCCTCGAGCAGGACATCCCCCGCGTGCCGACCCCGGGAACGTTCCGCCGCTACCGGCGTCGCCTCCTGGAACTAAACGGGGAGCGGCTGGCCCTGCGGGACCGGCGCCACGCCCTGTCGGGCAACCGGACGCCGCGCATCGAGGATCCGGTCGTCCTCGCCCTCCTGCGCCAGTTCACGCGGTCGTACCTCGACTCCAACCGCCCCTCAATGAAGACCGTCTACAACCAGATGAAGGCACACTTCGGCACCCTCAACGACGATCGCAAGGCCAACGGTCAGCCCGAGTTGAAGCTGCCGTCCCCCAGCACGCTCGAACGGTCGATCCGGAAGCTCGCCAAGAGCGAGAAGATCCTCGCACGCTACGGAGAGGCCGCCCTCAAGAAAACGCTGAAAGTCTCCGGACCCCAGGAACTGGCGACGCGGGCGGGCGAGCGGGTACCGACCGACAACTGGCGCACCCACCTCATGACCAAGGAGATGCCGGCATCCTTCTGGGCGGGCGTCGAAGAAAAGTGGCGTGACGAGCTGGGGAACGTCCGGCTGAATTTCTGCCTCTCCATCTGCCAGGCGACGAAGGTTGTCCTCGGCATCCGGATCTCGCAGAACGGCGACACGACCACCACCTTGCGCACCCTCGAGATGGTCTGCCGTGACAAGACCGACATTGCCATCGCGGCCGGATGCTCCTCGACTTGGGACCACGCCTGCACGCCCGAGATCGTCCCCTTCGACAACGGTTCCGAGATCGCGAACGCGATCATGCAGAACGCCTGCCGCGAGCTCGGTTCCGAGGATGAGATCGGCATCGCAGGCGAGCCGAACGGGCGGCCGGTCGTGGAACGGTTCTTCCGGACCGCCGACATCCAGTTCCTCCCCCTCTTCACGGGGCGCACGTTCTCCAACGTCGTCGAGCGCGGCGACTACGAGTCCGGCAAGATGGCGAGCCTGTTCGCGAAGACCCTATCGGACGCATTCATTCGCTGGGTGGTCGACGTGTACCACAACGAACCCCATGCCGCCTTGGGCGGGGAGACGCCCAACGACGCGTGGGCACGTTGCAACGACGAGGAGGGCGTCTGCTCGCCGCCGACCCCCGACCAGATGCGCGCGATCTTCGGTTTCATGGATCGCCGTCGGATCGGGAACCAGGGCATCCGCTTCATGGGCCTGCGGTACCGCTCCTATGCGCTGGCACTCCTGCGCGCGCAGATCGGCCAGGGCGACGTCATTATCAAGGCCGACCTCGAGAACCTCGGTGCCATCTCGGTCCGGTCCCGCGAGGCAGGCTCGCCTTGGATCGTGGCAGAATGTGAATCGGAGGAGTTCGAAGGGGTTTCGGCAGAACGCTGGATCGAGGTCGTCAAGGGACTGCGCGCGAGGTACGCGGCGCAGGCGAAGCTCCGGGAAGGCATCGTGCTCGAGGCGCTCCGCGCTCTGAAGCGCATGGGTGATGAGGCCGCCAAGGCGGCCGGCATCGGCCCGACGACGCTGACGGACGAGACGATCCGCAAGGCGGAGAAGAAGCTTTTCAACGCGTTCGTCATTGAGCTGCCGTCCCGCCGCCGGAAGGCCGCAGAGGAATTCGTGGCCCGGCGCGACGCCGCTCCCGTGGCCCAGCCTGCCGTCACGTCGGCGACAGATGCCGGTCCCGAGACTGACGGACCACAGGCGACCGGTCGTCGCCGCGGCCTCGGACGCGGCAAGTTCCTGAAGGGGGCCTGACCATGGCAAGAACCTGGAACAAGCCGAAACCGGGAAAGGAGGGCGCCTTTCTGGCGTCCATCGACGACAACCAAACGGCGGAGCGCAAGACGTTGTTCGACGCCATGCAGCGGGTCCGCTCCGTCGTCCTGAGCACGGAGTACGACGAACTCCTGAATACCGAGATCCAGGTCCTCCTGGACTCGATCAAGATGGAGCACGCCCTTGCCAGCATGCGTCAGCGCCGCTCCTCCAAGCGCGCCGGACGCGTGCTGATCGTCACCGGCGAGGCGGGCGCCGGCAAGAGCCACGCGCTAATGAACGCCTTCGAGTCGCGGCCAGAGTTCGAGAACTTCGGCGTCGTCGGCGAGGCCTGCCCCCTCCTCTCCGTGGTAGCGCCCTCCCCCTTCACGCTCAAGGCCCTCGGCAACGAGATCGTGCGCAAGATCGGCTACCTCGGCGAGCGTGATATCCCCGAGGGCGAGGTCTGGCCGATGATCCGCATCCTCATGAAGGAACTCCAGATCTTCATTATCCACATCGACGAGGCCCAGCACGGCGACCAGATCTCGAACCACGCCGTCCATCAGGCTGTCGAGAACACCCTCAAGCGCCTGCTTCAGGACAACGACTGGCCGCTGTGGCTGATCCTGTCGGGCCTGCCGGAACTCGCCCGGTTCTGCCAGGGCGACAGGTCGATCAACCGCCGCATCCACCACGTCAGGTTCGAATCTTTGCGGTTCCCCGAACACGCCGAGGCGGTCCGGGGGACGATTCGCGAGATTAGCTCGGCATGTCCGCGCCTCGACTGCTCCGCCGTCCTGTCGGACGAGTTCACGGCCCGCCTGCTCCACGCGGCGTTGCACCAGTTCGGCATCCTGATCGAGTTCGTCCAGGACGCAATCCTCGAATGCCTCCAGACGGGCAAGCGCAAGCTCTCAGCGGACCATTTCGCCGACGCCTATTCGGCGCGCACGGGCGAGACCGCCGACCGTCTCAATGTCTTCCTCGCCGACGACTGGGACAAGATCGACGTCGAGATCGCCTTGTACGAGCAGCCCGTCGACGACGACGGCAACCCGGTCGGCCGGAAACAACGCAAGCCATCTCCCGCCGAGGGGAAACACTGATGCGCCGGGTCGTCTTCGGCTTGGCACCCGGCGAGCGGGAGGCGCCACTCGATTACGTGTCCCGCCTCGCGTTCCGTAACGGCCGCGACGGGGTCCGGACGTTCTGCACAGACTTCCGCCTCGGTCTGCACGCCCTGGCGTGCGGAGAACCGGAAGCCGTTGAGGCAGCGGCGGCGCTCGGCCGCACCGATCCAGTGACTGTCGCAGCCGCGGCTTTCCGATCGGGGCGCGGTCGCCGCGTGACCTTCTACGGGTGCGAGTTCCACTCCGCGATGGTGACTCGCCAGCGCGCGCGGCTGTGCCCGGCTTGCCTTGAGATGGATCTGACGTCCGGCGAAGGCAGGCCAGCCTCGCGCCATTGGCGCCGAGGCGAATGGCTGCTGCGCGACGTCCGGGCCTGTCATGTCCACCTGATCGCCCTCGTCGATCTCGGCCCGCAGCCCGACCCAAAGGCTTCCGACTTCACGCGTGCCGTCTCGCGGGCCCTAGACGCCCCGGAAACGCCGAGCCTACGCCGTGTCGCCCGTGAACTCTGCGGCCTAGAACTCCACCTCCTGCGTCGCCTCGGCATTCCGGTCGGCAACGACACCGCGGCTTCGTCGATTCTCGACACGATGCCCGTCCACGCCTGCATCCGCCTCGCGGAGGTAATGGGCGCCGTCGTTCTCGACGGCCCGGACGCTGCCATGCACGGGATCGAGGACAGGCGGCTCGCCGAACGACAGGCCGTCGGCTTCGCCCTCGCGGAACGAGGTGAAGCAGGCATCCGCGAACTCTTGGACGCGGCGCTCTCGTCTGCGGGCCGCAAGGGTGGCCAGCGGGGTCCCCAGGCGCTGCTTGGGCGCCTCTACCTTTGGCTTGCCCATCCCGCCACGGACCCTGCCCTCGCTCCCTTCCGCGGCTTCGTCCGCGACGCTTGCCTCGACCGTCTTGCGATCGGACCGAGCGACGCCATCGCTCCGTTTGGCAAACCCTTGGAGGTACGGCGACTCCATTCGGTCCGCTCGGCTTCGGTCGAAACCGGCATCCACCATACGACCCTGCGCAACATCCTGGCCGCGGCCTCGGTCATCGGCCCGTCGTCCCTGCCGGACGATCTCGTCACCTTCGATGCCGTCGTCCATGCCGGCCTTCTGACCGACCTGGCGGGCGCGCTCGACTTCGATGCGGCGTCGAACAGGCTGGGCGTGTCGCCATCGACGCTCGATGAACTGGTCAGGTCCGGGCTGGTCGTCCCGTTCCTTGGCGGCGCCGGCAGCAGCTTCAAGCACTACCGCTTCCGGCCTGCGGACCTCGACGCGTTCGTCGATCGGCTGCTTGCAAAAGTGCTTCCCGGGGACAGGCCGGTGGCCGATCTCCGTCCCTTTGCGGAAGCGGCGCGACGCTCGGGCCGGTCCGTGCCGAAGATCGCTAACCTCCTGCTGGATGGCCGTCTCTGCCGCGTCGGCAGGGACACCGATGCCCGGGGCATTCCGTCCGTCTTGGTAGACGTCAGCGAGATCCACGAGGCATTTGGACTTGGCGAGGACGGCATGGTGCATCCGAGGGAAGTCAGGCATGCGACCGGGCTTCCCCTGCACGTCGTACGCAACCTTGTCCGGGCCGGCCTGCTGGAAGGGGAGAGGATCCGGCATCCGGTGACCGGCGTCCTGCGCCTAATGGTGAGCCGCAACAGCTTGGAGCGATTCAGACGTGATCACGTGACGCTGGTTGAGCTCGCCAGGGACGCCAGGACGTCGACGGGGGCAATGATGCGCCGTCTTTCGGCCCGGCGCATTGCCCCTGTCGCTGATCATCGGGTCGTCGGCGCGATCATCTACAGGAAGGGGGACGTCAAGATCGTGCAGGTGGATGGGTGACGGCCGCGCGGCGATCGGTGGCGGAGTAGTTTTGACTGCGACGACGATTGCATGGTCACGCCTCTGCGCGACAAGGCTAAAGGTCGTTGAGGTTGAACCGCGCCGGCTTCCGGCCGATCGCGTTGCGACGACACGCTGCCGCTCCACGACACCCACACTCCCGGGGAAAATTATTCCGATCGGGCAGGCAGGTTCAGGACACGTGGTAGCGCCCGTGCCGCGGCCGGGCGTCACCCCCTGGCACGTGCCGCATCGAGCAGTGCCTTCACGTCGGGGTTGGTTGGATGCTCATCGGATCGGACGCTTGGTGTGCGAGCGCTCGGGATTTTCGCGTCGTCCCGGACAGGGGCAGGGCACAACGATGCAATCTGAACGCGGCGGCGGGGCGAGTTACAAACGCCTCGTCCGAACCGCCCAGGAATCATGCCCATGGTGAACCGACTGCCCTTCCCGCTCATCCAAGGCGAACGAGAATCCCCCGTCGACTACCTCTCCCGCCTTGCCGTCAGGAATGGACGCGACGACCTACGGCTTTTCGCCGGTGACTTCCGTCTCGATCTACAGCGGGTCGCCAATGGTGATCCAGAGATCGTGGGACGGCTCGCGGCTCTCGGATCGACGGACGCGGAGGCCCTCGTCCGCGAGGGGTTCGCCCGCACTGAGCGTTCCCGCCATTACCTCCATAAGGGCAACCAAATTTCGAGGCGTCTGCTGTCGCGCGACCGAGTTAGGGTCTGCCCCGCCTGCCTCCAGGAGGACGTTGACCGCCTCAGCCATCGGATGGAGGCACGCCCGCACCGGAGAAGCGAATGGTGCATACTCCCCATGCGGACGTGCGCGAGGCATGGCATGGCCCTTATCCATCTCGATCCGGTCGGGGCGAAGCGAAAGCAGGACACGTCGCGCGTGCTGGCGGCCGCGCTTCCCGCTCTGGACGGACTGGCGAGAGGCATCCCCCGAAGGACTCAATCGACCTTCGAATCCTATGTGCTATCGCGCCTCGAAGGCTCCGCGCACAACGGGACGTGGCTCGACCGATTCCCGCTTTACGCTGTGGCCTACGTATGCACCTACCTCGGAGCGACGGACGTCCACGGCCCCGACGTGGCGATCGCGGGCCTCGGCGGCGACCGATTGTGGGAATGCGAGGCTAACGGGTTCGAGATCGCGTCGAGGGGTGAGGCGTCGATCCGCGAACTGTTGGACCGGACCGTCGGGCGCTTCCGGGCCGGGAAGCGGAACTGGGCACCCGTCTCGCTGTTCGGGCAACTTTGGCTGTGGCTGGCGCATCGCGACCGCGATCCAGTCTATGACCCGCTGCGCGACATCCTCTCTCGTCATTCCGTCGACACGCTGCCCTTAGGGCCGGGAGACACACTGTTCGGACGGAAGGTACAGACGCGCCGGATCCACTCGATCACCTCGGCATCGGCGGAATACGGCATCCACGTCAGGAAGCTCAGGAAGCTTCTCGTGACGAACGGTTACGTCGACGCCTCGATGGTGGCCTCGTCAGATGACCGGACCACGTTCGACGCGCGCGCCGCTGCCCCGTTCCTCGAAACGCTTGCGAATGGCCTCAACCTCGACCAGACGGCGGATTACGTCGGCTTGCCGATACAGCTTCGGCGCTCGTTGCTCGACGGCGGCCTGCTCCGCCCCTGGATCAAAGGCGGCACGGACGTCCTGAATTCGTACGTCTTCAGGCGCGAGGATCTCGACGCCTTCGTTGCCTCGCTACTGCGAGCCGCCAAGCCAGAGTTCCGCGACGACCCCTCGCTTGCCGACATTCAGGCGGCAGCTCGGCGCGTCCGTTGCGGCAACGCCCCGATCGTGCGGCTCCTGCTTGAGGGACGACTGAAGCGCGTCGGCGTCCGCTCCGGTGCCGTGGGCTACCAGTCGGTCCTTGTCGATCCCAAGGAGGTCCTGGGCCTCGTTCGGTTGTCGAACGACGGTCAGATGTCCCGTCGGGAGGCTGAACGGGAGTTGCGGGTCCGAAGCACAACCATAACCGGGCTTCTTCGCCTTGGCGCCCTGGAAGGCGTGACGGGGACGAGAATGGTGGGCCGCCGTCCCGGAACGATGGTCCCCAAAGCGTCAATTGACACCTTTCGGCTGCGGTACGCCGGATTGGGCGAACTCGCCAAGCAGACAGGGCTCGACCCGAGGAAGCAGCGGTCGCTCTTGGAGGCCGATGGCATCCGTCCGGCGTTCGACCACTCAGTCGTTTCGGCCTACTACTACCGCCGCTCCGAGGTGGAGGGCTGGCTCGTACGGCGATGGCCCGCGGTCGGTCAGCATCCGACTGGATTCCGAGCCCTATGCGACTGATCGCTGCCATACACTCCGGGCATGGTACCGCTTGAGTGCTCGCGAGCCGCTGCGGAGACGTCGGAGCGATTGAGCCTCATGGTCGGTTCACTCGCTGCGTGGCGCGTCAGGCGGCCATTGCTCCACATGACTGCCGATACTTGCCGCATTCGACGCCGAACCGTTGGACGAGCGGCCAGTCCCCTGGAAGGTAGACGAACGAAGGCATCCTGTACGCGGTGAGAATGCCATAGCCGGATGCCGTCGCCGGCGCCGGTTCGACATCTACCCTTCCACCATAGACCTTCGTTAGGTTCTTGGCGATACGCCAGAGCTCGTCGTCGAGCCCGAAAGGGGCATTCATCGGTACGAAGAGCTGGGTCAGGATCAATCCGCCTGCCAAGGTCAACACGACTTGCGGGTTGCGTTCCGACCGCAACGTCTCGTCGACGATCTCTCTGATCGCGAAGTACGGCATCGAATCGCTGATGCGCATCTTGTCGGACAGCGAACGTGTCTCATGGAGCATGGCCAGTTCACGTACATCCAGTCGGTGGCCCCGCGCCTTCTCGTGAACCGCTCGCCGAAGCTCCTCCGTCGTCTTAATTACGTCCGTCACGCGGCTCTCCAGTTTCTTCAATGCCAGTTCCTGTCGCGCCTGCCACGACAGGCCGTCATCGACGGTAACACCCCGCCGAGCGGCAACCCCCGTCATTGGAATGCGGACCCGCTTCTCTGCCAATTTTTCCTCCCATGTGGTCATGTTTTGATGCGCGCCTTCCCGCCTCGAACCGATGATGGTCCAAGAACATTCGACGCGAACCGGATTGCCCGCTCTTCGCCGCGGCAGGGGGGTTGGGTTTCGAATGGCAGCGCGCAGCCAAGCAGTCGGACGGCCATGCCGTTCCGGTCACGCGCTGACTGACCGGGCGGGTCGGCGCTGCGGTTGGGTCGGGTCGCGACGCCTTGGCGGCTAAGCCGTCATCGATACCGGGAAGCGCTCCTTCCAGCCGATCGATCTCATCAGGCTCCCGATCGTCCACGCCAGATTGCCCAGGCGGGACGGAATCTGGCATGTCCAGGTAGCCCAGTCGGGCGGCACGTTTTCGTAGATCGCGAGCAAGGACGAGATGGTCGTGTAGGTTCCGGTCTCCGGATCCGGCGCCAGATAGCTGAAGTCCACATCGTTGACGATGATGTCGATGTCCGCGTTCGCGGGATCGGTCAGGTCAAGGCCCAGCCGCTCCTCCAAGATCCTAGCGACACCGACCCAAGGGTCGTCGCGCCCTGCCGCCAGGTAGGTCTCTCTGGTTGCGAACATGGCTTCCCTCGTCTCTTCATCCACCGTTATCTTGTGCAGTCGGGTTCGTCTGTTCGACACGTGAGGCTCCTCGCGACTTCGATCACTGCAAAAATGGTTCCCCGGGTTGGGGGCGGGCGCAAGTCTGTGGACAGGAATTTTTCGGGAGAGACGAGGGCTGAGCCTCCACGGAGCGATCCATCGGAAAAGTTCTCCGATCCGGAGCAAGCGCTGCCCGGTTACGCGGGCGACCACTTCAAACCCGATGCCTCGCGGACCGAACCGGACGCCGGCGGCATGCGTTCGGCCAGCAACCACGCAAATTTGCGAACCTGAGCGTCCGATAACTGTTCCTGACCACGTCCCCTTCACGTTGCCGCCGGTCACGAACGGCATCCAGCGCTCCTTCTGCGCACAGACCTCGGCTTTAGATCACCCAGGCCCAAGCGTGCGCGTTCGGATAGGGAGTTGCGAACCCGCCTCGCGGGCGACCAAGTTTGCGGAGCAGCAACAGTTTCCCCTCGGAGCTTAGCCAGCCACTTGCCTAACCTGCCTTTCGCGTCCGGTCGCTTCAATGACGGCTCGATCGCGACACAGGAGGCACCTCATGTGGCCGCGAAGCTGTCCCGGACGGAAATCTGCGACAAATAGAAAAAGAAGCCCTGGTTCGGTAGAACGCTCTTCCCTGTGTTAACGGCTCCGAAGGAGGCATGCGCCCAAGAGTTGGAGCGCGACAAAGGAAAGACACGTGTTCCCCGACCACATCGCCGGCCCTATCGACAGCTCCGAGAACGCCGACACGACTGAGCGGAGCGCTCGCCCTGAGCTTGGTCCCGAGCAGGGGGTCGGCACCGTCGACCAGCCGAACGGCCGGCCGGTCATCGAGCGCTTCTTCCGCACCATCGACCGTGAGCTCCTCCCCTTCTTCAAGTGATGGCCAGCCGCACGGCACCAGATAGTTTCTTCGGCACGGGCCAGTCCGGTCGTCTTTCAAGCACGTAATTTCTACGACAAGCCGACTTCCAGCTCCGCATCAGAAAGCCCGTCCTCTGCGCAAGACTGGCGCGGTTGAATGACAACCGGTCCCGCGACGAGCAGGAACTAGCAGCCGCCGACTGAGGTGCCGCTCGCTACCTATGGACGACCGGAGATCGAACCGACTTCGATCCCTGTCATCGCGATCGCAATCGCTGCGGTGAAAGGGGCGGTTTCGGCGTTCGGAGAAGTGAGTAACGGTTCTGCGTGGAAAAACTGAGTCATCTCTGATGTGAACCGATCAGCCCCTTTGAAATCGCAGGGGTTTTCGGAGGTGCTGAGTTTATAAATCGTGACGCGCCAGGCTGACGGCCGAGGCCTCCGGCTCAGCCGAAGACGCCGACGTAGCGCTCCGGCGTGAAGCCGACGAGGATCGTCTCGCCCCGTTCGGCGACCGGCCGCTTGATGAGGCTGGGATGGGCAAGCATCAGGGCGATGGCCTTCGCCTCCGTCATGTCGGCGCGCTCGGCCTCCGGCAGCTTGCGAAAGGTCGTGCCGGCGCGGTTGAGAAGCGTCTCCCAGCCGGCCGCCGCGCACCATCGCCGCAACTCGGCTTCGCCCGGCGCATCGGCCTTGAAGTCGCGGAAGCGGTGCTCGACCCCGCGGGTGTCGAGAAAGGCCCGCGCCTTCTTGACCGTGTCGCAGTTGCGGATGCCGTGGAGCGTCAGGGACATGGGAACACTCGATGATGGAAGGGAAAGGGCGAACCGCGTCGCCCTCCCCAGGTCCGGGTTGGACCTTGAGCCGTCCTCTTACTCGATCTTGGCGCCGGCCGCTTCGATGACGGGCTTCCAGCGGGCGATCTCGTCCTTGACGTGGACGGCGAGTTCCTCCGGCGTGCCGCCGACCGTCGTCGCCCCGACCTCGGCGAGCCGCGCCTTGACGGTCTCGTCCTGGATCGCCTCGTTGGCGGCCTTGTTGAGCGTCGCCACCACCTCCGGCGGCAGGCCCTTCGGTCCGAAGAACGCGTTCCAGGTGTTGGTCTCGTAGCCCGGCACGCCCGCCTCCTCCATCGTCGGAATATCGGGGAAGTTGGCGGCCCGCTCCTTGGTGGTCACGGCCAGCGCCCGGAGCGCGCCCGAGCGGATGAACTCGGTCGAGGACGGCAGGTTGTCGAAGTTGATCGGAACCGCGCCCGACACCGCGTCCACCAGTGCCGGCCCCGAGCCCTGGTAGGGCACGTGCACCATGTCGGTGCCGGTCATCGACTTGAAGAGCTCGCCGGAGAGATGCAGCGGCGTGCCGTTGCCGGACGAGGAATAGACCTCCTCTCCGGGCTTCTCCTTCAGCCGCGCAATCAGTTCCTGCACCGTCTTGGCGGGGTAGTCCTTGTTGACCGTCAGCACGTTCGGGACCGTCACCAGCCAGACGATCGGCGTGAAGTCGGCGATCGGATCGAAGGGCGGCTTGGCGTAGAGCGAGGCCGAGAGGGCGTGCGTGGCAATCGTGCCCATCAGGATCGTGTAGCCGTCGGGCTGGGCCTGGCTGACGAAGGTTGCGCCGAGATTGCCGCCGGCCCCGCCCTTGTTGTCGACGAGCACCTGCTGGCCAAGCGTCTCGCTCATCTTCTGCGCGATGGTGCGTGCGACGAGATCGGTCGAGCCGCCGGCCGCGAACGGCACGACCAGCGTCACCGGCTTGTTCGGATAGTCCTGCGCGGCAGCGCCCAGCGTCGTGGCGGCGAGGAGCGCGACGGCTCCGGCGATGGCGGTCAAAGTCTTCATGCAACCTCCCTTGGCGCCCGTCGGGGCGCGCGGGAGGATGAACGGGCGGGCGACCGGCCGCAATCGCGCCATCCCGTTGATATCGATTGAATCCGGGGTTCACGCGTTTGTGTCATGTGGCGCCCGCGCCACGACACCTCCGGGAAGTCGCGAGATCGCAAGGCGAACGATTGAAACCGCCCCTTCGGTGCGAAAGATGTCGGCCAAGGGCGCCCGTTGCGCCGCCGGAGTTCCCATCATGACGTATCGCCTCCTCGCCGGTCTCCTCGCCGCCACCGTTCTCTCCGCCGGGCCGGCGCTTGCCGCCGACTACGAGACCGTCGACACGAGCGAGGTCGCGATCGTCAACAATGCCGACCTCATCATCGAGCTCGGCGTCGGGATCTCGACGCAGCCGGCCTACGAGGGCGCCAGCGACTACGACATCTCCGGCTATCCGATCGTCTCGCTGCAGTATCTCAACATTCCCGGCCTCTTCGACATCGGCTCGCCCGAGGAGAAGCAGGGCGGCCTTCGCATCGGCCCCTCGTTCCGCTTCATCGACAAGCGCAGCGCCGACGACTACCCGGAGCTGAACGGCACACTGGCGCTCGACCGCAGCTACCAGCTCGGGCTTCGCGCCGGCTACGAGTTCCCGGTCTACGACACGCTCAACGTCGAGGTGTACGGCGAGGCGCGCTACGCGTTCAACGAGGGCGAGGGCTTCGTCGGCGGCGCCGGCATCGACTTCATCTCGCGCCCGACCGAGCAGTGGGAGTTCAAGCTCGGGCCGCGCACGACCTTCGCCGACTCGAACTACATGAGCACCTACTTCTCGGTGCGGCCGCTGGAATCGATCGCGTCCGGCGGGCGCCTTGCCGCCTATGACGCGGACGGCGGCTTCAAGTCGGTCGGCGCGGCGGCCTCGGCGCGCTACGAGTTCCGCCCCGACTGGTTCCTCAACGCCAACGCCGCCTACGAGCGCATGGTCGGCGACGCCGCCGACTCGCCGATCGTCAAGGTCGGCTCGGAAGACCAGTTCTTCGCCGGGTTCGGCCTGTCCAAGCGCTTCTCGATCGACCTGTTCTGATCACAGCGCCCCGTCGCGCCTTGCCGCCCGCCCGGCCGTCCGGGCGGGTTTTTCGTGGCCGCGATCGGGGGTGACGCAGCCCCTTAACGGCCCGTCAGCCTCGGTTAACGCCCCGTTAAATCGCCGTATTTACTCTGCACGGCCACCCGTGGGGACAGGCCGCGCGCACCCGTGCCGGCGGCTTCGACGAATTCAGCGCGCGTTCAGGCGCTGGGCCCCACGGATTGCAGACAATCGGCCTCCAACGGCGCCGGTCAAGACGAGGGGACAGTCGCGATGGCCGCGAGGCGCAAGGGCGAGCGAATCGAGCCGAGCTTCGGCGGATCGGGCGGTGGCGAGGACGAGATCCGCATCTCGCCCGACGACCGGGCCGTCGCCAGCACGGGCCGCCCGTCGCGCGGCCGCCAGATCGACGGCGAAGCCGCGCGCCGGGTCAAGGATCTCGGCTCCGGCGGTCGCGGCGGGCGTCGCGGCGCGGGCGGCGGGTCCGGCGGCGGCGGCAACGACGAGGGCGGGCGCGGCTTCTTCGGCAGCCGGCCGAGGCGTCGGCGCTCCTTCCTCGGGCACCTCGTCCGCCTCTCCTTCCTTCTCGTCTTCTGGGGCGGCATCGCCGGGCTCGCGCTGATCGGCTACTTCGCGATCAAGCTGCCGCAGGAGGCCTGGGCGATCCCGGACCGCCCGCCCAACGTGAAGATCGTCTCGGTCTCGGGCGACCTTCTCGCCGACCGCGGCACCACGGGCGGCGAGGCGGTCGCGCTCGACCGCATCAGCCCCTACGTGCCGCAGGCCGTGATGGCGATCGAGGACCGGCGCTTCTACTCGCACTGGGGCGTCGACCCGGTCGGCATCCTGCGCGCCTTTTCCGAGAATCTGGCGGCCGGCGACACCGTGCAGGGCGGCTCGACACTGACGCAGCAGCTCGCCAAGAACATCTTCCTGACGCCGGACCAGACCCTCCAGCGCAAGATCCAGGAGGCGATCCTCTCGCTCTGGCTGGAGACCAAGTTCTCCAAAGACCAGATCCTGGAGATGTACCTCAACCGCGTCTACTTCGGCTCCGGCGCGACCGGCATCCAGGCGGCCGCGCGGCGCTACTTCGACAAGAACGCGGACGAGCTCAACCTCATCGAGTCGGCGACGCTCGCCGGCCTCCTGAAGGCACCCTCGCGCCTGTCGCCGGCGCGCGACCCGGAGGCGGCGCGCGCGCGCGCCGGGGTGGTGCTGCAGGCCATGCTCGAGGAAGGCAAGATCACCAAGGCGGAGTTCGACGACGCGCTCGCCTCCAAGCCCACCAAGGCGAAAAGCTTCTGGACCGGTCCCGAGCACTACGCGGCCGACATGGTGATGCGCGACCTGCCGCTTCTCGTCGGCGGCGAGATCAAGGAGGACGTCGTGGTCGACACCACGATCGACCTCACGCTGGAGAAGGAAGCCCAGAAGGCGATCGCCGGAACGATCGACCGCGCGACGCAGAACGTGACGCAAGGGGCGCTCGTCTCGATCGACGGCACCGGCGCGATCCGCGCCATCGTCGGCGGGCGCGACTACGCCGCCTCGCAGTTCAACCGCGCGGTGGACGCCAAGCGCCAGCCGGGCTCGGCCTTCAAGCCCTTCGTCTACGAGACGGCGCTGGAATACGGCGTGCGGCCGGAGACGGTAATGAACGACGGACCGGTCAAGATCGGCAACTGGTCGCCCTCCAACTACGACAACCGCTTCCGCGGCCCGGTGACGGTGGCGGACGCGCTGATGCGTTCGCTCAACACCATCGCCGCCCAGCTCACCGCGCAGGTCGGACCCGCCGCCGTGATCGAGACGGCCCAGCGGATGGGCATCCAGTCGCCGCTCGTCGACAACGCCTCGCTGGCGCTCGGCACGTCGGAAGTCTCGCTTCTGGAGCTCACCGGCGCCTATGCGACCTTCGCCAACGGCGGCTACCAGGCGACGCCGCACCTCGTGAACAAGGTGACGACGGTGTCCGGCAAGGTGCTCTACCAGCGCGACGACGCGGTGCCGCCGGTGATCGTCACCTCCGACATCGTCGGCATGATGAACGCGATGATGACACGGGTCATCACCTCGGGCACCGGCCGACGCGCGGCGCTGAAGGGCTGGCAGGCGGCCGGCAAGAGCGGCACCACGCAGGACTTCAAGGACGCCTGGTTCGTCGGCTTCACGGCCAACCTCACCACCGGCGTCTGGCTCGGCAACGACAACGGCAAGCCGATGCGCCAGGTGACGGGCGGCTCGCTGCCGGCGGACGCCTGGAAGGCGTTCATGACCGCCGCGCACGAGGGCCTGCCGGCCATGCCCCTGCCGGGCGACTACCGGATCGGCGAACCCGGCAACCAGCCGATGGCGTCCGGCTACGGCGACCGCATCATCGGCTACGACGCCGACGGCAATCCGGTCTACGAGAGCAACGAGCTGCCGGGCCCCGGCTTCGAGGGGGAGGCGCCGCAGCAGGCGACGGGCGAACTGCCGCCGGCGGCTGCGCCCGGCAGCGTCGTGCCCGGCCAGGACGGCTATGCCGAGCGGAGCCCGCGCGGCGAGCCGCAGGACGAGCCGCAGTACCGCTCGACGCCGGGCTATCGCGACCTGCCGGCCGAACCCGAATACGCCCGCCGGCCGCCGGCGCGAGGGCAGGATCCCTACGGCGACGACGAGTACGGCGGCCCGCCGCCGGAATACGGCTACGGCGAGCCGGCGCGCATGCGCCCGCCGGCCGACATCGGCCCGCCGCGCACGGTCGGCCGCAACCAGCTGCCGCCCGATGCCGTGCTCGAGGGACCTGCGATCGCGGTCAGCCCCGACCAGCTGCCGCCCGATGCGGTGCTGGAGGGCCCGGCGCCCGGCGGCCGGGCCAGCGACCGCTCGCTGTTCCGCGGCCTCTTCGGCGGATGACATGAAAAGGGCCGCCGGCGGGAAACGCCGGCGGCCCCTCTTCTTTCGTACCGGATCGATGCTGGTGCAGACGCCGGCGCCGCGATGCTGCCCGGCTGGCCGCCGGTTCACCGCCCACCGCGACAGGCGGCACGGACGGGCCAGAGACCGTCTTGCGCCCCCCAAAGCCCGTTCATATATAGCCCTCAGCCCGCCGGGGCGGCCGTTTTCGAGAGCCCCTCGGCGAACCGGAATCCCATCCAAGGTGCGGCCACGCGGAACGCCTCGATCGAGGGTCCGGGCCACACGCTCAACAAGGAGAGACAGACAATGGCGAAGGTGATCGGCATCGATCTCGGAACCACCAATTCCTGCGTCGCCGTCATGGACGGCAAGACCGCGAAGGTGATCGAGAACGCGGAAGGCGCGCGCACGACGCCTTCGATCGTCGCCTTCTCGAACGACGACGAGCGTCTCGTCGGCCAGCCGGCCAAGCGCCAGGCGGTGACCAACCCCGAGAACACGCTCTTCGCGGTGAAGCGCCTGATCGGCCGTCGCTACGACGACCCGACCGTGGCGAAGGACAAGGGCCTCGTCCCCTACAAGATCGTCAACGCCAGCAACGGCGACGCCTGGGTCGAGGCGCACGGCGAGAAGTATTCGCCGAGTCAGGTCTCGGCCATGATCCTGCAGAAGATGAAGGAGACGGCGGAAGCCTATCTCGGCGAGAAGGTCGAGAAGGCCGTCATCACCGTCCCCGCCTACTTCAACGACGCCCAGCGCCAAGCGACCAAGGATGCCGGCAAGATCGCGGGCCTTGACGTCCTGCGCATCATCAACGAGCCGACGGCGGCGGCGCTTGCCTACGGCCTCGAGAAGAACGACGGCAAGACGATCGCGGTCTATGACCTTGGCGGCGGCACGTTCGACGTGTCGGTGCTCGAGATCGGCGATGGCGTCTTCGAGGTGAAGTCGACCAACGGCGACACGTTCCTCGGCGGCGAGGACTTCGACATGCGCCTCGTCGACTACCTCGCGTCCGAGTTCAAGAAGGACCAGGGCATCGACCTGAAGAACGACAAGCTCGCCCTTCAGCGCCTGAAGGAAGCGGCTGAGAAGGCCAAGATCGAGCTTTCGTCCGCCTCGCAGACCGAGATTAATCTGCCCTTCATCACGGCGGACGCCTCCGGTCCGAAGCACCTGACGCTGAAGCTGACGCGCTCGAAGTTCGAGAGCCTCGTCGACGATCTCGTGCAGCGCACGGTCGGCCCGATGAAGGCGGCCCTCAAGGATGCCGGCCTGACGCAGTCGGACATCGACGAGGTCGTGCTGGTCGGCGGCATGACGCGCATGCCGAAGGTCCAGGAGGTCGTGAAGAATTTCTTCGGCAAGGAGCCGCACAAGGGCGTCAACCCGGACGAGGTCGTTGCCATGGGCGCCGCGATCCAGGCCGGCGTTCTTCAGGGCGACGTGAAGGACGTGCTTCTTCTCGACGTGACCCCGCTGTCGCTCGGCATCGAGACGCTCGGCGGCGTGTTCACGCGCCTCATCGACCGCAACACGACGATCCCGACCAAGAAGTCCCAGGTCTTCTCGACCGCCGAGGACGGCCAGAACGCCGTGACCATCCAGGTCTACCAGGGTGAGCGCGAGATGGCCGCCGACAACAAGTCGCTCGGCCGGTTCAACCTCGAGGGCATTCCGCCGGCACCGCGCGGCGTGCCGCAGATCGAGGTGACCTTCGACATCGACGCCAACGGCATCGTCAACGTGTCGGCCAAGGACAAGGGCACGAACAAGGAGCAGCGCATCACCATCCAGGCGTCGGGCGGCCTCTCGGACGCCGACATCGACAAGATGGTGAAGGAAGCCGAGGCCAACGCCGACGCCGACAAGAAGCGCCGCGCCGCGGTCGAGGCCAAGAACCAGGGCGAGAGCCTCGTCCATTCGGCCGAGAAGTCGCTTAAGGACTACGGCGACAAGGTCTCCGAGACCGACCGCAAGGCGATCGAGGACGCGATCGCGGACCTGCGCGCCGAGCTCGACAAGGCCGACGCCGATGCCGACGCCATCAAGGCGAAGTCGGACAAGCTCGCCGAGGCTTCGATGAAGCTCGGTCAGGCGATGTACGAGGCGAGCCAGGCCGGCGAGGACGAGGCGGCCCAGCCGCATGCCTCGACCGCGCAGGGCGGCCGCGACGACGTGGTCGACGCGGACTTCGAGGAAGTGCAGGACGACGAGCGCAAGAAGTCGGCCTGATCGACCTCTGAAACGCTTGGAAATGGAAGGCCCCGGCGGGATGCTCCCGCCGGGGCCTTTTTCATGTCGTCCTGCGGAACCTTTCGCCATCTGGCGCCGCACAACGAAATTTTATCAGTCATCCTCCAGAGTCGTTGGAACCCGTCTCTGACATCTCGCTCCGAGGATGCCATGAAATCGCTGTCCAGTTCCCTGTCCGCCAAGCTGATCCTGGCCGCGGGAGGCGCGGTGACCCTGGTACTGGCTGGCGCCTTCACCTGGATCTCGATGAGTTCGGCGGACCGGATCGAGGCGATGGCGCTGGACCGCGCGACCGCCGAGGCGCGCATCGTCGCCAACACGATCGGCATCGGGCTCGGTCAGGCGACCGCGGTCGGCAACGCGACGGCGGGTGCGATCGGGGCGATGCACGAGGCGGGCCTCAGGGACCGCACCGCCTATGTCGCGCTCCTCAAGCCGGCGATCGGCTCCTACCCCAACCTCTTCGGCTCCTGGATGGCGGAAGCGCCGGGCGGCATCGACGGGACGAGCGATCCCGCGGCCGTCGGCTCAAACAAGGACGGCGCCTTCACCCCCTACTGGACGAAGGGCAAGACCGGCGGCGCCGACTACAGCACCTTCACCGCGAAATACGACGCGGACTGGTACAAGGAGCCCGTCGCGCGCGGCAAGGGCTACCTCACCGCCCCCTACCTGTCCGAGACCGGCGTCCTCATGTCGTCGGCCGCCTATCCCGTCATGGCGGGCGGCAAGCTGATCGGCGTCGCCGGCATCGACATCGGCATGCACGAGCTTGCCGCCACGGTCTCGGCCCTGCAGCCCTTCGGCACCGGCCGGGTGTTCCTCGTCAGCGGCGACGGCAAGTGGCTGGTCGCGCCCGATGCGGCGATGCGCACCAAGCCCTACGAGGACATCGGCTCGGCCGATCTCGCGAAGGCGGCCGCCGACGGCCAGCCGCGCGTCCTTGGGACGCTGCCGGACGGCGCGACCCGCGTCGCCCTGCCGTTCCAGGTCCCCGGCTTCGATCTCACATGGGCGACGCTGGTCGACGTGCCTGCCGCTGTCGTCGCCGGCCCGGTTCGGGACGAGCGCCTACTCCTCGTCGGCGGCGGTCTTCTCGTCGTCGCGATCTCGCTCGGCGTCCTCGCCTTCGCCTCGCACCGCGTCGTGCGCCGACCGCTGCAGCGGCTGCTGGCGGGCGTCGAGGCGCTCAGCGCCGGCGACTACACGCGGCCGGTCGAGGGACAGGGGAGCCGCGACGAGGCCGGCGCGCTCGCCACCGCGCTCGAAGGCTTCCGCCACGAGCTCGCCTCGGGCCGTCAGGCCGAGGCCGTCGCCGCGCAGGAGCGCGTGCGGGCCGAGACGACGCGCCGCGAGGGCGAAGAGGAGCGTGCGCGCACCGCAGCCGAGCAGGCCGAAGTGGTGGCGCTTCTCGGCAGCGGCCTCGCCCGCCTGTCGGCCGGCGACCTCACCTGCCGCCTGTCGGGCCGGATCGGCGGCTCCTATGCCAAGCTCGCCACCGACTTCGACGCGGCGGTCGGCCAGCTCCAGTCGACGATGCGGACCGTTTCGGGCATCGTCACCAGCATCGACGGCGGCACCGGCGAGATCAGCGCGGCCGCGCAGGAGATGGCGCGCCGGATCGAGGGTCAGGCCGCCAGCCTCGAGGAGACGTCCGCCGCGCTCGCCGACATCACGCTGCGCGTCAACGAGAGCGCGGGCCATGCCGCATCGGCCACCACCACGGTGAAGGGCGCCTGCGCCGCCGCGCAGGCCTCCGACGAGATCGTCGCCCAGGCGATCGACGCCATGCGCGCCATCGAGGACTCCTCGGCCCGCATCGCCAAGATCATCGGCGTGATCGACGAGATCACTTTCCAGACCAACCTCCTCGCCCTCAATGCGGGCGTCGAGGCGGCACGCGCCGGCGAGGCCGGACGCGGGTTCGCGGTGGTGGCGCAGGAGGTGCGCGGGCTCGCCCAGCGCTCGGCCGAAGCCGCCAAGGAGATCAAGGACCTCATCGCCCGCGCCTCGCACGAGGTCGAGGTCGGCGTGACCTTCGTCGAGCGGGCCGGCGCCTCGCTCCAGGGCATCGCGGCCAAGGTTCTGGAGATCGACGGCAAGGTGACGGCCATCGCGAAGGGCGCGGCCGAGCAGTCGACCGGCATCCGCGAGATCAATACGGCCGTCTCCCACATCGACCAGATCACCCAGCAGAACGCGGCGATGCTCGAAGAGGCGGCGGCCTCTAGCCAGTCGCTGCGGGGCGAGGCGGGGGAACTGCGCGATCTCGTCGCGCAGTTCGAGATCGGCGAGGAGCGCACCCGCGCACCCCTTCGCCACGCGCCGGCCCGCCGGGCCGCCTGAATCGGCGCCGAGGGGCTCCACGCGCTCCTCGGTCCGCTCCCCTGCCCCGCTCCCCTGCCTCGCTCGATGGCGAGCGGGGCCTTGCCGTCGCCCTGCCCAGCGAGACCTGACGATGCACTACCGGATCTTCGACTGCTGGCGCTTCTCGGCCGCGATCCTGGTGATGACCTATCACTTCATGTTCTTCGCGCCGGGCACGCAGGCCCAGGTCGCGACCGACGCCCTGCACCATCTCCTGCCGCTTCTCGACGCCTTCTTCATGATCTCCGGCTTCGTGATCGCCGCGCGCTACGCGCCGCGCATGAACACGATGGGCGACTACCGGCGCTTCCTGCGCCGGCGTCTCGCGCGGCTCTATCCCCTGCACTTCCTGACGCTTCTGTTCTTCGGCTCGATCGGCGCGGCTGGCGCGCTCGGCCTCGTCACGCTGCACGACCTGCCGCGCTGGAACATGGCGGACCTGCCGCTGCACGTCCTCGCCGTGCATGCCTGGGGCACGACGGACCGGCTCACCTTCAACTATCCGAGCTGGTCGGTCAGCGCCGAGTTCTTCTGCTACCTCCTGTTTCCGGCGGTCGTCCTCGTCTGGCGCCGCGCGGGTATCGCCGGCCTCGCGTTCCTCCTGTTCGGCTGGATCGCGGTGCTCGAGGTCTGGAGCTATGCCGGCGTCTTTCCGAGCGGCCACTGGACCAATGCCGATACGTTCGGCGCCTATCGCGCCTTTGCCGACTTCACGGCGGGCGCGCTCGCAGCCGCCCTCGTCGCGCGGCGCGCGCTCGCCGTCACCTCGCACGCGCCGGGACTGCTCGCGCTTGGCGCTGCGCTCCTCACCATGGCGACCGCCGCGCTCGTCCACCTGACGCTGGCGCTCCTCTTCCTCGCCATCCTCCTGATCGGCCTGTCGGAGGGGGCGCGGCCCCGCTCCACCGAGCGGCTGGAGCCGGCGATGCCGCTCCTGCGCCTGTCCTTCGGCATCTACATCCTCCACGCGGCCTGCGAGATCGTGCTCCTGTCCTTCCTGTGGAAGCGGATCCTCGAGCCGCGGGAGATCATGAGCTTCTACGCCTTCCTGCCGATCCCGATGCTCGCGACGATCGCGCTTGCCTTCCTGTCGGCGCGCTTCGTCGAGGGGCCGCTCGGGCGTCGGCTGGCGGGCGAGCGCAATGCCAAGCCCCGGCCGCCGACGCTCGCCTCGGCCTGACGCGGCGGCGACGGGTCCGCGCAAGCTCCATCCGCTTTTGCTGGCCGCTGTCCTATGGTAACGCGGACCCTCCACGCCTACATCGGGCCCGCGACGGAACTTCGCTGGACTTTCCGTCTCCACATCATGACTGCACCGGACGGCTGGTCCGATGCGCACGAGAACGGTGATACGCTTGTCCGTGAAGGTCGATTACTACGAGATGCTCGGCGTCGTGAAGGGTTGCGACGACAAGACCCTGAAGGCCGCGTTCCGCAAGCTTGCCATGCAGTATCACCCGGACAAGAACCCGGGCGACGCAACGGCTGAGCTGAAGTTCAAGGAGATCGGCGAGGCCTACGAGGTCCTGAAGGACCCGCAGAAGCGTGCCGCCTACGACCGGTTCGGCCATGCCGCGTTCCAGAACGGCGGCGGCGCGGGCCGGGGCGACTTCGCGTCCTCGATGGCTGACATCTTCGACGACATCTTCGGCGAGATGATGGGCGGGCGTGGCGGCGCCGGCGGACGGCGCCAGGGCGGCCAGTCGGGGCGCGAGCGCGGCTCGGACCTTCGCTACAACATGGAGATCAGCCTCGAGGAGGCCTTCACCGGCAAGACCGCCGAGATCGGCGTGCCGACCACGATCCAGTGCGACCAGTGCCACGGCACCGGCGCCAAGACGGGCACGGCGCCGAAGGCCTGCCCGACCTGCGGCGGCATCGGGCGCGTGCGCGCCGCGCAGGGCTTCTTCTCGATCGAGCGCACCTGCCCGACCTGCCAGGGGCGCGGCGAGATCATCGCCGACCCCTGCGGCAAGTGCGGCGGCGACGGGCGCCTGCCGGAAGAGCGCAACCTCTCGGTCAACATCCCGGCCGGCATCGAGGACGGCACGCGCATCCGACTCGCCGGTGAGGGCGAGGCGGGCCTGCGCGGCGGACCTGCGGGCGACCTCTACATCTTCCTGTCGGTGAAGCCGCACGAGTTCTTCCAGCGCGACGGCGCCGACCTCTTCTGCAAGGTGCCGATCTCGATGACGACGGCCGCGCTCGGCGGCTCGTTCGAGGTCACGACGCTCGACGGCGCCAAGTCCCGCGTCAAGGTTCCCGAGGGCACGCAGTACGGTAAGCAGTTCCGCGTCAAGGGCAAGGGCATGCCGGTGCTTCGCTCGACGCAGACCGGCGACCTCTTCATCCAGATCTCGATCGAGACGTCGCAGAGCCTGTCGCGCCGCCAGCGCGAACTCCTGCAGGAGTTCGAGGACATCTCCTCCTCCGAGAACTCGCCGCAATCGACGGGCTTCTTCTCCCGGATGAAGGAATTCTTCGAAGGCCTCAGCGACTGAGGCAGCCGGACAGGGCGGCATCGGGGAGGGTGTTGTGGACGTGG
>NZ_CAJYIU010000046.1 GCF_913775355.1 uncultured Aureimonas sp.
CGATGAACAGGCCGATCAGCGCGCCGCCGGCATCGCCGATGCCCGGCACGAGGCCGAGGAGCGCGTCGGCACCGAAGCGGATGTCGGTGCCGGGGACGCGAATGGCCGTATCCATCAGGCGGGCGAGTGCGTTGAGCCGTGCGATGCGGCGCTCGCGGTCCTCGACCCACACGGTTCCGGTGTCGGCATAGGCGGTCATGGCGACTTCGATCTCCTTGTCAAACGTCCAACGACGTCGTTCGCTCATGTGGTGGGGGTGCGATCGCGTTGCGAGCACGTTTTCGTCATTCCCTCGCGGGCCGTCGCGCCTATCTCCCGACCGTAAGGGATACTTGCCGGGAGTGCGGGACATGGAATGGCGCGGCCGACGCGAGAGCAGCAACATCGAGGACGTGCGGGGGACCGGCGGGGGAGGCGGCGGCTTCGGCGGCGGGGGCATGCGCATCCCGATCCGTGCCGGCGGAGGCGGCATCGGCCTTCTCGTGATCCTCGCCATCCTTTGGATCGGCTTCGGTATCAACCCCATGTCGGTGATCGGCATGGATGACGGATCGACCACCACGACGCAGACGGCGTCGCGCCAGGGCCCCGGCGTGTCGGGCACCGCCGACGAGACCGATAACTTCGTCGCCGTGGTACTCGGCGATACCGAGGACGTCTGGAACGCCCGCTTCTCGCAGATGGGCCAGACCTACCGCGAGCCGACCCTCGTCCTGTTCGACCGGCAGGTGGGCTCGGCCTGCGGCAATGCCACGTCGGCAACCGGCCCGTTCTACTGCCCGAACGACCAGAAACTCTACATCGACTTGGCCTTCTTCCGGCAGCTCCAGGGCCAGCTGAATTCGCCGGGCGACTTCGCGCAGGCCTATGTCGTGGCCCACGAGGTCGGGCATCACGTGCAGAACCTTCTCGGCACCCTGCAGCGCACCACCGAATTGCGCCAGCAGTCGTCCGAGGCCGACGCCAACGCCGTCTCGGTGCGGGTCGAGCTGCAGGCGGACTGCTACGCCGGCATCTGGGCGCACGACACGCAGCAGGCCGGCTATGTCGAGAACGGCGACGTCGAGGAGGCCCTGAACGCCGCCAGCCAGATCGGCGACGACACGCTGCAGGAGCGCAGCCAGGGAACCGTCGTCCCCGACAGCTTCACCCACGGCACCTCGGCGCAGCGGGTCGAGTGGTTCCGGCGGGGCCTGACCTCGGGCGACATGAAGCAGTGCGACACGTTCGAGGGTCGCCTCTGAGCCAATGCGCCCATGGCCGGCCGGAGCTTGCAATCCGGCCGGCGGCATGGTGTGACCCCACGCGATTGCCTCCAGACGCGACGTGTGACAGCCCATGCCCGACCTCCTTCTCGAGCTCCGTTCCGAAGAGATCCCCGCCCGCATGCAGCGCAAGGCGGCGGGCGACCTGAAGAAGGCGGTGACCGACGCCCTCGTCGCGGCCGGGCTCACCTACGAGGGCGCGCGCGAATACTGGACGCCGCGCCGCATCACGCTCGATATCCGGGGCCTCGACGCCCGCTCCAAGGACACCCGCGAAGAGCGCAAGGGGCCACGCACCGACGCGCCCGAAAAGGCCGTCGAAGGGTTCCTGAAAGGGGCCGGGCTCGTCTCGATCGATCAGGCCGAGCGGCGCAGCGACGGAAAGAAGGGCGAGTTCTTCGTCGCCGTGATCGAGAAGCCCGGGCGGCCGGCCGAGGAGATCGTCGCGGAGGCGATGCCCGGCATCATCCGCGACTTCCCCTGGCCGAAGTCCATGCGCTGGGGGGCCGCCTCGCGCGAGCCGGGCTCCCTGCGCTGGGTCCGCCCGCTCCAGTCGATCCTCTGCGTCTTCGGCCCCGAGAACGGCGAGACGGCGGTGATCGATTTCGAGGTGGCCGGCATCCGCTCCGGCGACCGGACGGTCGGGCATCGCTTCCATGCGCCGGCCGAGTTCAAGGTGCGGCGCTTCGAGGACTATATCGGCCAGCTCGAGAGGGCCTATGTCGTGCTCGACGCCGAGCGCCGGAAGGAGATCATCCGCACCGACGCCGACAATCTCGCCTTCGCGCAGGGGCTGGAGGTGGTCGCGGACGAGGGGCTGCTGGAGGAGGTGTCGGGCCTCGTGGAGTGGCCCGTCGTGCTGGTCGGCACGTTCGAGGAGACGTTCCTCCAGATTCCCGCCGAGATGATCCAGCTGACCATCCGCACCAACCAGAAGTGCTTCGTCACGCGCCGCCGCGGGCAGGACGGCCTGTCGAACCACTTCCTGATGGTCGCCAACATCGAGGCGGCCGACCATGGCGCCGAGATCGCGCGCGGCAACGGAAAGGTCGTGCGCGCGCGCCTGTCGGACGCGCTCTATTTCTGGAACACCGACCAGGGCGCCCTGCCGGACTTCGAGGGCCTCGCGGCGTCCGCAGAGCGTTTCGGCCTCGACCTCGCCAAGCCCCTCGACCAGCGCATGGCGAAGCTCGACGCCCTCGGCGTCACCTTCCACGCCAAGCTCGGCACGCAGGGTCAGCGCGTCGGCCGCATCGCGGATCTCGCCGCCGTCCTCGCGCCGATGGTGGGCGCCGACGCCGGCGAGGCGCGGCGGGCGGCGGTGCTGGCGAAGGCCGATCTAACCACCGAGGCCGTCGGCGAGTTCCCTGAACTTCAGGGGCTGATGGGCCAGAAGTACGCCGCGCTCCAGAACGAACCCGCTTCCGTGCAGCGCGCGCTTGTCGACCACTACAAGCCGCAGGGCCCCGGCGACAGCGTGCCGACCGACCCGGTCGCGATCGCGGTGGCTCTTGCGGACAAGCTGGACACGCTGGTCGGGTTCTGGTCGATCGACGAGAAGCCGACGGGTTCGAAGGACCCCTATGCGCTTCGCCGTGCCGCGCTCGGCGTCATCCGCATCATCCTCGACAATCAGCTTCGGCTGGGACTGGGATCGCTGTTGACCTCGGGCGACCTCCTGTCCTTCTTCCATGATCGCCTGAAGGTGCAGCTGCGCGAGCAGGGCGCGCGTCACGATCTGGTGGATGCGGTTCTGGGCGGCGCGGGCGAGGGCAAGGACGATCTTCTCGACGTGTCGCGCCGCGTGGCCGAACTCGGCCGCCTGCTCGAGACGGACGACGGTGCGAACCTTCTGTCCGCCTATCGCCGAGCCGCCAACATTCTCGCCGCCGAAGAGAAGAAGGGCACGAAGGTCGCCGCGTCCGTCGATCCCGCGCGTTTCGTCGAACCCGAGGAGCGCACGTTGCACGCCGCGATCGTCGAGGCGGAGGCGGAACTCGACGCTGCGATGCGCGTCGAGGACTACACCCGCGCGACGGCGGCCCTGGCCAAGCTTCGGGCTCCGGCCGACGCCTTCTTCGAGAAGGTGCTGGTCAACGCCGACGACGAGAGCGTGCGCGCGAACCGTCTGGCGCTTCTCGCCCGCATCCGTTCGGCGGCCGGACGGCTGGCCGATCTCTCGCGCGTCGCCGGCTGATTCGCCGGCGGACCAAATTGCGCGAGGGCTCTCAGGCCTGCGCAAGCCTTGCGGGCGAGGATCGGAGGCTGGCGAAGCTCACCGATCGCGCTTTCGTGAAACAAATTGTGATCGTGTCGCCTGCAACCCGCCGAATTGGCGGTAGAAGGATCGCCGCGATCGAAGCCGCCTGCGGGCCCTTCGGTCTTCTCATGGAGGGGTGGGGCCAGCCGCAGTCGGCTGGGCTTCGTTTCGACTGACCTGATCTCGCTTGGCGTTCCCCCGGGGCCGCCGGCCCGACGAGGGGATGCCCGAATGCCGAGAATGCGCGCCGCCTGTGCGGTTGCCATGCGCTGGGTTTGCGCCATCGCAGCAGGAACGATGATGGCCGGCCTGAGCCCCGCGAAAGCGGAATTCGACCGACCCTGGCGCGACGACACCCGTGCCCTCGTGATCGACGCCTACGAATTCAATCCGATCAACTGGCGAGAGATGACCGGCGACAAGCGGATCGCCGCCTTCATCAACAAAGCCTCCGACGGTCTGGCGCCCGCCTGGTCCTGCCGCGGCATGTCGGGCGACGACGAGAAGCTGTGCAAGAACCGGTGGTGGAAGTATTCCGTCACACAGGAACTCTACATGACCCGCCGCGAGATGGCGAAGACGCTGGGTCTGAAGTGGGGCGCCTACCATCTGGGCCGTCCGGGCAATCCGCGCGAGCAGGCCGACCACTTCATCGACTTCGCCAAGCCCGAAGCCGACGAGCTGATCGCCCTCGACATCGAGGACAACGATCCGACGCAGTGGATGTCGCTCGCCGAGGCCGAGGAGTTCGCCCGCCAGATCAAGATCCGCCTTGACCGCTACCCGGTGCTCTACACCAACGGTTCGACGGCCGCCTACATCGCCCAGAACAAGGAGACCTATCCGCTCCTGTCGCGCCTCCAGCTCTGGTATGCGCGCTATCGCGACGACCTGACGGGCGTATTCCCTGAGGGCCACTGGGACAAGTACGCCCTGTGGCAGTTCTCCTCCATGCACAACTGCAACAAGCGCGCCTGCCCCTATCGCGTCGCCGGCGCCAAGGAAGACATCGACGTGAACATCGCCTCGATGAACGTCGAGGATCTTCGGAGGGCATGGCCGTTCGACGGGCTCGTGGCGCCGGAGCCGGAGCCGCTTCCCGATGCCGGGGCGCTCATCGCCAAGATCGGCGAAGAGGCGCGCGGCGCCGTGGCGGCGATCGGGCAGGACGTCGCCGCTCTCGTTAAGCCGAAAGAGGCGCAGGCCGGCGGCGAGACCGTGCCGGGAACGCTCGCAGCCGCCTACGGGCCGTCGGGTCACGCGCCGATCGATCCCTTGAAGCTTCTCACCGAGACCGCCCTGGAAGAAAAGAAGGCGGCCGAGCATCCGGCGCCTGTCCTCTCCGCGGTGACGCAAGGAGCGAAGACCGAGCCGGCGCCCCCCGCCGATCGCCCGGTGGCGGGGCCGGCGCAGGCGATCGGAACGATCGGCCAGCTTCGTGAGGAGATGCAGGCCGTCCGCGAGATCCTGAGTGACGAGAAGGTCGACGGCGACGCCGCGATGACGACGCCGGCCGCGTCCGCGACCCCGATCAAGGGAGCCGAGCTGAAGTCCCGGATCCTGGAACTGATGAAGGCCGCCGAGACCGCGGTGGAGGGCGTGCCCGGCGACAAGCCGGTCGAGGAGAAGAAGCCGGAGGAGCGGGCCGAGCTTTCGGCCCCTCGCGGTGGCTGGACGATCCTGTCCAGCTTTGCCGCGCCCGAGCGGCGCGTGGCCTCGGCGTTCCGGGCGACCCGCTGACGCCTGCCACCCTTGTCGATCTCACCCATCCGATTCTCCGACCGCCACCTTGCCTGAAAATGGCGCGGGGGTTCTTTTCGATGGAACCGCCCGCCTTTAAACCTGCCGCATGATAGAAACCCGCACCATTCCGCTCGCGAGCGAAGCGGCCGAACGCGACGTCGCCGATCGGTTGGCGCGCGGCGAACTTGTGGCCGTGCCGACGGAGACGGTCTACGGGCTCGCCGCCGACGCCTCGAACGGCGAGGCGGTGGCGCGCATCTTCGAAGCGAAGGGGCGACCCCGCTTCAATCCCCTGATCGCCCACGTCACCGGGCGCCCGATGGCCGAGCGCTACGCGGTGCCCGACGCGCTGGCGCATCGGCTGATGGACGTTTTCTGGCCGGGTCCGCTGACGATCGTCCTTCCGCTGCGCCCCGGCGCGCCGCTTCATCCGCTTGTCACCGCCGGTCTGCCGACCGTCGCGCTGCGTTCGCCGCAAGGCGGGTTGTCGCGCATTCTGAGGGTTCTCGACCGCGCCGTCGCCGCTCCCAGCGCCAACCGGTCGGGCCGCGTCAGTCCAACCTCGGCCGCGCACGTCCTGCGCACGCTGGACGGACGCATCGAGGCGGTCGCCGATGCCGGCGCGGCCGCGCATGGTATCGAATCGACGATCGTGCAGCCGCAGGGCGACCACGTCGTTCTCCTGCGACCGGGGGCGGTGACGGCTGCCGAGATCGAGGCGGCCACCGGGCTCCCCGTCCGGCGGCACGACGGCCATGCGATCGTCGCACCAGGCCAGATGCGCTCACACTACGCTCCGCACGGCCGGGTGCGGCTGGACGCGCCCGAACCGATGCCCGGCGAGCACTTCATCGCCTTCGGCCCCGTGGCGGAAGCCGACGCCGCCCGCGCGGCCGCCGTCCTCCAGTTGAGTGAGGACCGCGATCTGCGCGAGGCGGCAAGCCGTCTCTTCGATGCGCTGTCGACGTTCGACGCGCCGGAGATCGAGCGGATCGCCGTGGCGCCGATTCCACGCGAGGGTCTCGGCGAGGCGATCAACGACCGTCTCGCGCGCGCTGCCGCAGACCGCTGATCTCGACGCGCGGCGGGCAGGGGCCTAAACCTCGCTCATGACCGAACTCGCTCCCCTCCCGCTTCCCGACGCCCTCCGCGACCGTTTCGCCGCGCTCGTTCCGCCCGGCCGCGCGCTCACCGAAGCGGCGGACCTCGCGCCCTATCTCATGGAGACGCGCGACCTCTTTCCCGGACGCTCCCGGCTCGTCCTGCGCCCCGGAACGGTGGAGGAGGTCTCGGCGATCCTCAAGCTCGCCTCCGAGACACGGACCCCGGTCGTGCCGCAGGGCGGGAACACCGGGCACGTCGGCGGGCAGATGCCGCGTTCGGATGCCGAGATCGTCCTGTCCCTGTCGCGCCTCGACCGGATCCGCGACTTCGATGCCGCGGGTCATACGATCACCGTTGACGCCGGCGTCGTCCTTCAACGGGTGCAGGAGGCGGCCGACGAGGCGGGACTGCTCTTCCCGCTGTCGCTCGGTTCGGAGGGGTCCTGCCAGATCGGCGGCAATCTCGCCTCCAATGCCGGCGGGACGGGCGTCATCGCCTACGGCAACAGCCGCGAGCTTTGCCTCGGGATCGAGGCGGTCCTGGCCTCGGGCGAGATCTTCCATGGTCTTCGCCGCCTCGAGAAGGACAATCGCGGCTACGATCTCCGGCAGCTTCTGATCGGCTCGGAGGGCACGCTCGGCGTCATCACCGGCGCCGTGCTGCGGCTGTTCCCGAAGCCGAAGGGGCGCGAGGTCGCCTATGCCGGTCTCTCGTCGGCGGACGCGATGCTCTCGCTTCTGGCGCGCGCGCAAGGCGCGGCCGGAACGCAGCTCACCGCCTTCGAGATCATGCCGCGGCTGGCGATGGAATTTACGGTGCGGCACACCCGCGGCGCGCGCGACCCCTTGGCCGGTCCGCACGCCTGGTACGTGCTCCTCGAAGTCTCGTCCAACCGGTCCGGCGAGGATGCGCGGGCGACGATGGAAGGCATCCTGTCCGGGGCCCTCGAAGCCGCGGAGATCGAGGATGCGACGATCGCGCAAACAGGCGCCGACGCGACCCTCTTCTGGCGCATGCGCGAAGAAATGAGCTGGGCGCAGAAGCCGGAAGGCGGCTCGATCAAGCACGACGTATCGGTGCCGGTGGCGAGGGTCCCGGAGTTCCTGCGCCGGGCGGATGCGGTGGTGACCGCGGCGATCCCGGGAGTGCGGATCGTCTCGTTCGGGCACCTCGGCGATGGCAACATCCACTACAACCTATCGCAGCCCGTCGGGGCCGACAAGCAGGGCTTCCTCGACCGCTGGGGCGAGATCAACGCGCTGGTGCACGGCATCGTCGCGGACATGGACGGCAGCTTCGCCGCCGAGCACGGCATCGGCCAGCTGAAGCGCGACGAGTTGGCCCGGACGAAGCCCGCGCTGGAGATGGACCTGATGCGCGGCATCAAGCAGCTCTTCGATCCTTTCGGAATCCTAAACCCCGGAAAAGTCGTTTAAAGTTCTCTTCAAGGTTACGGTTTGGACACCCTGATATTGGTCAGGTTCACTTAACTGAACTTCTTAGCCCGAGCGCAACTCGCTCTCGTTAGTCTGCAAGCATCGAAGGCCGGGATACATCGGCCGAATGAGCAAGACCTCTCAAGGTCTGCGGATCAACAGACGAGGACACGACATGAGCGTGGTTCACCATCAGACGTCCGTGAAGCCCGAGTGGGCGAGCACGCCGATCCGCCTCGATCCCGCGCTTGCCGACCGCAAGCAGAGCTTCGAACTGATGCAGGACGGAGAGGTCGTCTCCTACCGGATCGACCGTCGCGGCGCGGTGATCCGGCGCACGCTGCAGAAGAGCGGCCTGCCGGTGTCGATCGCGCTCGCCGCCCGCTCGTTCCGCGGGATCGCAGCCCGCGCGATGGAGAACGGCGAGGGCGAGATCACCGTCACGCTCGAACTGCACCACGAGGACCCGACGATGTCGGTGCCGCTCCTCGTCGCCTCCGACCTCTACGACGTCGCGGCCGACTGGCGCGGCTGGTCCGAACTCTTCCGCCTGCCGATGTTGATGGTCGAGGCCGATGGTTCGGTGACCGCGCTCGAGGATTCGCTCGGCCAGGTCCGCCGCAACGATCCGATCGAGCGCCGCGGCAACGCCCATCGCGGCCGCCGACCGCGCTTCCTCGCCCGCCGCAAGCCGGGTGGCCTCGGCGTGCGCCTGATGGTTCAGGGCGAGGAGATCATCGCCCGCGGCTGAGCCGTCAGTAGAAGCGGGGGAACGAGAGCATCCACAGGCTGGAGAAGACCAGCCCGAGGAAGATGATCCAGCCGAACAGCCCGTTCGACTTGAAGAGCTTCAGGCACTCGTCGGGATTGTCGATGTCGAGGCTGCGGATCTGCCAGCCCATCTGAAGGGCACCCAGGAGCAGCCCCGCATAGGCCGGCCACGCAGGACCGGCGCTGCCCGTGCCCGCTTGGCCGAAGGCCAGTGCGAAGAGAACGAGCGCTCCGCCGTAGAGGAGCACCAGCGCCGTCTTGGTACGCCGTCCGAACAGTCGGGCCGTGGAGCGCACGCCGACGAGGGCGTCGTCCTCGCGGTCCTGATGGGCGTAGATCGTGTCGTATCCGACCGTCCAGAGCACCGCCCCGAGATACAGGAGGAGCGGGCTCAGCGAGAGCGTGCCCCAGAAGGCCGCCCAGCCCATCAGCGCGCCCCATGAGAAGGCGAAGCCGAGGCCGAGCTGCGGCCAGTCCGTCACCCGCTTCATGAACGGGTAGACCGCGACGACCCCGAGCGACGCGATGCCGAGCACAATCGCGAAGAGATTGAACTGCACGAGGACGAGAAGGCCGACCAGCGCCTGCGCCACCAGGAACGCCTTCGCGCGTCCGGGCGTGACCCGGCCCGACGGCAGCGGGCGCGAGCGCGTGCGCGCGACCATCGCGTCGATCTTCTGGTCCACGAGGTCGTTGTAGGTGCAGCCGGCCCCGCGCATGGCGATGGAGCCGATCAGGAACAGGATGAGGTGCCAGAGGTCCGGCAGCCCCGTATGCACGGCCGAGGGCGCAGCCCATTGCGGCGCCAGCGCCGCCGACCACCAGCAGGGCCAGAGGAGGAGCTGCCAGCCGATCGGCCGGTCCCAGCGCGCAAGCTGCGCATAGGGCCAGAGCGCCCGAGGCAGAAGGCGATAGACCCAGTTCTCGGACGGGGCATCCACCACCCGGTCCGCCGGGCTTCCCGTTGAATCATCCTGAAAACGCATGGGACAGGCAAAAGCCCGCCGAGGTCCGTCGCGTCAAGCCCCGGCCGGTGCCGCGGGCAAACCACTTGACCCCCCGCGCACCGAGCCTCTATCGCCGCCCCATGGTCGCTCTTCGCGCAACGGGCATGGGAACATCATGGCTATCGACGTCCTTTTGATCGGCTCCGGTGGCCGCGAGCATGCGCTGGCCTGGAAGCTCAGGCAGTCCGGCGAGCTCGGCCGCCTGTTCGCCGCACCGGGCAACCCCGGCATCGCGACGGTCGCCGAACTTGCAGCCCTCGATCCGGCCGATCACGCCGCCATCGTCGCGTTCTGCCGGCAGGAGGCGATCGGCTTCGTCGTCGTCGGTCCGGAAGTGCCGCTCGTCGCGGGGCTCGCCGACGCGCTGCGCGAGGCGGACATACCCGTCTTCGGGCCGAGCGCCGCCGCCGCGCGCCTCGAAGGATCCAAAGGGTTCACCAAGGACCTGTGCGCCCGGAAGGGCATCCCGACCGCGCGCTATCGCCGCTTCTCGGATGCCGGGGAAGCGAAGGCCTACGTGGCGGCGGAAGGCGCGCCGATCGTGATCAAGACCGACGGACTGGCCGCCGGCAAGGGCGTGACGGTTGCCACGTCCGTCGACGAAGCGTGCTGGGCCGTCGACGACTGCTTCACCGATGCTGCGGGCGGTGTCGAGGTCGTGGTCGAGGAATGCATGGTCGGCCCGGAGGCCTCGCTCTTCTGCCTGTGCGACGGCGAGAACGCGATCGCCTTCGGCACGGCGGAAGACCACAAGCGCGCCTTCGACGGCGACCGCGGACCGAACACCGGCGGAATGGGCGCCTACTCGCCCTCCGGCTTGATGACGCCGGAGATGACCGAGCGTGCGATGCGCGAAATCGTGCGCCCGACCCTCGAAGGCATGCGGGAAATCGGCGCGCCGTTCCGCGGCGTTCTCTATGCAGGCCTGATGCTGACCGCCGAAGGGCCGAAGCTCATCGAATACAACGTCCGCTTCGGCGACCCGGAAGCGCAGGTGCTGATGATGCGCCTCGAAAGCGATCTCCTGCCGATCCTTCTCACCGCCGCCACCGGCTCGCTCGAAGGGCTGGAGCCGCGCTGGTCGCCCGAGCCGGCCGTGACGGTCGTTCTCGCCGCCAAGGGCTATCCCGGCGCGGTGGAGAAGGGCACGGCCATCGGTTCCGTGCCGGACGAGGGCAAGGGCGAGATCGTCTTCCACGCCGGGACGGCCATGAAGGACGGACGGCTCGTCGCCAACGGCGGACGCGTCCTCAACGCCACGGCGCGCGATGCCGACATAGGCCGGGCGATCGATCGCGCCTACGCTCTCGTCAACGCCATCGACTGGCCGGAGGGCTTCTGCCGACGGGACATCGCGCACCGCGCGCGCGGTTGAGCCGCCCGACATTGACGTGAACGGCATGGCATTGACCGTTCGCCATCATATGTGACGAACGAACGCATCGCGCGGCCAGCGACCCATGGGAGGAGAACCATGTCGTTTCGAAAAGAGCGTCTGACCCGTCCGATCTTCCGGTGGGCGCAGACCGCCATGCCGCCGATCTCGGACACCGAGGCCAAGGCGATCGACGCCGGCACGGTCTGGTGGGACGGCGAACTCTTCAGCGGCGCGCCCGATTGGGACAAGCTTCTCGCCATGCCCCCGGCGCGGCTGACGGACGAGGAACAGGCCTTCCTCGACGGCCCCGTCACCGAACTCTGCGCGATGATCGACGAGTGGAAGATCGTCTGGGAAGACCATGATCTGCCGGCGGACGTCTGGGATTTCCTGAAGCGCGAGAAGTTCTTCGGGATGATCATCCCGAAGGCGTATGGCGGTCACGGCTTCTCCAACACGGCCCATTCCGAGGTGGTGCGAAAGGTGTCGTCGGCGAGCGTCGCGGTCGGCGTCACCGTCATGGTGCCGAATTCGCTCGGCCCCGGCGAACTGATGCTCCATTTCGGCACGCAGGCGCAGCGCGATCACTGGCTGCCGCGCCTTGCCGACGGGCGCGAAATCCCGTGCTTCGGCCTCACCTCCGACCGGGCTGGCTCGGACGCGGCGGCGATGACGGATCGCGGCGTCGTGACATACGGCGAATTCGACGGGCAGCGGACGCTCGGCATCCGTCTGAACTTCGCCAAGCGCTACATCACGCTCGCCCCGGTCGCGACCGTGATGGGGCTCGCATTCAAGCTGTTCGACCCCGAGGGGCATCTCGGCCGTGGCGAGAACCTCGGCATCACGGTCGCCCTGATCCCGACCTCGACGCCGGGCGTGCGCCACGGCGACCGGCATATCCCGCAGTTCACCTTCTTCCAGAACGGCCCACTCTACGGCGAGGACGTCTTCATTCCGATGGACTGGATTCTGGGCGGCGAAGCGCAGATCGGCGAGGGCTGGACCATGCTGATGAAGGCGCTGGCGACCGGGCGCGGCATCTCGCTGCCCTCACAGGCTGCCTCCGCCACGGCGATGACGGCGCGCATGGCCGGCGCCTATGCGCGCGTGCGCCAGCAGTTCGGCCTGCCGATCGGCATGTTCGAGGGCATTCAGGAGCCGCTCGCCGAGCTCGCCGCCAACGCCTACCAGGTGGACGCCGCACGGCGCCTGACGGTCGCCGCGCTCGATGAAGGGCATCGGCCCTCGGTCGTCTCGGCGATCATGAAGCAGAACGCGACCGAGCTGATGCGCAAGTCCGTCGCGCACGCGATGGACATTCTGGGCGGCAAGGCGATCATCGATGGCCCGTCCAACCCGATCGGCGCCTCGCACCGGTCGGTGCCGATCGGCATCACGGTCGAGGGCGCCAACATTCTGACGCGCAACCTGATGATCTTCGGGCAGGGGGCGATCCGCGCCCATCCTCACATGCTCGACGAGATGCGGGCCCTGTCCAACCCCGACCGCGAGCAGGGACTGGCCGAGTTCGACCGCCATTTTTGGAAGCACGTCGGCCATTCCACGACGAACCTTCTGCGCACCCTTCTGTTCGGGTGGACCGGTGGCCTTGCCGCGCCCGCGCCGCGAGGCTCCGCCTTCACCAGCCATTGGCGGCAGCTGTCGCGCTATGCGGCGACCTTCTCCATGCTGGCCGACCTCGCTCTTCTTACGCTGGGCGGTAGCCTGAAGCGGCGCGAGATGATCTCGGCACGCCTCGGCGACATCCTGTCGGAACTCTACCTCCTCGGTGCCACGCTGAAGCGCTTCGAGACGGACGGCCGCCCGGAGGTCGACAAGCCGATCGTCGAGTTCGTGATGCAGCGCGGGTTCAACCGGATGGGCCTCGCCTTCGCCGGCGTCTTCGCCAACCTGCCGGCGCGCTGGGCCGCGATGGGAGCCCGGATCATCGCCTTCCCGCTGGGCGTCCCGCTCCGTCCGCCGGCTGACGAACTGGTGACCGAGGTCGCCGAAATCCTGATGCGTCCGTCCTCGCAGCGGGATCGGCTGACGCCCGACCTCTATCTCGGCGAAGGGCGTCCCGATCATCCGATCGCCGTTCTCGAAGAAGCTTTTGCGAAGGTCACCGAAACCGCGGCGATCGCGAAGCGGATGCGCGAGGCCAAGCTGCGCGACCGCCAGGCGGCGCTGGATGCGGGCATCATCACGCCGGAAGAGTTCGAGGAACTTGCCGTCGCCGAGGCTGCGATCGCGCGCGCGGTCGCGGTCGACAGCTTCCCAATGGAGATGGTCTCGCCGCTCGCCGCACAGCATCGGCGCTCGGACGATGGACGCCGGGACGACGACACGCAGGCCGAGGCTGCCGAATGACGAGGGCGGTCTACCTCGTCGACGGCGCCCGCACGCCCTTCATCAAGGCGCGCGGCAAGCCGGGGCCCTTCACGCCCGTCGATCTCGCGGTCCAGTGCGGCCGTCCGCTCCTGATGCGCCAGAGGTTCGATCCCGTTCTGATCGACCGCGTGGTGCTCGGCTGCGTCAACGTCATCGCCGACGAGATGAACCCGGCGCGCGTCGCGGCGCTTCGCCTTGGACTGCCCGATACCGTCCCGGCACACACGGTCCAGATCAATTGCGGCTCCGGCATGCTCGCGATCGACGACGCGATGCGCGCCGTCGCGGACGGCCGCTCGGAGATCGCGCTGGCGGGCGGGGCGGAGGCGCTCAGCCACTCGCCGCTGGTGCTGAGCGGCGATGCGGTCCAGTGGTTCGCGCGCCTCAACGCCGCCCGTTCGACCGGCGCACGCCTGAGGGCTCTCGCCGGACTGAAGCCCGGATACCTCAAGCCCGTGATCGGGCTGGAGCGCGGCCTGACCGACCCGATCACCGACCTGAACATGGGTCAGACCGCCGAGAAGGTCGGCCATCTCTTCGGCGTCTCGCGGCGCGAGGCGGACGAATACGCCGCCGAAAGCCATCGCCGGCTCGCCGCTGCACAGGCGGACGGCACCCTCGCGGACGAAGTCGTTCCAGCCTTCTCGCGTGACGGACGCGTCTTCGACCGAGACGACGGCGTACGGCCCGATTCCACCGCGCGCAGCCTCGGCGGCCTGAAGCCGGTGTTCGAGCGGCCCTACGGCAACGTCACCGCCGGCAATTCCTCGCAGATCACCGACGGCGCGAGCTGGACGCTTCTCGCCTCGGAGGAGGTGGTCGCCCGGCACGGACTGACACCTCTCGCGCGGATCATCGATTGCCGCTGGGGCGCGCTCAACCCGTCGATCATGGGATTGGGACCGGTGATCGCGATCGCGGCGCTTCTGAAGGAGAACAAGCTCTCGCTATCCGAGGTCGGGCTGTTCGAAATCAACGAGGCGTTCGCTGCTCAGGTCCTCGCCTGCGTCCGGGCGCTCGGCGACGAGCGCGTCGGGCGCGAGGTGCTCGGGTTCGAGGGCGCCGTCGGCGAGATCGCGGCCGACCGGTTGAACGTCGACGGCGGCGCCATTGCGCTGGGTCATCCTGTCGGTACGTCCGGCAACCGAATCACGCTCCACCTCGCCAACGCCATGCGCCGTCGCGGTGTCCGCTACGGGATCGCCAGCCAATGCGTCGGCGGCGGTCAGGGCGGCGCGCTGCTCCTGGAGGCCGCATGAAGGCCGATGACGTCCACATGACCGGCGCAAGCCTCCTCGAGACGCTGTCGGATCGCACACTCGAACTATCCGGTGCCGCCGACGTCGAACGTCA
>NZ_CAJYIU010000047.1 GCF_913775355.1 uncultured Aureimonas sp.
GCGGTGCGATCCGGGCCTTCGATGCCCCGATGTTCGAGCGGGTCCGGGCACGCCAGAGCATGAAGCAGGACCTCGGCGGCGCTCTGGAGCGGGGCGAGCTTCGCCTCGTCTACCAGCCGATCCTCGACCTTTCGTCCGATGGGATCGTCGGATTCGAGGCCCTCCTGCGCTGGCGGCATCCGGAGCGGGGCGAGGTGTCCCCGGCCGAGTTCATTCCGCTGGCGGAGGAAACGGGCCTGATCGTACCGATCGGCGACTGGGTTCTGGAGACCGCCTGCCGCGAGGCTGCGGCCTGGCCGCCCGGCGTGACGGTGGCGGTCAACGTGTCGGCGGTCCAGTTCCGCGACGAGACGCTGCCGCTGCGGGTCATGCAGGCGCTCTGCCGCTCAGGCGCCGCGGCGACGCGGCTGGAGCTCGAGATCACCGAGTCGGTGCTGATGAGCGACAGCGAGCAGAACATGCGCACGCTCCACGCCCTCCGCCAGGCGGGCATCCGCATCGCGCTCGACGACTTCGGCACCGGCTTCTCGTCGCTGTCCTATCTGCGCCGCTTCCCCTTCGACAAGCTGAAGCTCGACCGATCCTTCGTCGGCGACATCGGGCGCTCGGCGGAGGCGGAGGCGATCATCCGCGCGGCCGGCGAGATGGGACGGGCCCTGCGGATGACGACGACCGCGGAAGGGGTCGAGACGCCGGAGCAGCTCGACTGGCTGCGGCGCAACGGCTGGGCACAGGCGCAGGGCTATCTGATCGGACGCCCGCTCGAGCGCGCCGACGTGCCGGCCCGACTGCCGGGCCTCGAGGATCGCCCCGCCGCCTCGCCGCGGCTCGCCGTCCCCTGACGCCCGCTCACCCCTTGGCGGCGATGGCGCCGAGCTCTTCCAGGTCGAGGTCGCGCTCGAGATCGTGCAGGGTCTCGTCGTCGATCTGGTGCGTCCGGTGGAGGCGGACGAGTTCGGCCCGGCCGGCGGCGATGGCGGCGAGGATCACGTCGAAATGGGCCATGATGCTTTCGTCGCGCTCGGCCGCGTCGCCGGTGAAGTCGGCCGAGAGCGACGCGCGGCGGCGGTAGCTGTCGAGAAGGCGCGGATGAAGAAGCGTGCCGTCGGCGGAGAAGGCCTGCCGCTCGACCGCCGCGAGCTGCGCCTTCACCATCGCCGCCTCCGCCGCGAAGAGATCGAGCGGGGGATGGGCGCGCTCGTCCTCCGACAGGCCGGCCCAGCGGATCACGAGGCCGAGCGTCGTACCCTGGACGAGCACGGTGACGAGGATCGCGGCGAAGGCGACCACCAGCATGAGGTCGCGCCCGGGCATCGTCTCGGGCAGCGAGAGCGCGACGGCCAGCGTCACCACGCCGCGCATGCCCGCCCAGCTCATCACCGTGGCGGCGCGCCCGCCGAGCGGTTCGGCGCTGCCGGCGCCGCGACGGTGCAGGCGGCCGAGCACCGCGTCGGCCCCGAACACCCAGGCAAAGCGCGCCAGCGTCATGGCGGCGATCACCGCGGCGACCGCGCCCGCCATGTCCGTCCAGACGACCCCGATGCCGCCGACGCGCTCCAGGACGCCGCGCAGCGACAGCCCGATGAGGACGAACACGGCCGCCTCGAGGAGAAAGATCAGGACCTGCCAGAACGCCACGCCGCGCAGCCGCACGCTCGCGGTGAAGACGGTGTGCTGGTACCAGCCGCAGACGAGGCCGGCCGTGACCGTGGCGATGACGCCCGATACGTGAACGAGTTCGCCCACGAGATAGCTCACCCAGCAGACGAGGACCGAGGCCGCGATCATCAGGTAGTCGTCGCCGAGGCGACGCAGCACGAGGACCCAGAGCGCGCCGATCGCACTGCCCACCGCGAGCCCGCCGCCGACGAGGAGCGTGAAGCTGCCGAGCGCCTCGCCGAGGCTGAACGTGCCCGTCAGCGTCGCGGCGACCGCAAGGCGGAAGAGGACGAGGCCGGTCGCGTCGTTGAGAAGGCTCTCGCCCTCGAGCAGCGTCGCCAGCCGGCGCGGTAGCTTCACCCGCTGCAGGACGGCGCGCGCCGAGACCGCGTCCGGCGGCGAGACGATGGCGCCGAGCGCGATGCAGGCGGCCCAGGGCAGTTCCGGCACGACGGCCTTGGCCGCCAGCGCGACGGCGGCCGTCGTGAACAGCACCGCACCGATCGCCAGCGAGGCGATGCCCGCCAGATGCCGACGGAAGGGCGCCAGCGCCGTGAACCACGCGCCGTCCATCAGGAGCGGCGGCAGGAAGACGACGAGCACCAGTTCGGGGTCGAGCTCGACCGGCGGCAGTCCGGGCACGAAGGCGAGGGTGCCGCCGCCGATCAGAAGGGCCACGGCCGGGGGCAGCGACAGGCGCTGCGCGATGTAGTGCAGCACCAGCACCGCCACGAACATCGCGACGATGACCTCGAAGAGTTCGACTGGATGCATGTCTTGTCTCGCCAGGGCGGGAAGGGGTCCGCGCATCCTTGCGGCAAAGCGCGGGCGACCGCCAGCCGGCATGGGCGATCGCGAACGGGTTCCGTCGCCGGGACGGCCGCGTGCCACCGCGGCATTCCCCGGGGCGAGAGGTAAGAAGGGCGAAAATGTCGGAAGGCGCGACGCGATCGGCCGGTGCGACCCCTCTTCGCTAACCTTTGCCTGCGATGTTCGCGGCTCCCTTGCCATCACATGGACGCCGCCATGAACGTTCCCAATTCCCCGGTGCCGGCGGCGGCCGTGTCGGCTCTCGAGGCGCCCGGTTTCGAGCTGATGCTCCAGGCGCTTCCCCATCCGGTGCTGGCGGTGGATGCCGGGGGGACCGTGACCTATGCCAATGCGGCGGCCGAAGCGGCCTTCGGCGGATGGGTCGTCGGGCTGAACGTGCGCGACCTCGGCTCCGGCCTCGCGCTCCCCGCGCCCGACCAGAACCGGGGCGCCGCCACGACGCTCGCGACGAAGGAGGACGTGTCCTACGACGCGACCCTCGCGCCGCTCGGGGAGGGCCGGTTCGTGGTCGATCTGCGCCCCTCGGCCGCGTCGGATCGCCCGGCCATCGCCGCGGACCTCGACGACCTGACGGGACTGGCGAAGCGCAACATGTTCCTGTCGCACCTCGCGGGCGCGCTCGCCCGCAGCGAGGCGGTGCCGGTCGCGGTCCACTGCCTCGACCTCGACCGCTTCAAGATGATCAACGACATGCTCGGACACGGGATCGGCGATCTCCTCCTGAAGAAGGTCGCCGACCGGCTGGTCAGCGCCTGCCGCAAGGGCGACGTCGTGGCGCGGCTCGGCGGCGACGAGTTCGTGGTTCTGCAGGTGGGCGTGCGCGAGGCGGCGGATGCCGAGAAGCTGGCGGCGCGGATCGTCGATCTCGTCGGGCGGACCTACGTCCTCAGCGGCCACACGATCAACATCGGGGCGAGCGTCGGCGTCGCGCTGCAGGGCGACGTCACGCAGGCGCGCGACATGCTGCGCAACGGCGATCTCGCCCTCTACGAGGCCAAGCGCGCCGGTCGCGGCCGATACCGCCTGTTCGAGGCCGGCATGGACGATCTCCTGCACAGGCGTCGGGAGATGGAGATCGACCTTCGACGGGCGCTCGCGCTGAAGCAGTTCGAGCTGAACTTCCAGCCCTTCCTCGATCTCGCGACCGACACCTGCATCGGGTTCGAGGCGCTCCTGCGCTGGAAGCACCCGACGAAAGGGTACGTGCCGCCGCTCGACTTCATCTTCTTGGCCGAGGAGAACGGCCTGATCGTCAAGATCGGCGAATGGGTGCTGCGGACCGCCTGCGCCGAGGCGGCGTCCTGGCCGGGCGAGATGATCGTCGCGGTCAACGTCTCGCCGCTCCAGTTCAAGGCGGACACGCTGCTCGCCACCGTCGCCTCGGCGCTCGAGAGGTCGGGCCTGCCCGCCCACCGGCTGGAGATCGAGATCACCGAGGGGGTTCTCCTCGACGACACCGACAACGTCCTGAGGACGCTCGCGGCCCTCAGCGACATCGGCGTCAAGATATCGATGGACGACTTCGGCACCGGCTATTCGTCGCTCAGCTATCTCCAGAAGTTTCCGTTCAACAAGATCAAGATCGACCGCTCCTTCGTCGCCGACGCGAGTGCCGACAGCGAGGCGATCCTGCGCGCCGTCGCGGGGCTCGGCGCCAGCCTCGGCATGGCGATCACGGCCGAGGGCGTCGAGACCGCCGAACAGCTCGCGCGCATCCGGGAGGAGCGCTGCACGCACGTCCAAGGCTACCTGACGGGCCGCCCGATGCCGGCCGGCCAGGTCGAAGCCTTCCTGACCCAGCACATCAAGGACCGAGAGGGACACGTCCGATGACCGCCAGCCTGCATCGCCTCGTCTACTACAGCCGCAACCACATTTCCGGCGACGCCCCGGCATTCGCGGCCCATGTCGGCGACATCCTCGCCCGCAGCCGGACGAACAACGCGCGCGACGGGATCACCGGCGCGCTTCTCTTCAACGCCGGCTGCTTCGCGCAGGTCCTCGAAGGCCCGCTCGCCACCATCGAGGCCGCTTTCGAGCGGATCCAGCAGGACGAACGGCACGGCGACGTGGCGCTCCTCGCCCTCGATCCCATCGCCGCGCGCAGCTTCCCGAACTGGGCGATGGGCTTCGTCGGCGCATCGGACCGGGATGCCGAGCGCTTCCGGACCGTCGGCGCATCGAGCGGCTTCGACCCGTCACGCCTCAGCGGCGATGAGATCCACACGCTCCTGCGCGACCTGACGATCGAGGAGGAAGCGGCGGCCTGAACCGCCTTAGGCCGTCGCTCAGTGGGCGCCGGCCGGCGCGCCTCCGCCCGGCTTCACGTTGCGCAGGATCAGCGCCAGCGGCACCGCGCAGAGCGAGATCAGCATCAGGACGTGGAACACGTCGATGTAGGCGAGATAGCCGACCTGCTGTTGAAGCGTCTGCCCGATCAACGCGATGGCGCCCTGCTCGGCGTCGGGCGCCGAGAGGCCGCGCGCGCGCAGCATGGCGACCGTCGCCTCCATCGTCTGGTGATAGGCCGGGCTCGACGGCGTGATGTGCTCGACCAGCCGGCTCTGGTGGAACTGCTCGCGGAAGGCCAGCGTGTTCTGCGCGATCGACACGCCGATCGAGCCGCCGACATTGCGCGCAACGTTGATGAGGGCCGAGGCCTGGTCGGTCTTGTTCTTCGGGATGCCGTCGTAGGACGCGGTGGTGATCGGGATGAAGATCAGGGGCAGGCCGAGGCCGACGAAGATGCGCGACCAGACGAAGTAGCCGAAGTTGGCGTCGGGCGAGAGGCGCGTGAGATCCCACATGGCGGCGGCCACGATCGCCGCGCCGAGCGCGATGAGGTATTTCGGCTGCACGACCGCGGTCACCCGCCCGACCACGAACATCATGGTCATGGTGACGATGCCGCCCGGCGAGAGAGCCATGCCCGCCCAGGTCGCCGTGTAGCTGTAGAAGCTCTGCAGGAGTTCGGGCACAAACTGGGTCGTCGCGATGAGGATCGCGCCGGTCGCCATCATCACGAGGAAGCACGAGCCGAACTGCCGGCTGGCCACCATCCGCAGATCCACCACCGGGTTCTCGTGACGAAGCTCCCACGGGATCATGAACAGGAAGGCGAGGACGCAGACCGTCGCCGAGACGATGATGAAGTTCGAGCCGAACCAGTCCTCCGTCTGGCCGCGGTCGAGCACGAGCTCCAGGGCGCCGAGGAAGGTCGCGACGGCGAGGAAGCCGACGATGTCGAAGCGGATGCCCTTCTTGCGGATCGCCTCGCGCTCCTGCCGCGCCTCGTCGGATTCGGTGACGAGGAACCAGACCAGCGCGAAGGCGAGGACGCCGACCGGACCGTTGATCAGGAAGCACCAGTGCCAGGAGACATTGTCCGACAGCCAGCCGCCGAGCGTCGGGCCGACAACGGGCGCGACGACGACCGCGACGCCGAAGAGCGCGAAGGCCTGGCCGCGCTTTTCCGGCGGGAACGAGTCCGCGAGGATCGACTGCGAGATCGGCACCATGCCGCCGCCCGCGAACCCCTGCAGGATGCGGAAGAACAGGAGCGACTCGATGTTCCAGGCGAGACCGCACAGGACCGAGGAGATCGTGAAGACCGCAAGGCAGGCGAGATAGAAGCGCTTGCGCCCGTAGCGCTTGGCGATGAAGGAGGAGGCCGTCAGCGTGATGGCGTTGGAGACGAGATAGGTCGTCACCACCCACGAGGCCTCGTCCGACGAAACGCCGAGGCCCCCCGAGATATAGCGCAGCGCGACGTTGGCGATCGTCGTGTCGAGCACCTCCATGAAGGTCGCGATCGACACGACGACGGCGATCACCCACGGATTGCCGGCGCCCGCCGACTTGGCGGGGGCGGCGGTCACGGCCGACACCGGCGTCAGTCCTTGGTCGGGCGAACGGTGACGGTCGGCACGACCGACATGCCCGGGCCGATCGAGACGTCCTGCGGCCAGCCGTCGGCCACGATCTTCACCGGCACGCGCTGCACGACCTTCACGTAGTTGCCGGTCGCGTTCTCGGCCGGCAGCAGCGAGAAGGCGGTGCCCGAGCCGGGCTGCACGGAATCGACATGGCCGCGGATCTTGTGGTCCGGATAGGCGTCGATGCGGATGTCGACGGGCTGGCCCGGCCGCATGTCGGTGATCTGCGTCTCCTTGAAGTTGGCGGTCACCCAGATGTCGTCGGGGACGAACATGGCGACGCTCTGCCCGGTCTGCACATACTGGCCGACCGCGCCGGTGAGCTTGACGACGCGGCCCGGCTGGGCGGCGGTAACGGTGACGTAGGACAGGTTGAGCCGCGCCTGCACGGCCTGCGCATTGGCCTCGCGCAGGTCCGCGACCGAGGTGGCGCGCTGCGCCTGGAGCGAGCCGACCTGCTTGTCCGCCGCGGTGACGGCGGCGCGCGAGCGGTTCAGTTCGGCCTGCGCCTGACGCAGGTTCGAGGTCTGCTGCTGCGCGGTCTGCACCGTGCCGGCGCCCGAGCGGACGAGCTGCTGCGCGCGGGCGGCTTCCTCCTGCGCGAACTGGACGCTCGCCTCGTTCTGTGCGACGGCGGCCTGCGCCTCGCTGACCTGCGCCTGCTGTGCGGCAATCTGCGCGTCCGCGCCGCTGATCGCGGCCTGCGCGGCCGCGATGCGCGCGTCCGCCTCGTCGACGGCAGCCTGGTAGTCGCGCGGATCGATGCGCAGGATGACGTCGCCCGCCTCGACATGCTCGTTGTCGGATACGGGCACTTCGGAGACATAGCCCGCGACCTGCGGCGAGACGGCGAACTGGCGGGAATCGATGAAGGCGTCGTCGGTCGATTCGTAAGGGTAGATCGCCGTCTGCCAGTAGACATAGCCGCCGACGGCAGCGGCGACGATCGCGACCAGCACCAGAAGCACGATGAACGGATGCCGGCGCAGGATCGAGGGGCGCTTGGCCGTTGTGTCGGCGGTCTCCTCGGCCTTGCCGTCATCGCCCGCGTCCGGCTTCGCCTCGTCGCCGGCGTCGGCGCGGCCCTTCTCGGCCGCCGGCTTCTTGTCCCGCGTATCCGGCGCGCGGGCCTCGGCGTGATCCCGCTCGCCCGCGCGCGCTTCCGGATTGATCGCGATCGAGCCCTCGGCATCACCGTTGGCCCATGGGAGGCGGGATTCGTCGAGCATGGCGCGAGGTCCGAGAAGCGAGCGTTCCGGCATGAGGTGTCCGGATCAAACGACGCGCACGCAAATGTGTTCCGCCGCGACCCAATCCGCCGGGCGGTCAGGCTTTCCGTCGCGGACCGCCGCGCGGCGGTCCGGGCTCTCCGTCCTGGCGGATCGGGGGAGCGGTCAGTAGCCGCCGACGGCTGTCTCCCTCGCTGCGCCGACGATCGCGACGCTGGCGCTCGCGCCGATGCGGTTCGCCCCCGCCGCGACCATGGCGCGCGCCGCTTCCGCCGTGCGGATGCCGCCCGACGCCTTGACGCCGATGCGGGGCCCGACCGTCTGCCGCATGAGCGCCACGACCTCCGGACTCGCGCCGCCGGTCGAGAAGCCGGTCGAGGTCTTGACGAAGTCCGCGCCGATCTCGGCCGCGATCCGGCAGGCCGCGACGATCTGCGCCTCGTCGAGGAGGCAGGTCTCGAGGATCACCTTGAGGACTCGGCCCGCCGAGGCCTCGCGCACGGCCGCCATGTCGGCCCGCACGCGGTCGAGGTCGCCCTCGCGCAGTGCGCCGATGTCGAGCACCATGTCGAGTTCGTCGGCGCCCTCAGAGACGAGCCATGCCGCTTCCGCCGCCTTCGCCCCCGCGCCGCCCGCCCCGAGCGGGAAGCCGAGAACGGCGCAGGTCTTCACCGGCGTGCCTTTCAGGCGCGCCGCGACGAAGGCGACATGGACGCCGTTGACGCAGACCGAGGCGAACCCGTTCGCCACCGCCTCGTCGCAGTGGCGCGCGACGTCGGCGCGCGAGGCCTCGGGCTTCAGCACCGTGTGGTCGATCAGCCCGGCCAGATCGCCTGTCGTCGCCGCGTCGTTCTGCATGAGACCTCCCGCCTCTTCTCGTGTCTGCGGCCTCTATACCCCAGAAACCGGACCGGCGCCTCCCGGCCGATGCCGTGGCGAGGCCTGCCGGGGAACGGCCGGCGAGGAACGATCCGTCCCGCACCGCATCTTTTCTTTTGGAAACGCGCGTCCTATCCGTCCGCCATGCACATTCGACCTGCCCGCCCGGACGACGCCGCCGCCATCCTCGCCGCCCTTCGCCCCGTCGTCGCGGCGGGCGAGACCTATGCGCTGGACCCGCGCATGAGCGACGACGAGCTCGTCGCCTACTGGACCGCGCCGGACAAGCACACCTTCGTGGCGGAGGAGGACGGCACGCTTCTCGGGACCTACTACATCCGGACGAACCAGGCCGGCGGCGGGAGCCACGTGTGCAATTGCGGCTACGTCACCGCCGAGGCCGCCACCGGACGTGGCGTCGCCCGCCTGATGTGCACCGATTCGCTCGAACGCGCGCGCGCGCTCGGCTACGAGGCGATGCAGTTCAATTTCGTGGTCAGCAGCAACGTTCGCGCCGTCGGCCTGTGGGGCGCGATGGGCTTCGAGACGGTCGGGCGGCTGCCCGGCGCCTTCCGGCACCCGGCGCTCGGCGCCGTCGACGCGCTGGTGATGTACCGGACCCTCTGACGGACGGGGCGCTGGCGGGCGACGGCGGTGTCCGCCCACGATCCGATCCCGACGGGCGCCTCGGCACGCCGTCGGCGGACATGGGAGAACCCGGCCCGTCGCAGTAAGGGAACTGCCGCCCGTCCCGCGCGTCTAGGACGGCGCGGCTGACGCGGCGCAGCATTGCGCACGCTCGCTTCGGCCCTTCGGCGCCGCGGCGCGGCGGCCGCCCGAGCCGAGGATGACGCCATGTCCGAGCTGCCGCATCACGGCCGATACGATTATTCGCCCATCGTCCGGCGGCCGGACTATTCCTGGCCGGAAGGGCGGCGGCTCGCCATCTATTTCGGCGTCAATCACGAGGTCTTCGGGTTCGGCGACGGGTTGGGCGCCAAGCTCGCGCCGTCCCAGTCCGAGCCCGACGTCATGAACTTCGCCTGGCGCGACTACGGCAACCGCGTCGGCGCCTGGCGCTTCATGGAGATGTTCGACCGGCTGGAGCTGTCGACGACGGCGCTCGTCAACAGCGCGGCGATCGAGCGGTGTCCGGGACTGGTGGAAGCCTGCCGCGACCGGGGCGACGAGATCGCCGCGCACGGCCGGACCAACGCCGAGGCGCAAGGTCAGTTGAGCGAGGACGAGGAGCGGTCGATGATCGCGCGCACGCTCGACGACTTCGGCAGGATCGGCGTCCGGCCGCAGGGCTGGCTCGGGCCCTGGATCTCCGAAAGCCACCACACGCCCGACCTCCTCGAGGAAGCGGGCTTCACCTATGTCCTCGACTGGGCGCACGACGATCAGCCGATCCGGCTCGAGACGCGCAGCGGGGCGGGGATCCTGTCGATCCCCTACGCGCAGGAGATCAACGACATCCCGTCCATCGTCTCGCGCCATCAGGAAGCGGCGACGTTCGCGGCGATGATCGAGGACGCGGTCGACCAGCTTCTCGGCGAATGCGAGCGCCGCCCCCTCGTTCTCGGGATCGCGCTGCACCCCTACATCATGGGGCAGGCCCACCGCGCCCTTCACCTCGATCGAGTCCTGACGCGCCTGCGGGAGCGGGACGACCCGCGCATCTGGTGGACCACCGCCGGGGCCGTGGCGGTGCACATGGCGGACGTGCGAAGCGAGCCCGGCCGCTGACGCGACGCTTCGGGAACGCGTTTCCCGCGATCCGGCCGCAGCGGTCGCGCGTCCGACGAGTTCTTCCTCTGACGATCCGCGGAGAACGATTGATGAGGCGGATCAATCCCGCTTGTCGCATGCTGTCGAGCGGAGCGCCGGCGATTCTGTGGAACCGGCGTCTAGCCCGGACCCAGCGCTTCCGCTCAGGTCGGGCCACCGCCGGTGTCGCTTTGACCAGAAGGATATTGCGGGCAACTACCGCCGGCCGACACGAGGTCGAGATCCTCGTCCGAGAGTTCGCCCGACTCGTAGTCTTCGAAGGCCGCCATCGCGTCCTCGGGCGAGAAGATGTAGCCGTGTTCGCGGCCGAGACGGCTGACAGCCTCCGCGCTGTCGAGAGCTGCGGATCGGAACTTCTCGCACAGGGACGGGTCGCTGTCCGCCTGAACGAAAAACGCCTTGACCGTTTCGATGCTCATGCTGTTCTCACCCGGCAAGCACGACGTGGATGGGGCCGATGTCGTCGCGAACCACGCGGCCCGACAGACACGCCGGGCCGAATTCGGTCGTGGCGAACCGATCCCGAAGCTTCAGACGCCACGCGCCCACTCGCGCGTCCAGCCGTTCGATCCGTCCTGGGACGTTTTGACGGTCATCCGGGACGAAATCGGCGGCTCCCTCGGGCGAGATGGCTTGGCGGGCAACCTTCGCGATGGAAGGATGGACAGGGATGTCTGCGTCACGCGGCAGGCAGGGCAGAGGTCCGTGGGGGCGGTTGGTCGTGGTGATGCCGCCTCGACCGGAGATCGCCGCGTGGAAGGGTGCCCCCCCGAAGCGCAGAACGGGAATGCGGTCGTGTCAATCTCGGTCGAATGTCTCTCGAAGCCGGATCCCGGTTTCGCCGCCTTCACCTATCCGCGCCTCGCAAAGCTCGTCGCCGAGCCGCGCCCCTCGATGCTGGCAATCGGCGCCTTCGATGGCGACAGTCCGGCGGGACTGGCTCTCGGAGATTGTGGTCCGGGCGATGGTCGTCTTCTCTCGCTGATGGTCGACCGGCGATGCCGCGGAATGGGGATCGCCACGCAGCTCATGCGAGCCTTCGCGTCGGCGGCGGGCGAGCGCGGCATTCGACGGATCGAAACGCACTACCCGGACCATCTGGCCTCGCGCCCCGCGCTCGAGGCGGCGCTGTCGAACGCCGGTTGGAGCGAGCCGAACCTCGGAAATGTGCAGATCGTGGGTCTTGCCGGCGCGATGTCCGATGTGGGAGGGCGATGGCCGGGCGTGCGACGCCTTCTGGAACGTCCCGAGCCCTATGCCTTCACACCCTGGAGCGAGAGAACCGCGCGGGACGAAGCCGCGGTCGAGCGATGTCTGGGGGAGGGCTCCGACATCCGGCCGCCCGACCCGCTCACCTGGCGCACGAGCTTCGATCTCGATCTCAGCTTCGTCCTGCGTCGCGGCGGCGACCTGGTCGGCTGGCTGATCGGCCAGCGCGCCGAGACCGGTTTCGGACCTGAAACCACGAGCGACGAGGCCGTCTCGGTCCACTATCCCGCCGCCTACTGTGCCGAGGCGCACAGCCGGAGCGGCATCCTGATCGCGGGATACCACCAGGCCTTCTCGCGGCAGGCGGAACTCTACGGCCCGCGTTCGCGCGCGAGCTACAGAACCCATCCGGGTGCCCGCGCGATGCTCGCGCTCACCATGCGCCGCTTCGCGCCGCTGGCCCTGCGGGTGGACCGTGTCTTCACCAGCCGCCTCCATCTGGCGGGGGCGGATTGAGCGCTCGCGCCCCGCATCGGATCGCGAATCTGGCCGCACGGTTCCGGCGCTTCGTTCCGCCGCGGGTTCCCCGCACGCCGCTGCGTGCGCAGTTCCAGACGACGGAATGCGGGATCGGCGTGATGCGCACGATGCTCGCGCATTTCGGGCGTTCGGTTTCGGCGCGGGAGCTCCGCGCCGCGATGGGCATCTCGCGCGATTGCCTGTCGGCGACCGACCTGAAGCGCGCGGCGGCAGCCTACGGGCTCGAATGCCGCGCGATCCGCGCCGAGCCGGGCGCGCTTTCCAGCCGGCGTCTCCCGCTCGTCGCGCATCTCAACTTCATCCATTTCGTCGTCGTCGAAGCGGTCGGGCCCGAACGGGTGCGCATCAACTGCCCGGCGGGCGGCCGGATCGAACTGACGCGGGCGCATTTCGACCAGAGCTTCACCGGCATCGCGCTCGAGATGACGCCTGGCCCGGACTTTCGTCCCGACGACCGGACACGCGCCGGTGCCGCGGAGATCGCGTGGTGGCGTTGGCGGCTTCGACCCGCGCTCGGGCCGCTCGCCCTCGGCGTCGCGGCGGCGGGGGCACGAGGGGCGGTGACGGTCGGGCTGGCGGTGCTTCTTGCCGACGGGGCTCGTTCCGTCGTCCCGATCGCAGCCGCGACCGGGCTCGTCGCGCTCCTCGGCCTCGTGTCGGCCCGAGCCTTCGCTCGCGCCGGGCGCGGTGTCTCGCATCGCCTGCGTCTCGATCTCGCCGCGCGGCTTCCGGACCTGCCGGGTGCGTTCCACGCCTATCGCTTGCCGGAGGTCCTCGTTGCACTGTTCGAGGCGGTCCGCGACTGCGGTATCCGGCTGGAGGCCCGCGTCGCCCCGGCGCTCGCAGCCGTCCTCGAATGTCTGGTGATCCTGGCCGGCGCGGCGGTTCTTGCGCCACCTGCCGGCGCGGCTCTCGTCCTCGTCTTCGCGCTCTGGTGTCTCCTCGTCGCGGTCGCGAGCCTCCACCGCCGACGCCTAGAACGGGCGACCGGTGGCGGGCGGGCGGACACCGTCGAAGCCGGGCTTGCCGCGATCGAGCGACCGGCGGCCCATCGCATCGGCTCCGCGGGCGACGCCTTCCGCCACGAATGGATCGGGCGCCTCGCCCTCCGGCGACTGACAGAGCTGCGGATCGCCCGAGCCCCCGCCTGTCTGGCCGCAGCGCCCATCGCGCTGACCCTTGCCGGGCTCGCGGGCACGGCTCTGACCGCTCCTGCCGAGGCGGGCGCGCTGGGCGGCCTCCTCCTTCTCACCGGTGCCCTCGGACTGGCGGCGGCTCCCCTCGCTGGACTGCGCGGCGTTCTTGGCGACATGCGACGCTGTGGCCAGCACGCCGCGGACGTCCTCGACGAGCCGGTCGAGCCAGCGCCCGAACGGCCGATCGCGCCCACCGGCACCGGTCTCGACGTGCGGGGCGTCGGCTTCCGCTTCAATCCGAAGGGGCCGCCGGTCGTCGACCGCCTGAGCTTTCGCGTGCGGCCCGGCGAACAGGTCGGGCTCTGCGGGCCTTCGGGCGGCGGCAAGTCGACCCTCGTCGGGATCGCGCTCGGCCTTCTCTCGCCGGAAGCCGGTGACGTTCTCTTCGGCGGCGTGCCGATCGGGCGGGTGCCGCGGGACGTGCGCGCCCGCCGCCTCGCTCTTGTCGATCGCGCGCCGCTGGTCTTCGAGGGCACCGTCCGGGAGAACCTCGTCCTCGACGATTCCGCGGTTTCGGACGCCGACCTCTGGAGCGCGATCCGGGACGCTGGTTTCGACACCGTCCTCGCCGCGCGGGCTGGCGGCCTTGACGCCCCGGTTCAGGCGTTCGGGCGCAAGTTCTCCGGCGGCGAACTCCGGCGCATGGGGATCGCGCGGTCGCTGGCCCGCAACCCGTCGCTCCTCGTCCTCGACGATGTCGTGGACGATCTCGATCTTGCGACCGAGATGCGCATCCGCGCGGCGCTTCGGCGTCGCGGCTGCGCCCTCCTTCTCGTCACCCACCGCGCGGCCTCCCTCCGGGCCGGCGACCGGATCGTTCGCATCGAGGGCCGTCGGGCGCCCCCTGTATCGACCGCCGGCTTCTCCGCCCATGGTCCCTCGCCCGCACCCGAAGGCCGGATCGCATCGGCGGCCGAGCCTTCGGTCGCGGCGCTGCTCGACGCGGTTGCCCACGAGTTCGGCATGGAGCTGGCTGTAGGCCGGTTCGACCTGGACGACGGAAACGACCGCCACGCGCTTGTCGGCGAAGGAGCTCGTCGGCGCGGCCTGCGCGCCCGCCCGGTGCGCCTCGGAGCGACGCTTCTCGATGGCGTCGAGTTCGGCCCGCTTCTCGCCTTCCGCCGCGACGGCACGCCGCTTCTCCTGCGCCTGCGGGACGGCGCGATGCGATGGAGCGAGGCCGGGCCCGGCGGGGCGGCGGGGCTTTTCGATGCCGCGAGCCTCGCCGACCTCGACGAGGACGCCTTCGAGCTTTCGCGCGCCGCGTCCCCGCCCGCGACCTCGATCCGCGGCTGGCGAACGGACCTTCTCGTCGGCCGGACGGGCGCGATCGGGGCGCTGGCGCTCCTGTCCGCAGCGCGCGCTGCGGCCCTCGCGGGCGTGCCGATCCTTGCGGCAACGGGCGGACTGGTTTCGGCAGGTCTCGCGCTGGCCGCCGCCGGTTGCTTCTCGGTCCAGGCGCTCGATGCCCGCGACCGGCTGTCTGCCGACCTGGAGCGGGCCGAGGCCGAGGCGACCGTGGCGCTGCTTCAAGACCTTCCCGGCGACGTCGGGCGCGAGCGCCGCCCCGCCGATCTCGTGCTCGGCCTTCACGGCCTCGGCGACGGGCGGAAGCGAATCCAGGCTGCGGTGGCGAGCGGCATGCCCGCCGCGATCCTGGCCGCGGCATCCCTTGCCGCGCTCGCCGGGCTGAAGGGCGTTGCGGTCTTCGTGCCGGCGGGGGCCCTCGCGCTCCTCATGCTCGGACCGCATCTTGCCGCCGTCGCGGCGGCGCGCGCGTTCGAGCGACCGCGGCTGGAGGCCGGGCGCGCGATGCGCCGCCGCCTGATCGTCCTTCTGTCGGGCCTGGCGCCCTTGCGTCTTCTCGCCGCCGATCGTGCGATGACGGCGCGCTGGGCCGGGGAGGATGCGGCGTTCGAGGCCGTCGAGCGCCGCTTCGCGCGGCGTCGCGATGCGGCTCTGGCCGTCGCGCCGGGTCTCGCCCTCGGGCTCGTCGCGATGCTCTGTGCCGGGTCGAGCGGTTCCGCCGACATTCTGGCTGCGGGGTGGCTCGGCTGGCTCCTCGCCTTCTCGGTTTCGAGCCTCGGCGGCTCGCTGGCCGACACCGTCGGCGGGCGTCTTCGGGGCCGCGCTGCCGACGCGCTCCTTGCCGCGCCGCGCGAGGCCGGGAGCTGGGCGGCTTCGAGCGGTGGGGCGCGGCTGCGCTGCACCGCCGTCGGCTACCGCTATCCCGGTTCCTCGGCGCTCGTCCTGTCGGGTCTCGACCTTGCGATCGACCCGACCCGCGTCACGGTGCTGACGGGGCCGTCGGGCGGAGGCAAGTCGACGCTGCTGCAGCTTCTTCTCGGCCTCGCCCGCCCGAGCGAGGGGCGGATCGAGCTCGACGGGCGACGGCTCGACGAGATCGACCTCGCATCGTGGCGTCGGGGCATGGCCGCCGTGTTCCAGGGCGACCGCCTCGACGTCACCTCCACCATCCGCGGACACCTGCGCGGCTCCGGCGGCCACGATCTCGCGGCGATGTGGGAGGCGCTCGAACTCGTCGATCTCGCGGGCGAGGTGGCGGCCATGCCGATGGGGATCCAGACCATCGTCGGCCCCGACACCCTTTCGTCCGGGCAGCAGCAGCGTCTCCTGATCGCCCGCGCGCTGATCGGCCGGCCGCGCCTCCTCGTCCTCGACGAGGGCACCAACGCCGTTCCCGACCTGCTTCAGGCGCGGCTCTTGCAGCGGCTGCGGGCGAGGGGGATCGGCTGCCTCACGGTCACCCACCGGGAAACCCTGGTGTCGGCGGCCGACGCGGTCCACTTCATCGACGGAACCTGCCGCTTCTCCGGGACGCCGGCCGAGTTCCTGCGCCGATCGGACCTCGTCGCCGGTATCGCCGAGGAGGAGACGGCATGAGCGGGAGCCTGCACCCTTTCGGCTGGAAGCCGCCGCGCACGTCGCCCTTCCGCGCCGAGGCGATCCGGCATCTGGAGCGCCCGCTCGCGGCAAAGCCCCCGCTCCTGCGGCCGATGCGCCGGTGGCGCTGGGCCGGTATCGGCGTCGTGCTCCTCGGCGCGGCTGTGCTCCTGGCGGGGTATCCTTGAACGAGGCGGATGCGTGGGGCCGTCCATCGGGAAGACCGCGCAACGGAACCTTCATCCGGCTGTCATAAAACGGGATGTCGTGACCGTCGCCGACGATCGTCTCTGCGTGGATCCTGTGCCGATGCTGCCGAAGATCACCATTTCCCGAAAGATCGTCTTCGCCTTCGCGGCGATCATGACCGTTCTTCTGGCCGCGAACGGCCTGCTCTGGTCGAGCATGACGGACGCCACGGTCGCGAACGGGGCGCAGACCAGCAACTTCCTGGCGTCCCTGCAGGCCGAGCGCATGCGCGCCTCGCTCTACCGGCAGCAGAACGCCATCGGCAACAACCTCCTGACGGGCGAGGAGCGCTTCCTGAAGACCTACGCGGACGCGAAGGCCGGGTTCCTCAAGGCCGCGGACGGCTTTCTCGCGCTGTCGCCGTCGAGCGAGCAGAAGGCGAAGGTCTCGGCGGCGCGCGCCGTGGTCGAGACCTGGTGGGAGAAGGCCGGCAACCGGATGATCGAGCTCGGCCGCGATCCCGCAACGCGGCCCGACGCGCTGGCGCTGCCCAAGCAGTTTCCGCTGACGCAGGCCTACGACCTCCTCGACGACGCGCTTAAGATCCAGGAGGACCTGATCGCCTCCAACACGGCGGCGGCCGAGGCCGCGAACGTCATGTCGCTGCGCACGATGGTCGGCTCGCTCGCGATCAGCGGCGCCATCGCGCTCCTCATGGGATGGCTGCTGGTGCGCACGATCTCGCGTCCGATCGTCGGGCTGACCGGCACGATGCGCCGTCTGGCGGAAGGCGACACGTCGGTCGAAATTCCGGCGACGGCGCGCCGCGACGAGATCGGCGACATGGCCGGCGCCGTACAGGTCTTCAAGGATGCGGCTCTCGAAAAGCGCCGTCTCGAAGCGGACGCCGAGGCGAGCCGCGAGGTCCGCGCCGCCGGCATTGCCCGTCAGGCGGCGGTCGATCAGGCCAAGTCGGAGGACCTGCGCGTCTTCGTCCACCTCGTCGAGGAGAGCTTCGCGCGGCTCTCGCAGGGCGATCTCACCGTGCGCATGTCCGCCGCCGTCGCGCCAGAGTTCGAGCCTATCCGGCGGACGTTCAACACGTCGGTGGAAGCGCTCGAGGGCGCCATCGGGACGGTCGTCGAATCCATCGGGACGATCCGCCTTGGGCTCGGCGAGATCGCCAGCGCCTCGAACGACCTCGCCCACCGCACCGAACAGCAGGCCGCCTCGCTGGAGGAGACCGTCGCCGCGCTCGCCGACGTGACCGTCGCCATCGACGGAACGGCCACCGGCGCCGGCGACGCGCAGAAGGCCGCGACCGGAACCGAGCGCGACGCGGCGGCCGGCGGCGAGATCGTGGCCCGCGCGGTGGCCGCGATGGGCGCGATCAAGACCTCGTCCGACCAGATCGGCAAGATCATCGGCGTGATCGACGAGATCGCCTTCCAGACCAACCTCCTCGCGCTGAACGCCGGCGTCGAGGCGGCGCGCGCCGGCGAGGCGGGGCGCGGCTTCGCCGTGGTGGCGCAGGAGGTGCGCGGGCTCGCCCAGCGCTCGGCGGAGGCGGCGAAGGAGATCAAGTCGCTGATCTCGAGCTCCGCCTCGCAGGTCGCGATCGGCGTCGAGCTCGTCTCCGCCTCGGGCTCGTCGCTCGGAAAGATCGTCTCCAAGGTCGGCGACGTCAGCGCGATCGTCTCGCGTATCGCCGACAGCGCCAGCGATCAGGCCCAGCGCCTGAAGGAGGTCACCTCGGCCGCCGATCAGATGGATCACGTGACGCAGCAGAACGCGGCGATGGTCGAGGAGACGACGGCGGCAGCGCACGCCCTGACGGAGGAGACCGAGCGGCTCGCCGCCCTCACGCAGCGCTTCCAGATCCGCTCCACGGCCCCGGCCGCGTCCGCAGCAAAGCCGGGCAGGCCCCGGACCGGCGTCACCCAGCTGCGCAGCACGGGCCGCGGCGGCGCGGCCCTGAAGACCGCCCCCGCTTCCTCCGAATGGGAGGATTTCTGACCGCTCGCGTCCGCCCGCGGGCGGAGCGCCGAGGCATCTTAAGCGGCCGTGCGCCGGCCGGGATCAGATCCGTGCGGGACTGTTTCGGCGCCGCACCGCGGTGAGGCCGGCGAAGAGGGTCCCGCCGACGAGGCCCGTCGCCGTCATCGCCATCAGCCCCTCGGGCGTGCGGACGGCGGCGACGAGGGTCGGCATCGGGGTGAAGACGCCCATCACCTCGAACGCCGTCCAGAGGGACACCGCGCCTGCCAGCGCGAAGATCGGCATCCGAGCCTGCGGCAGGGTCTGGGACACAAGCCCGGCGACCGGGAACGCGGGCAGGAAGGCCGCGGCCGTGATCGCGGCCATGACAGGTCCGAAGCGCGCCATATCCTGAGCCGTCGTGAGCGCGCGAAGTCCCGTCGGAACGGCCGCGCCGAGCTCCACCAGCCGGCCAAGGTTGATCTGCGTCTGAACGATGCTGGCCGCGACCGCCGTCGCCAGCACGGCAAGGAGAAACGCGATTGCCAAATGGGTGACCGTTCGGGTCATCGTTCACCATTCCTTGTGCAGCGGCGCCGCCGGCCGTTCCTTGCCTATGTTGGCTGTCTAACTGGTGGCGAGGCGGCGCGAATGAACCCAAACATTGACGTGAACGCGCATGCTTCGTGCTCGTGGGGCTCGATGCTGCTGACGTGCGCCGTGCTCGTCTTCGGCGCGGCGCCGTGCGCGCGGGCCGAACCGGCGCCGCGGGTCGATCCCGGCCTCTACCGCGTCGTCACCGAGATCGAGGGGCTGGAGCGGCCTTGGTCGCTGGCGTTCCTGCCCGACGGGCGGCGCCTCGTCACGGAAGCGGTGGGGCGGCTGCGCGTGGTCAATGCGGACGGTACGCTCGACCCCGAGCCGGTGAGCGGTCTGCCGCCGATCTACACGGCCGGGCAGGGCGGCCTGATGGACGTGGCGGTCGACCCGGATTTCGCCGAGACCGCGCGAATCTTTCTGACCTTCCTGCACGGCGACGCCGAGGCCAACAACGTGAGGCTCGTCAGCGCCCGCCTTGAGGACGGCGCGCTCGAAGACCTTTGCGTCCTCTTCACCGCGACGCCGAAGGCCGGCGGCTCCAACCACGGAAGCCGCATCGCCTTCCTGCCCGACGGAACCCTCGCGCTCTCGCTCGGCGACGGGTTCGACCGGCGCGAGGACGCGCAGGACCCCGCCAACACGCTCGGCAAGATCGTGCGGCTCGGCCGCGACGGGTCGATCCCGACGGACAACCCGCTGGCCGGCCGGCCCGGCACTGCGTCCGAAATCCTGACGCTCGGGCACCGCAACGTGCAAGGGATCGCGCTCGATCCTCTCGACGGCACGCTTCTCGTCGCCGAGCACGGGCCGCGCGGCGGGGACGAGCTGAACCGGCTGGTTCCCGGTCGCAACTACGGCTGGCCGCTCGTCTCCGGCGGCCTCGACTACAGCTTCGCGCGCGTCACGCCCTTCGCCTCGCTGCCGGGTTTCGAGGCGCCGCTTCTGGAATGGACGCCCTCGATCGCGCCCGCCGGGCTCGCCGTCTACGAAGGAGACCTGTTCCCGCAATGGCGGGGGGCGCTCCTGGCGCCCGCGCTCGCGGAGAAAACGGTGCGCCTCCTCCACCGGCAGGGCAGTCGGGTCACCGGGCAGGAGTTGCTTCTTGCCGAACTGGGCGAGCGGATGCGCGACGTCAGGGTGGCACCGGACGGCTCGATCCAGGTTCTGACCGATGGGGAGGAGGGGCGGCTCCTGCGTCTCGTGCCGCCGTCCTGACGGCGCGCGCGAGCCGGGGCGGTCCCGCCGGCCTCGGGCGGGCTCCGTCGCCGCGCCGATGCGCCGGTATCGAACGGCTCGGAGGCGACCGGTCGTCCGCGCCATCCGGCTCGACGGCAACGGCCATTCGATCGCTGGACCCGGCGGCCGGGCAGGGATCCCCGTATTCCGCAGGACACGGTCGGATCACGCTCCTTGTGGACTTTTCGGGCGAGCGCCCATTTGCCGGAAGAGCCGTGCGGCGTTCTCGCGATCATGTCGCGCGACAATCGGATGGGCCGGTGCGGCGAACGGACCGCACGGGCGGCGGACGGTCCAGCCGACGAGGTCATGGGGGGACGGGAATGACGAGCCGAACCATGCTGGAGGAAGCGCCCTTCGATCCCGCCGGGGGCATGCGGTGCGACGGGCTCATGACCCCGATGTCCGGCCGCCGGGATACGGTGGTCGCCCTTCCGCGCGTGGCCTCCCAATGCTGACGCTTCACACCGTCGACGGCGGCCGGCTGAAGCCGTCGGGCAGCGACTGCTCGAAGATGCCGGACGGGCTCGTCTGGATCGATCTCCACGACCCGACGCGCGAGGAGGAGCGCGCCGTCGAGCGGATGCTGGGTATCGAGGTGCCGACGAAGGACGAGATGGCCGAGATCGAGGAGTCCTCGCGTCTCTACGAGGAGGACGGGGCGCTGGTCATGACGGCCGTCCTCGTCCAGGCGGCGGGGCAGACCCAGCCCTCGCGCGCGCAGGTGACGTTCGTCCTGACCCGGCGCTGCCTCGTCACGGTCCGCTACGCCGACCTGATGCCGTTCCGCGCCTTCGATGCCAAGGCGGCCAAGTCGACGGATGCCGACCTGTCGTCCGAAACGGTGTTCGGCTCGCTTCTGGAAAGCGTCCTCGAGCGCGTCGCCGATCTTCTGGAAGCGACCGAGGCCGAGATCGGCGAGGTGTCCACCGCGATCTTCTACGGCGACGAGGACGTGCGCAAGGCCGAGGAACGCTCGATGGTCCTGCGCCAGCTCCTGATCCGGCTCGGCCGCAAGAACCGCATGCTGGCGATCATCCGCGAAAGCCTTCTCAGCCTGAACCGCCTCGTCCTCTTCGCTCGGCCGGGCGCACCCTGGATCAAGGACGCCGCGCTGCAGCGCCTCGAATCGGTCGAGCGCGACATCCGCTCGCTCTCGGAATACGAAGCGCGCACGGAGGCCGAGATCGCCTACCTCCAGGACGCGACGCTCGGCCTCATCAACATCGAGCAGAACACGATCATCAAGGTCTTCTCGATCGCCGCAGTCCTGTTCCTGCCGCCGACGCTGGTGGGCACGATCTACGGCATGAACTTCGAGCACATGCCCGAGCTGTCCTGGCGCGTCGGTTATCCGATGGCGCTCGGCATGATGATCGTCTCCGCCGCCGTCCCCTACTGGTGGTTCCGGCGCAAGGGCTGGCTCTAGCCTTCCGTCGGCGACCCTCCGGTCGCCTGCCGCCCTTCGCGCCGGGCGATCGACCCGCGGCACCTGAAGCCGGCGCGGATCCGCCCGGCTCTCCCCGACGCCGTCAGGCGGGCAGCAGCCCGGCGTCCCGATACCCCTCGATCAGGGTGTCGAACACGCCGACGTCGGCCTGGCTGCGGGCCATGAGCTGGGCGCCGGCGACGGCCGCGAAGATCGCGCGGGCGCGGCGCTCGCAGGCACCAGTCTCCATGTCGGTCGCGGCCGACAGGACCCTCGTCAGCCAGGCCACGTTGATCTCGGCAAAGCGGGAAATCTCCTGCCTCACCGGGTCCGGCAGGTCGTCGTGCTCGGCCGACATGAAGCTGCACAGGCAGATGCGGTTGCCGTTCTCGAGCGACCGGCGAAACGTGTCCGGATACGCCCTCAAGGCCTGCGAAGCGCCGGGCCCGCCGTTCCAGATGCCGTCGAGGACGGCCTGCGAATCCTCCCAGTAGCGCTTGGCCACCGCCGCGCCGAGATCGACCTTGGTCGGGAAGTGGTAGTGGATGCTCGCGCTCTTGATGCCGACCTCGGCCGCGAGTTCGCGGAAGTTCAGCCCGGTGTAACCGTGCGCCTGCGCCGCGCGCCGTGCGGCGGTCATGATGTCTTCCCGGACGTTCGAACCCATCGTCGGCCTCTGCAAAATTTTTTCTACCAAGTGATAGATAGACGTTGATGCGCGGTTTGTGAAGCCATAGGTTTTGCCTATCAAGTGATAGATAGGATTCTCTAAATGACCCATTCGCTCACCCGCCTCGACGCGTCCGGTCTGGCCGAACTGATCCGCTCGAAGGAGGTCTCGCCCGTCGAGGTCGTCCGGGCGCATCTCGATCGCATCGAAGCCGTCGACCCCAAGGTCAATGCCATCGTCACCGTCGCCGAAAGCGCGCTTGACGCGGCGAGGGCCGCTGAGGCCGCCGTCATGGCAGGCGAGGACCTCGGCCCGCTTCACGGCGTCCCCTTCACGGTAAAGGACTCGATCGACACGGCCGGTGTCGCGACGCAGCGCGGCTCGCCGATCTTCCGGGGGCGCACGCCCGACCGCGACGCCACCAGCGTCGCGCGCATGAAGGCGGCCGGCGGCGTGCTTCTGGCGAAGACCAACCTGCCGGAGTTCTCCTACTGGATCGAAAGCCACAATCTCCTGTCCGGCCGCTCGAACAACCCCTGGAACCTGACCCGCACGCCGGGCGGCTCCAGCGGCGGCGAGTCGGCGGCGATCGCGGCCGGCATGTCCCCGCTCGGCCTCGGCACCGATCTCGCCATCTCCGTGCGCGGACCGGCTGCCCAGACCGGCATCACCTCGATGAAGGCGACCCACGGCCGCGTGCCGATGACCGGCATCTGGCCGCGCGCGCCGCGCCGCTTCTGGCATGTCGGGCCGATGGCCCGCTCGGTGCGGGACGTGGCGCTCGCCTTCTCGCAGCTTGCCGGCCCCGACGGCCAGGACGCCTTCTCGACCATCGCGGGCGGCTTCGATGCAGGGCTTGGCGCGCGGCCGGACCGACCGCTGCGCGTCGGCTGGATGGTCGGCCCCGGCTTCGGGCCCGTCGACCCGGAGGTCGCGGCGACCGTGAAGGCGGCTGCCGAAGCGCTCGGGGGGCTCGGCGTCCATGTCGAGCCTGTCGGCATTCCGGCGCTGGAGCGCGACTTCGCACTCGACGTCTTCAACCGGCTGCACGTCATGGAGATGAAGCCCGCCTTCGCGCGAGCGACGCGCGGCCACGAGGGCGAGATGTACAAGATGGCGAAGACGATGTTGTCCCTGCCCGACACGTCGATGGCCGACTTCATCGACGCCGAAGAGGCGGCCGAGCGGCTGCGCGACGGCTATGCCGACTACTTCACGCGCTTCGACGCCCTGATCACGCATGTCCTGCCGATCCCCGCCCACAAGCACGGGGTCGACCGGTTCACGATCGACGGCCAGGAGGTCGACGCGACCTATCTCCAGGGCGCGACCGTGCCGCTCAACGTCACCGGACTGCCCGGGCTCGCCATGCGGTTCGGGACGAGCCGGGAGGGCCTGCCGATCAACGTGCAGGTCGTCGGCGCCTGGCAGGCGGAATCGACCATCCTGCACGTCGCCTCGCTGCTCGAAAGCGTGAGCCCGGTCCGGGGTCTCTTTCCCGACCTCTGAGCCGCAGGACGGGGCAGCGGCCGGATGAGCCTGCCCCTCTCCGCATGGCAGTTGAACCGGATCGACGCCCTGGCGCGTTCCAGGGCCGATCGAAGGCTGAAAAGGAACCAGACGATGAAGGAACTCAACGGACGCCGCGTGCTGGTGGTCGGCGGAAGCTCGGGCATCGGGCTCGCCATCGCCCGGCAGGCCGATCGGGTCGGGGCGGCGGTGACGATCGCGTCCCGCTCTCAGGCCAAGCTCGACGAGGCGCGCGCCGCCTTGGGACCCGATGCCGAGGCCTCGGTTCTCGACACGGGTGACATGGACGCGATCGAGGCCTTCTTCGCTGCGCGCGACACCTTCGATCATGTCGTCGTGTCGGCCGCACAGACCGCGACTGGCCCGGTGCGCAAGTTGCCGCTCGAGGACGCGCGCAAGGCGATGGAGAGCAAGTTCTGGGGTGCCTACCGGATCGCCCGCGCTGCCAGGATCAATGATCGGGGCTCGTTGACCTTCATCACCGGCTATCTCGCCGATCGCCCGTCGGCGGCATCGGTCACGCAAGGGGCGATCAACGCCGCGCTCGACGGCCTGGCACGCGGTCTGGCGCTGGAACTCTCCCCGATCCGCGTCAACACGGTCTCGCCCGGCACGATCGACACGCCGCTGTGGTCGAAGCTGTCGGACGAGGCGAGGCAGGCGATGTTCGAGCGTGCGGCGGCGAACCTGCCTGCCAGGACCGTCGGCCAACCCGACGACATCGCCAACGCCGTCCTGTTCCTGATGACGACGCCGTTCGCCACGGGCTCGACCGTGCGGGTAGACGGCGGCGGCGTCATCGCCTGAGGCATCCCGCCCGGCCGGCCGTTGCGTTGCGCAGATCGGCCGGCGGGGTTCGCCGCCCCGGCGCGAGGATGCAGAGACGGCGCCGGAGCGTTCCCCGACGGTTTCCTGTAGCTTCCCTGAGCGAAGGCGCTTGGCGCCGTCTGGAGGCAACATCCATGCTGCTTCGCTCGAGCGAACGGCTCGATCTCGATCTTCTCGTGCTGCCGGATACGAACCTTCTCCTGTTCGCGGCGGTTGTCGAACCGCTTCGCGGCGCGAACCGGATATCGGGCAGCGAACTCTACCGATGGCGGGTGCTGACGCTGGAGGGCCTGCCCGTTCCAACGACGAGCGGCCTGCCGATCCCGGCCAACGGGCCCTTCGACCGGGAGCCGGACGAGCGGCCGCTCTTCGTGCTGGCGAGCTACAACTGGCGTGCGGCGGCGTCGCGCGATCTTCGTATGCGGCTGTCGCGCGCCGCGCGCTACCGGAGCCTCATCGTCGGCGTGGAATCGGGCGCCTGGCTTCTGGCGGACGCGAGCCTTCTCAACGGTGCGAAGGCGACCATCCATTGGGAGGACCGGGAGGAATTCGCCCTGGTTCATCCGCAGGTCGACCTGATCAAAGACCGCTTCGTCATAGACGGCAAGCGCATCACCTCGGCGGGGCCGATGCCGACGGTGGACCTGATGCTCGAGATCATCCGCAGGCGACAGGGCGAGACGCTGGCCTTCGAGGTCGGCCGGCTCTTCAGCTACGAGCGCGCGACGTCCTTGAGCGAACCGCCGCCGGCACCATCGGGCACGCGCAAGGTCGGCGACAGCCGCGTCTCGCGCGCGCTCGAGATCATGGAGGGCCATATCGAGCAGCCGATCCCCCTGTCCCGCATCGCCCGCCGCCTCGGCGTCACCTCCCGGCATCTCCAGAGCCTGTTCCGGCAATCCCTCGGCTCGGCTCCCCATGCCCATTACCTGGCGCTCCGGTTGAACGCCGCCCGGCGCAAGGTCATCGAGACGCAGTCCCCGCTCGTCGAGATCGCGGCGGACGCCGGGTTCAACTCCGCCTCCGCCTTCGCCCGCAGCTATCGGGCCTGCTTCGCCGAGAGCCCGTCGGAAACGCGGCGGCGGCTCCTGGATCGCGCTCGCCCACCGACGGATCGCTGAGCGATCGCCCCGTCGCGGCCGGGAGGAACGGCCTGTTCCGTCCGGGGGGGCGCCATCGAGACACACGCATCGGTCGCGTAATTTCCGATTTCGTCGAGAACGGTTCCGTTTATGCGAACTGTCGGCGTCCCGCTTCCTTCGTAATGGCCTCGCAAGCCAGGAGGAAGGCCATGCCCCTTGCCATGAACCGAGACGTGTTCATCACCTGCGCCGTCACCGGAAGTGGGGATACGGTGGCGAAGTCGCGGAACGTGCCGATCACGCCGAAGGAGATCGCGGCCTCCGCGATCGACGCGGCGAAGGCCGGGGCCGCGGTCGTCCATTGCCACGTCCGCGACCCGGAGACGGGGGCGGCCAGCCGGCGCAACGATCTCTACCGGGAGCTGACCGACCGCATCCGCAGCGCCGAGGTCGACGTCGTCCTGAACCTCACCGCCGGCATGGGCGGCGACCTTGTCTTCGGCGACGTCGAAAGCCCGCTTCCGCTGAACGTGCAGGGCACCGACATGGCCGGCGCCACGGAGCGCGTGTCCCACATCGCCGAGTGCCTGCCCGAGATCTGCACGCTCGACTGCGGCACGATGAACTTCAGCCTCGGCGACTACGTGATGACCAACACGCCCGGCATGCTTCGCGCCATGGCCGCCCGAATGACCGAGCTCGGCGTCCGGCCGGAGATCGAGGCCTTCGACACCGGGCATCTCTGGTTCGCCAAGCAGCTCGTCGAGGAAGGCCTGATCGAGGATCCCGTGCTGATCCAGCTCTGCATGGGCATTCCCTGGGGGGCGCCCGACGACCTCAACACCTTCATGGCGATGGTCAACAACGTGCCGCCCGGCTGGACGTTCTCGGCCTTCTCGATCGGCCGCAACGCACTCGCCTACCCTGCGGCGGCGGTGCTGGCGGGCGGCAACATCCGTGTCGGCCTCGAGGACAATCTCTACGCCGGCAAGGGGGTTCTGGCGACCAACGCCCAGCTCGTCGAGAAGGCGGCGCAGGTCGCGGAAGGGATGGGGGCGCGGATCGTCGGCCCGGCCGAGGTCCGCGAGCGGCTGAAGCTCCAGAAGCGCGGAGGCCGGGCATGAGCCGGATCGCCCGGGCGGCCTGCGTCGGCGGCGGCGTCATCGGCGGCGGCTGGATCGCCCGCTTCCTCCTCGCCGGCATCGACGTCGGGGTTTTCGACCCGCACCCGGAGGCCGAGCGGATCGTCGCGGAGGTGGTCGCCAACGCCGAGCGGGCCTACGGCCTTCTCACCGGGGCGCCGCTTCCGCCGCGCGGCACGCTGACCTTCTGCCGGACGCTCGAGGAGGCGGTCGCGGAGGCCGACTGGATCCAGGAAAGCGTGCCCGAGCGGCTCGACCTCAAGCGGTCGGTGCTGGCCAAGATCGACGCGGCGGCCCGGCCCGATGCCCTGATCGGCTCGTCCACCTCCGGCCTCCTGCCGAGCGACCTTCAGGAGGGCCTCCACCATCCCGGCCGCGTCTTCGTCGCCCATCCCTACAACCCGGTCTACCTCCTGCCGCTGGTCGAGATCGTCGGCGGCCGGCAGACGGCGCCGGAGACGGTCGCGGCCGCGATCGACCGGCTCGAGGCGATCGGCATGAAGGGCGTCCCCATCGCCAGGGAGATCGAAGCCTTCGTCGGCGACCGGCTGCTCGAGGCGCTCTGGCGCGAGGCACTCTGGCTGATCCACGACGACATCTGCACCGTCGAGACGCTGGACGACGTGATCCGCTACTCCTTCGGCCTCCGATGGGCGCAGATGGGTCTCTTCCAGACCTACCGGATCGCCGGCGGCGAAGCGGGCATGCGCCATTTCCTCGCCCAGTTCGGGCCCTGCCTCCAGTGGCCGTGGACGAAACTCACCGATGTCGTCGATCTCGACGACGCGCTGGTCGAGAAGATCGGCCGGCAGTCCGACGAACAGGCGGGCGGCCGCTCCATCCGCGAACTGGAGCGCATCCGCGACGAGAACCTCGTCGGGATCCTTCAGGCGCTGAAGGGGGGCGACGGAGGCCGCGGCTGGGGCGCCGGCAAGCTCCTGAAGGACTTCGAGCATCGGCTCTGGCGCTCGGCCGGGCCGGTCGAGACCCCCCGGGACGCGACGCAACCGCTGCGCCTTCTCGAAACCCGGGTCGCGAGCGCCTGGGTCGACTACAACGGACACATGACCGAGCACCGCTACCTCCAGGTGTTCGGAGACACCACCGACGCGCTGCTGCGTCTCGTCGGTGTGGACATGGCCTATATCGAGGCCGGGCGAAGCTACTACACCGTCGAAAGCCATATCCGGCACCTCGGCGAAGCGACGATCGGCCAGAGCCTCTTGACGACGACGCAGGTGATCGCCGCCGACGACAAGCGGCTGCACGTCTTCCACCGGATGTTCGACGCGGCGACGGGGAGCCTTCTCGCCACCGGCGAGCACATGCTCCTGCATGTCGACACGAAAGCCGGCCGATCCGTTCCGGCACCGCCGGAGGTGCGCTCGAAGGTGGCGGCGCTGGCCGGCCTGCACGCAGGGCTGCCGAGACCCGACGGCGTCGGCCGGCATGTCGGTCAGCCCGCCGGTTCCAGGGCCGCCGCGGACGAGGGCCTATAGCACCCGCGCGCGGTCGGCCCGAATGTTTCATCGAAGACTAGCAACAACCCAAGGGGATGAAGATCATGAGAATGGCCGCCATCAAGCTCGCACTCCCTCTCATCCTCCTGTCCGGCAGTGCCCTCGCGGACTGCGGGCCCGTGTCCATCGCGGGCATGAGCTGGCAGAACGGCGACATCGCGGCCGAGCTCGACAAGTTCATCCTGACGGAAGGGTTCGGCTGCGACGCCGACATCATCTCCGGCGACACGATCACCGCCTTCACGTCCATGATCGAAAGGGGCGAGCCTTCGATCGTCCCCGAGGCCTGGGAGAACGTCGCGCCCAAGCTGATCCAGGACGGGATCGGGGAAGGACGCGTGGTCGAACTCGGCCCGATCCTTCTCGACGGCGGATTGAACGGATGGTTCATGCCCCGCTACATCCAGGAGGCGCATCCCGACATCAGGACGGTCGCGGACGTCCTTGCCCATCCCGAACTGTTCCCCTCGCCGGAAGATCCGTCGAAGGGCGGCTTCTACGGCGCCCCGTCCGGCTGGGGCGCGGCGACCATCACGTCGCAGCTGTTCAAGGCCTTCGGGTTCCAGGAAAAGGGCTTCGAGCTGATCGATCCCGGCTCGTCGGCCGGTCTCGATAGTGCGCTGTTGCGGGCCTACGAGAACCGCAAGGGGTGGCTCGGCTACTACTATTCGCCGACCGGCCTCCTCGCCAAGGTCGACATGGTGAAGGTCGACTTCGGCGTGCCGGAGAACAAGGAGGAATGGTCGCGCTGCACCTCCGTGGCCGATTGCCCCGACCCGAAGCCGAATGCCTGGCCGGTGGAAAAGGTGTCGACGATGGTCTCGAAAAAGTTTGCCGACGCGGCCGACCCGGCCGTCATCGGCTACCTCAAGGCGCGCAGTTGGAGCAACGACACGCTGAACGCGGTGATGGCCTGGACGACGGACAACCAGGGGACCGGGAAGGACGGCGCGCTGCATTTCCTCCAGACGCGCCCGGACCTCTGGAAGACGTGGGTCAGCCCCGAGGTCGCGCAGCGCATCGATGCGGCGCTCTAGGCGGACGCTCCGGGGGCTCGTCCGCTCCCCGCCCTGTCTCGCCGCCTCGGCCGAAAGGGCATGTCGTCCGAAGGCGGCACGGACCGCCCCGTTTTACCCGGCGGCGTCGCGTTCGGGCGAGGGGCGGAGGCGGCGGGCGTCCGGGGAGGGGCTCGCCGGCGCGCCGGCCTGCGCCTTGCGCCACTCGCCGGGAAGCATTTCCAGAAAGTGCCCGGCGGTCGGTGACAGGCGGCTCTGGCGTCGGCGAACCACGCCGATCGAGCGGGACACCTCGGGTTCCATGAGCGGCCGGGTGGTGAGATGGGGGTGGTCGTCCTGCGGCGTCGCGAGTCGCGGAAGGACGGAGACGCCGAGCCCCGCTTCGACGAGGCCGAGCGATGTCGAGAGGTGGGTCACCTCGTAGAACCATTGCAGGCGCAGGTTCGAGCGCGCCAGCGCCGCATCGAGCAGCGTCCGGTTGCCGCTGGTCCGGCCGACCGTGATGAGCCGGTGCCCTTCCAGTTCCGACCGCCGGATCGGGCCGCCCGTCGCGGCGAGCGGATGATCCCTGCGGCAGGCCAGGACGAACGGATCGTCCATCAGCGGCGTGAACTGGAGATCGGGGTCCGATGACGCCGACAGGTCGATGCCGAACTCGACCTCGCCGCGCGCCACGCTCGCCAGCCCGTCCGAGGCGCTGAGATCGAGGATGCGGAAGCGGATCTATGGGTACTGCTCATTGAAGCGCTTGATGACCCGCGGCAGGAAGCGGAAGGCCGCCGTCGGCAGGCAGGCGATGGTCACCACCACGGACTGGCGCCGGCCGAGCTCGCGCACCGAGAACAGCGACGTGTCGAACTCGTCGAGCATCCGCTTGACGAGCGGCACGAGCTCGCGCCCGACGGCCGTGGGCGCGGCCTTCGCCCGCGCGGTCGCCGGGGTCGCGCGATCAGGCGTGCGAGCGATGCGCCTGTCGGCGGCGGGTCCAGCGCAGGCGGAAGCGAAGGAGCCCATCGCACGGGGGCCGGCCGATCAGCCGACAGGCGCGGGCCGCGCCGGACCGCGTCGCCTCAGTTTCCGCTGAGAGACCGCCACGCGAACCACGATGCCGCCGCGCCTGCGACGAGCCAGATCGCCACGACGAACAGCAGCCCGCCCCGGCTCACCGGCCGTGAGCCCTTCGCCTCCGCCGCGCTGCGGAACTCGGCCATCAGGTCGGCGGGCACCAGCCGCACCGCAAGCAGAATGCCGAGCGGCACGATCACGAGGTCGTCGAGATAGCCGAGGACGGGAATGACGTCGGGGATCAGGTCGATCGGCGACAGGGCGTAGGCGGCCACGGCGCCTGCTGCGATCTTCGCCGAAACGGGTGTGCGAGGGTCTCGGGCGGCGATCCAGAGCGCGTGAACGTCGCGCTTGATCGTCCGGGCCCATCGTTTGGTGGTGGAGAGCCAACGTGTCATGCGCGTCGCCTACCACGACGGGATGAAGAGGTGATGAGCGCCGCGACGATCCCCCTGTCACCGTACGATGCCGGCCCCTGAGCCGGCCGGTTTTGACGGAGGCACAGCATTCGGAGCGGCCGCGGAACGCATGGGCGGAAGCCCGCCTGGCGGCCGACGGCAAGGCATCGGCGAAGCAGTTCCCGAACGCGCCGCCTCCGAACTTCCCAAGGCGGGTCGTTCCGCTACATTCCAAGCGCGAGGCGCCTGCGGCAGGTGGCAGGCTAGGCCGTCGAGATGTCCACGAATTCAGTCACGGACCTTGCGAACGCCCCGATGGGCGCTTCGTTCCCCGCGGATGCGGTGCGCGACCCTATCCGGCTGAAGGCTCTGGACGGGCTCGGCATCCTCGACACGCCGGCGGAGCACGCGTTCGACGCGATCGTGGCCGTGGCCTGCGAGATCTGCGAGATGCCCATCGCGCTCGTCAGCCTCCTGGACCGGGAGCGTCAGTGGTTCAAGGCGCGCGTCGGTTTCGAGCCCGCCGAGACGACGCTCGACCGATCGATCTTCGCCTTCACGCTCGGCGGCTCCGAGATCCTCGTCATTCCCGACCTGACGCTCGACGCCCGCAGTGCGGTCAATCCCCTTGTGACGGGACCGGAGGCCATCCGCTTCTAAGCCGGCGTCCCGCTCGTGTCGTCGGGCGGACAGGCGCTCGGTGCCTTCCGTGTGATCGACACGCTGCCGCGTCCGGCCGGGCTGACGGACCGGCAGTCGGCGGTCCTGCGCCATCTGGCGAGGCAGGTTGTCACTGAGATCGAGATGCGGCAGCTTCTCGGCGAACGCGACGCTCTCGTCGAGCGCCTTCGGCAGACCAGCGCGCAATCTAAACGCGGGCACGAGACGCTCGCCTCGCTGTTCGACCACACCCCGAGCTTCATGGCCCTCCAGCGCGGACCGGATCATGTCTTCGAACTGGTCAACGCGGCCCACCGGCAGGCCGAGGGGGGACGCGACGTGATCGGGCTCGGCGTACGCGACGCGTTGCCGGACGCCGTCGACCAGGGCTACGCGGACATTCTCGACGAGATCTTCGCGACCGAGGTGCCGCGCACGATGCGGGCCTCGCCCTGGTCGCCCCAGCCCGACCCCGCGGTGCCGGGCGTCCAGAACTACCTCGACATCCACTACCAGCTGATCGTGGAGGACGGTGCGGTCGTCGGCATCTTCACCGTCGGCCACGATGTGACCGCGCATGTCGATCAGCTGCGGCGCCAGACGGCGCTGGCCGAACTCGGCGAGCACCTGCGAACCCTGACGGACACCCACGCCGTCGCCATGGCCGCCTCGGAGGTCATGGCCCGCACGCTGGGCGCGACCCGCGCGGGCATCGGCACGGTCGATCCAGAGGCCGAGACGGTCATGATGCACGAGAACTGGCGGCGGAACGGGGCCGTGGCGATCGAGGGCCTGTTCCGGTTTCGCGACTACGGGACCTATATCGAAGACCTGAAAGCCGGCGAGATCGTCGTCATCGAGGACGTGACGACGGACCCGCGCACGATGGCGAACGCCGAGGCCATCGTGTCGCTCGGCATCCGCGTCCTTCTCAACTTCCCGGTCATCAAGAGGGGCCGCTTCGTGATGGTCGCCTTCGTTCACTTCGAGGATCTTCACCCGCTGTCGCCCGAGGATATCCTCTTCGTGCGTCAGGTCGCCGACCGGACGCAGGCGGCGCTCGCCCGCATCCGGCAGGACGAGCAGCAGCGCGTTCTCCACCTCGAGCTCGCGCACCGCATGAAGAACACGCTGGCGGTGGTGAAGGCCATCACCTCGCAGACGCTGCGCCAGGCCGAGAGCGTGGACGCCGGTCGCATGGCCATCGACGCTCGTCTCGGTGCCCTGGCGCGGGCGCAGGACATCCTCACCGCAAGCTCCACGTTCGAGGAAGCGGACGCCGCGGACGTCATCCGGGCCGCGATCTCGCCGCACGACGACAGGACGGGGCGCATCCTCCTGGACGGTCCGCATCTGCGCCTGTCGTCCCAGCAGGCCATCGGCTTGTCGCTCGCTATCCACGAACTGGCGACCAACGCCGTCAAATACGGCGCCCTGTCGAACGCCGCCGGCCGCACCAGCGTGCGATGGGGCGCAGACGGCGGGCGGTTCTGGTTCCAGTGGGTGGAGGCGGGCGGTCCGCCGGTCGCCGCGCCACGGCGGCGCGGCTTCGGCTCGAAGCTTCTGGAGCGGGTGATCGCGGCGAACTTCGAGGCGAGCGCCCACCTCGACTATGCGCCGGACGGCGTCCGTTTCACGCTCGGAACCGTCGCGACGTGCCTTGAGCGCCCGGACGCCTGACCGCTGCCGGTCACGCCCGGACGGGCGCGCGTGCCGTTTCCGGCGACGGGACGGGACATGTGCGGCCGTTCGGCGCCGGACATCGCGGCAGATCGCCTACCGAGGACCGGTGGGGTCCGGCCCGCCCGACCGAGGGCGGACGAACGCCGGAGCGTGGCCTGCACCAGCGTCCCGAACCATCGACGATCCGCAGCCGGCGGAGAGGGAAGGCGATCACGGGGGCCTTGGCCGACGGATCGGCCGGAGGATGAGGGGAGTGGTGCCGGCACCGCTCCGTTCAGGCGGCGTATGCGTCGATGATGCGCAGGAGGTCCGACCGGGTGCCCGGCGAGCCCACCACCACGGGGCCGCCTGCCATCATCGCGCTCCAGCCGGACGGGTCGACGATCCAGCCGCCCGCCTCCTCGATCAGCACGAAGCCCGCATAGCAGTCCCACGCGTTCATGTGGGGCTCCCAATAGGCCGCGAGGCGGCCGGCGGCGACATAGGCCATCATCAGCGCGCCCGATCCGTTGCGGATGAACATGCCGCCCTCGTCGAGAAGCCGCCCGATGGCGCGCGAGACGACCGTGCTCGGAACGCGGTGATTGGCGCCGAGACCGAGGATGCCGGTCTGGAGCGTCGCCTCGCCGGAGACGCGGATGGGCCGGCCGTTGAGCGTCGCGCCGCCGCCGCGCCGGGCGGAGTAGAGCTCGTCGGTGGTCGGGGCGTAGATCACGCCGGCCACGATCGTCTCGCCCTCCATCACGGCGATCGACACGCACCAGGCGGGGATGCCGAAGACGAAGGGGCTCGTGCCGTCGATCGGGTCCATGACCCAGCGAAAGCCCGACGAGCCGTCCTGAAGCCCGTATTCCTCGCCGAGCAGCCCATCGTCGGGAAAGCGCGCGGCGATCCGCTCGCGCAGAAGCGTCTCGACCTCCTTGTCGGCGATGGAGACGACGTCCTGGCCGTTCATCTTCTGGTCGATCGTCAGTCGGGACCGGTCACGGAAGTAGGCGAGCGCGACGCGGCCGCCCTCGCGGGCGATCGCTTCCGCAAGGCTCTGGCGGTCCGCGACGGCGGTCCGGGTGGGCTCGATCGGTTCGGACATGGGTGTTCTCTCAGGCAGGGATCAGGGCGACGCCGCGCTCGTGCAGCCCGATGCCGACGTCGCTGGAAACGGGGCGGACGGTCTCGATGGCCGTATCGACGACGAAGAGGCGGCCGTGGGCGGTCTCGACCTCGTATTCGATATGGTCGCCGAGATAGGCGGCGCTGGCGACACGCCCGTCGAGGCGGCCGGGGCCGGGCTCGCCGAGCGTGATGGCGTTGGGGCGGATCGCGAGCTTGGCGGCACCCTCGCGCGTGGGCGCAGGCGCGGCACGCACCGGGTGTCGCAGGTCGCCGAGGCGGGCCTCAAGCCGTCCGTCCTCGCGCCGTCGGACCTCGCAGGGGACAACGTTCGCCTCGCCGATGAAATCGGCGATGAAGGAAGAGGCCGGCGTCTCGTAGAGCTCGCGCGGCGTGCCGGCCTGGGCGATCTCGCCGGCCTGCATGACGACGATCCGGTCGGAGACGGCCAGCGCCTCCTCCTGGTCGTGCGTCACGTAGACGGCGGTGAAGCCGAGGCGCTGCTGCAGTTCGCGGATCTCGGTGCGCACATGGCGGCGCAGACGTGCGTCGAGGTTGGACAGCGGCTCGTCGAGGAGGAGCACCTGGGGCTCCAGCACGAGGGCGCGCGCCACGGCCACGCGCTGCTGCTGGCCGCCCGAAAGCTCGCTCGGCAGGCGTTCGGCATAGCCGTCCAGCCCGACGAGCGCGAGGCCCTGCTTCGCGCGCTCCTGGGCCTCGCGCTTCGGCCGGCCGCCCGAGCGCAGGCCGTAGGCGACGTTCTCGCCGACGCTCATGTGCGGAAAGAGTGCGTAGGACTGGAACACCATCGACACGTCGCGCTCGTTGGCGGGCAGGTTGGTGACGTCCCGGCCGCCGATGAGGATGCGCCCGGCCGTCGGCTGCTCCAGGCCCGCCAGCATGCGCAGCGTCGTGGTCTTGCCGCAGCCGGAGGGGCCGAGCAGCGTGACGAGCGTTCCCGGCTCGATGTCGAACGACAGGGAGCGGATGGCGACCACCGATCCGAAGCGCTTCTCGACGGCGTCGAAGCGGACGGACCCTTTCACCGCGGGGGTTTGGGTCATGCGGGCGTCTCCTGCGAAAGCGTGGCGGCGGCCGCCGGGGCGGCGTTGCGGGTCTCGCGCCGCAGCGTGCGCTTGCCCACCGCGAGCTGGAACAGCGCGATCACGCAGATCATGACGACGATGAGCATGGTGGAATAGGCGATGGCGACGCCGTACTCGCCGTTCTCGGTAAGGCCGACGATGTAGGAGGTCGCCATGTTGTACTGGGCGCTGACGAGGAAGATGACGGCGCTGATCGAGGTGATCGAGCGCACGAACGAGTAGACGAGCGCCGCGACGATGGCGGGCTTGAGCAGCGGCAGCACGACCCGCCGCAGCGTCGTGAACGAATTGGCGCCGAGCGTCAGCGAGGCCTCGTCGAGGCTGCGGTCGAGCTGGCTCATGGCCGCGATGCCGCCGCGAACGCCCACCGGCATGTTGCGGAACACGAAGCAGATCACGAGGATCAGCGCCGTCCCGGTCATCTCGATCGGCGGCAGGTTGAAGGCGAGGACGTAGGAGACGCCGATCACCGTGCCGGGGATGGCGAAGGAGAGCATCAGCACGAATTCGAGCATCTCGCGCCCGGCGAAGCGCTGGCGCACCAGGAGATAGGCCGAGAGGAGGCCGAGGAGCGCGGTGAGGGGCGCGGCGATGAGCGCGATCTCCATCGTCGTCCAGAACGAGTCCCACGCGACGCCCGTCCAGCGAAGGCCCGCGTCTCCGGCCGAGACCGAGAAGGCCTTGGCGTAGTGTTCGAGCGTCAGGGTGTTGTCGAGGCCGAGCGTGCGCACGAAGCTGCCGGCGACGATCATCGCGTAGACGGTCAGCGTGAAGACGACCCAGATCGAGACGACGCTGACCGCGGCAGCGCGCAGCTTCGGGTCGAGCGGCACATGGCGGCCGGCATCGCCCTTGCCGGTAACGGTGGTGTAGCTGCGCCCGCGCAGCCAGAGCCGCTGGAGGAAGAAGGCCGAGAGCGTGAAGCCGAGAAGCACGAGCGCGAGGACGGCGGCGCGGGCCGGATCGTTCTGCGCGCCGACGACCGCGAAAAAGATCTCGGTGGACAGGACGCCGTGGCTGCCGCCGAGCACCAGCGGATTGCCGAAGTCGGCCATGCTCTCGATGAAGCCGACGAGGAAGGCGTTGGCGAGGCCGGGGCGCATGAGCGGGAAGGTGACGGTCCAGAACGTGCGCCAGCGGTTGGCGCGCATGGTCTGCGCCGCTTCCTCCATCGCCGGGCTGATGCCCTCCATCACGCCGATCAACACCATGAAGGCGATCGGCGTGAAGCTCAGCATCTGAGCGATCCAGATGCCGGGCAGGCCGTAGAGCCAGCGGCCGCCGTCGAGGCCCGTCAGGGTCAGGATGCCTTGCGTGACGACGCCCGAGCGCCCGAACAGGAGGATGAGGGCAAGGCCGATGACGAAGGGCGGCGTGATGATGGGCAGGATCGTCAGGAGGCGCAGCAGGCGCTTGAAGGGAAAGGCCGTGCGCGTGGCGACGAGCGCGAAGGCGAGTCCGAGGATCGTCGTGCCGAGGCCGGTGCAGATCGCGAGCGTCACCGTGCGCCAGGCGAGGCCGCAACTGCCGGCGCCCGTCAGGCAGGCGAGCGACCAGATCGACGGGTCCTGGATGTTGGCGAGGAAGCTCGTCGCGTCGAACGAGCCGTCGATGGCCTGGAAGGCGCCCGCGAAGAGGCTCGCCAGCGGATAAAGCACGAAGGCGGTGACAAGCGCGACGACGAGCGCGATGGCCGACAGGACGAAGGCGTCGCCGCGCAGGCGCCCGCGCTCGGCAAGGCCGAACGAGAGAAAGAGAAGGAAGGCGAGCGCCAGCGCGAAAGCGCCGAGGCCGAACGGTGGCTGGCCGTCGTCCAGTGCGCCGAAGAGGCTCTCCCATCCGCTCCAGTTCCAGCCGCCGTAGCCGATCGCCAGACCTTCCGAGACGAGAAAGGCGAGGCCAATGCCGCCGACGGCCGTGAGCCACCGCCCGCGCCGCTCGCCGGGGGACACGAAGCGCAGGGCGACGGCCGCGGCGACGAGCGCGGCGAGTGGCACGAGCCAGAGCGCCGAGCGCAGGCCGATCTGGAGGAGGCCCGGCGCGGCGTCCGGGGAGAGGGGCCACGCACCGAGCCAGCGAAGCGACCAGAGGCCGCCTCCGATGCCGTACCAGGGCAGAAGGACGAAGGCGACGAGGGCGAGGGTGAGAGCACCGTCGAGCCGGCGCGCGCGCGAATCCATCGGCTGGATCTCCCGAGGACTGGAGGACGACGGGCGCCGAGGCGGCGCCCGCCGAGGCCGGATCAGTTGGCGGCGGCGCCGATCTCGCGGTCCCAACGCTCGAGCAGCGCCTTGCGCGTCGCGGCGTTGCCGTACTTGGCGAAGTCGTAGTCGATGAGCTTGATGTCATCGAGCTTGGGCGCCTCGGGCGGCACGGTCGCGCCCTTGTTCGACGGCAGCTGGAAGCTGTCGGCCTCGCCGGCCTTCGACTGGACCTCGGGCGACAGCGCCCAGTCGTAGAAGACCTTGGCGTTCTCCAGGTTCTTGGCGCCCTTGACGATCGACATCGAGCCGACCTCGAACCCGGTGCCCTCGCACGGCGCCACGGTCTTTACGGGGAAGCCCTGCTTGGTCATGGCGACGGCGTCGTGCATGAAGACGATGCCGATGCCGGTCTCGCCGCGCGCCGCCGCCTTCACCGGGGCCGAGCCCGACTTCGTGTACTGGGTGACGTTGGCGTTCAGCGCCTTCTGATAGGCGAAGGCCTCGTCCTCGCCCATCAGCTGCACGAGCGTGGCGAGGGCGGTGTAGGCCGTGCCCGAGGAGTTGGGATTGGCGATCTGGATCTCGCCCTTGTACTTGGCGTCCGTGAGGTCCTTCCAGCAGGCGGGCGCGGCCAGCCCCTTCTTCTCCAGGATCTGCGTGTTGTAGCCCCAGCCGAGCGCGCCGGAATAGACGCCGACCGTCTTGAAGCCCGACACCTCGGCCTGGCGCTGCGCCCAGGGCTGCAACTGGTCGAAGGCGGGCGACTTGTATTCCAGCGTCAGGTTGTCGTCGGCGGCTTGGAGGTGCGGGTCTCCCGTGCCCGCCCACCAGACATCGGTCTTCGGATTGCGGGCTTCGGCGCGCAGGCGCGCATAGGCCTCACCCGAGCTCATCCGCACCATGTTGACGTCGATGTCGTGGCTCGCCTCGAATTCCCGCTCCATCAGCTCGCACCACTTCACGTCGGCGGCGCAGACGAGGTTGAGCGTGCCGGCGGCGTGGGCAGGCAGGGCCGCCGCCAGGGCGCCGAAAAGCATGGTCGTGACGAGAAGTTTGGTGCGCATGGTCGAGCCTCCCAGCATCGTTATCGTTTTGCACTCCTGTGCAAGCTCGACGTTGCGTCATCGATTGTCAACTGCCGATCAGGCCGTCAATATGGTCCCGGCAAGAGGTGCACGGCATTGCAAGAGGGTAGGGTCCTGAACAAGACGACGCGCGATGTGACCGCCGGGCCCGCCTTCGCCAGCGCGCAGGAGGTGGCACGGCTGGCCGGGGTCTCGCGCTCGGCCGTGTCGCGTGCCTTCACGCCCGGCGCGAGCATCTCGGCGGACACCCGCGCCAAGGTCGAGGCGGCGGCGACCGAACTCGGCTATCACGTGAACCACCTCGCACGCGGGCTGATGCGCCAGCAGACGGGCATCGTCTGCCTCGTCGTCGCCGACATCCACACGCCCTATCTCTCGCGGCTGCTCGAGAGCCTGTCGCGATCGCTTCAGGAGGCGGGCAAGGTCGTCATGGTGCTGAATGCCGGGCGGGCCTCCGGCAACGTGGAGGGGGCTCTGCGCCAGACGCTCAACTACCGCGCCGACGCGACGGTGGTGTTGTCCGGCACGCCCTACCGCTCGATCGCGCAAAGCTGCCTCGACAGCGGGCAGCGTCTTGTCCTTCTCAACCGGAACGATCATCTGCCGGGCACGGTCAATCTCTCCGTCGACAATGCGATGGCAGCGAAAACGGCCGCGACCCTGTTTCTTCGCGCCGGATATCGCCGCCTGGCCATCGTCACCTCGGGGATCGGCACGCCGAGCCTGACGATCCGGCGGGACAGCTTTCTGGCGACTGCTGGCGCCGCCGGCGTCGAGGTCGCGGTCTGGGAGGGCGGCGCGACCGCCTACGAGAGCGGTCTTCAGGGCGGGACGGCGCTGTTTTCCTCCGACGATCCACCCGATGCCGTCTTCGCCGTGACCGACCTCCTGGCCTGCGGGGTCATGGACGCCGCCCGTCACCGCTTCCGGCGCCGCGTGCCGGACGAGGTCGGCGTGATCGGCTTCGACGACATCGAGCAGGCCGGCTGGGCGTCCTACGATCTGACGACCTTCGCGCAGCCCGTCGATGATATCGCCGACTGGACGGTGCGGATCGTCGCGGACGGGATCGTCGAGGGCGCTGCCGATCGCGTGTTCGAGGCATCCCTCGTCTGGCGGTCCTCGGTCGCGCGAGCCGTGTGACCCGTCCCCGCCCCATCGGCGGCACTCGTCTCCATGCCGGACGGGGGCGCACGGGAAAGGCACCCTCGGACATGTCCGGACCGACCGCTCCATGCCATTCGATTCCACGGGAGAGATCGTCCTGACCGGGTGGAAAGCGGATGTTATCTCGGCGAGATCAGTGGTCTTGCGCGCTAGCTGGCGGCTGCATGAACTCGATCGTCCCACCGTCAGGGCCGACGACGTATATCACCCGTGTCCCCGCCCGCGCGCCGCCCGTGATCAGCTGTGGCGTGCCTTGTGCCTTCCATCCGTAGGGGGCGATCCGCGCGAGGAGTGCGTCGATGTCATCGACCACGAGGGCCAGATGCGCAAAGCCAGGGTCGAACGGCTTGGCCGGCACGCTTGGTCGATCCAACCCCCGATACTCCAGGAGTTCGATCATCTGATCCGCCAGCGAGACGATCGCCAGGCGAACCTCGGCCCCGTGCGCTCCCGTCACTTGACCAAGGAACGCACCTCCCATTTCGCCCGTCCGCACGAGCCGCGCGCCGAGCCCATCGATCCAGAACCGGAGGGCCGCGTCGAGGGATGCGACAGCGAAGCCGACATGATCGGCGCGTTGCACGCGAATGTTTGCTTGGTCCGTCATGCGGTCCGTCCTACCAACAATCGGACCGTTCGTCTGCAAGGGGCCGAAATCCGATCCGGCAGCGTCCCCGCGGGATCGGCGGATCGGCGACAGCTCAGATGCGAGGTGCGATTGGTGTCCAGCCCGTGATGGGCTGTAGCGAGGGAAGGGCTGCGGTCCAGACGTGTCCCTGGAACGGCTGGTCGAAGGATCGGTTGATCGGCTTCCCGGATAGGGCACAGAACAGAAGCGTGCCGACCGCCCCGTGCGCGACGATGGCGAGATCGCCTTCCCGGTGATTGTCTGCGATCCGAGCGACGGCCTTGCGCATGCGCGCTTGTGCATCGACGGCCCGCTCCCATCCGCGAACGCTCTGCGTGGGAGATGCGAAGAACCTGTCGGCGACGCTCTCGAACTCGTCCGGGGGAAGGAAGCCGGTCGCGCTGCGATCGTTTTCGCCGAGGTCGTGCGACACGCGGATTCCGACGCCGAGAGCTCCGGCCAGAATGCCGGCGGCTTCGATCGCCTTCGTTTCGGTGCTGGACCAGATCGATCCGACGTTGGCGGCCATCGGGGACTGCGCGAAGGTCCGCATGCGATCGACGCCCGTCGGGCTGAGGCACCATCGCTCGACCGGTCTGCCGGGATCGACGATCACCTCGGGGTGGCTAATGACGAGAAGCGTGGGCATGGACCCATTCCCTGTGTGGGTTTGGCGCATCGAACGGCCGGCGATCCGCGACGTCCTTTCAGGTCGCCCCACCCATCCAGAGGCACCAGAACGCCAGGAGCGACGCATCGTCGGACGCCATGGCGTGGCGGATGTTCGGCTCGTTGTAGAGCGTGCCGCCGATGCCGGGCTCGAACCAGCCGGATGACCCATGCTGGAAGCGGCCGGGCGAGAGGACGAGATAGACCTCTTCCGGGCCATGATCGTGGTCGGGATAGCGCACGTTCGGGGCCAGAAGCGACACGCCGACGGATACGTCCCGCCGATCCTCCAGCCCGCCCGAGCCGAGAATGGTCGCGTTGGCGTGGCCGTCCGGCCAGTTGTCGCTGGAATGAGGGCCGCCGGACGCGCGCCGCGCCCAGCGAAGGTCCGGCTCGATCGCCCGGAAGCCTTCGGCAAGGTCCGCGAAGGGGGGCCGGGCCGTCCGCACCGCGGCGATCGCCGTCGGCAGGTGCTCGCACACCGGCAGGCGTTCGGGTGCCGTCGTTCCGCGGGGTGCGACCCTGTCGAGCGCCTGGAAGATGCGCCCGAGCGCGGCGTCGCTGTCCGGGCTCGTTCGTGCCGCCTCGAAGGCCTCGCGCAGGCGGTTCACGAAGGTCTGCAGCGCTGTGTCGCGCCGGGTCGTGGAGCGTTCCGTTTCCATCCGTCCCGTCCCCCGTCAGGCCTTGCTCATCGCGGCGGCTTTTTCCGACGCGGCCGCAAGCCCGGCGGCCACGGCCTCGTCGAACCCGCGTTCGCGCATCGCGAGAAGGGCCGCCGCCGTGGTGCCGCGATAGTCGATCATCTCCCGGACGACGCGTGCCGCGTCCGCGCCGGGCTGGGCGAGGAGCTGGCTGGCCCCGGCGACGACGCCCTTGGCCGCCCGCTCGGCGAAGTCGCGCGGCAGACCGTCAGCCACGGCATGGGCGATCATCGCCTCGGCCAGGAGAGCGGGGAACGCGGCGCCCGATCCCGTCATGCCGACGCAATAGTCGATATGACCCTCGTCCGGCACCTCGGCCGCCTCGCCGCAGGCCTTGAACAGCGCCTGGACGAGAGTCTTGCCGGATGCGCTCACCGGGGCCGTGGCGAACCAGGGCGTGAACGAGCGACGAATGGCGGCGGCCGCGTTCGGGATCGCGCGCACGACCTGCGCGGCGCCGGTCCGCTCTGCGATCCGGGCGGCGGGGATACCGGCCATGACGGAGACGACGAGCTTGCCCGCAGCCCCGATGCGCACGTCGGCGAACTGCGCCGGACCGACCGACAGGATCACGACGTCGGAGCGCTCGACGAGCTCGTCGTTCGAGTTGGTGCGGTGGACGCCGGGGAGGTCGGGGAAGGTCGACAGGTCGCTCCGTCCCGAAACCGTGAGACGGGCGGGATCGACTGCGCCCGCCGCGACGGCGGCCGAGGCGATCGCGCTTCCGAGCCAGCCGTTGCCGACGATGATGCCGATCCGCTGTTCGATGGTCATGCCGGTATTCCCGATGCTGCGATAGGTTCAGGCGAGGCCGCGGCGCGGCGCGCGGTCGAGGGCGGCGCGCGACAGGCGGTCGAGGAGGAGCGCGACGGCGACGATCGACAGGCCGGCTCGAAGGCCGATGCCGATCTCCATGCGCATCAACCCGCGCGTCACCTCGGCGCCGAGACCGCCGGCGCCGACGAGACCGGCGAGGACCACGATGGCGAGCGACAGGAGGATGCACTGGTTGAGACCGACGAGGAGCGTGGGCTTCGCCAGCGGCAGCTCGATCATCCAGAGGACCGTCGAGCGGGGGGCGCCGAGCGCGTCGCCGAGCTCCTGGAAGTTCTTCGGCACCTGCTTGAGCGCGAGCGTCGTCAGGCGCAGCATCGGCGGCACGCCGTAGACGACGGTGGCGATGAGGGCCGGCACGCGGCCGAGGCTGAAGATCATCATGGCGGGGATGAGGTAGATCCAGGGCGGCACGGTCTGCATCACGTCGAGGACCGGCCGGAAGGCAGCCTCGACCTTCGGGCGCCGTGCGGCGAGGACGCCGAGCGGGAAGGCGATGGCGACGGACGCGGTGACGGACACCAGCACCAGCGCGATCGTCTGGAGCGAGGCCGCCCAGAGGTTCATCGCCCAGCAGAAGCCGAGCGTTCCGACCGCGAGCAGCGCGACGCGCCAGTCGGCGAGGACGAAGGCCAGAGCCGCCACCACCGCGATGAGCCCCCAGGCCGGCAGCAGGGTCAGCACCCAGAGAACGGCGGCGAGGACGCTCTCGACCCCAGTCGAGACGGCGGCGAAGAACCCGTGGAAGTTGGTGTTCAGCCAGGAAAACAGGGGCGCGATGTACGAGCCCGGCGAGAGGGTGAAGCCCAGCTCGGTCATGCGACGGCTCGCTTCTGCTTCTGCACCGCGCCTTCGGTGACCCGGTCGAGCACCATGGTGAGAATGACGATGGCGATGCCGCCGTCGATCGACTTGCCGATGTCGAGGGTGCGCACGGCGTCGTAGATCGTGGCCCCGAGGCCCCGGAACCGACGATGCCGGCGATCACCACCATGCCGAACGCCATCATCAGCGTCTGGTTCACGCCCGCCATGATGCTCGGCATGGCGAAGGGCAGGCGGATGCGGGCGAAGAGGTCGAAGGATGTGGTGCCGCTCGCCCGCCCGAGCTCGAGGAAATTGAGCGGCGTATGCCGGATGCCGAGGGCCGTGAGGCGCAGGGCGGGAGGGATCGCGACGACGACGGTGGCCGCCAGGGCGGTCGCAGGGCCGAAGCCAAGGAGTGCGATCGCCGGCAGGAGATAGATGTAGGGCGGCAGCGTCTGGATCATGTCGAGGACCGGCGTCAGCGCCTCGTTCAGCCGTGGATTGTAGCCGGCGAGGATGCCGAGCGGGATGGCGAGCGCGAGCGCCAGGAGGCTGGCCGACAGGACGAGCGCGAGCGTCTGCATCGTTTCCGGCCACAGGCCCATGACGGCGCAGAAGGCGAGGCCGAGCGCGGCGGCGACGCCGAAGCGGGCGCCGACGGTGCGCCAGCCGAGAAGGCCCACCAAGACCGCGACGACCCAGAAGGGCAGTGCGGACAGGCACCATTCGACGCTCTCGTAGACGCCGTCCAGCAGCGCCCGCAGGCCGTCGAAGAAGCCGGTCGCGTTGTCCTGGAGCCAGATGAGCCCGTCGTCGACCGCGGTGTCGAACGACTGTGTGAGTTGCTAGAGGTCCATGCCTGCGCGCCTCCGGTTCGAACTTGCCGGCGCCTAGAGCGCCGTCGCCTCGTTGGAGCCCTTGCCCTTGACGCCCTGGAGAAGGCTGCGGAGCGTCACGACGCCGACGAGCGTTCCCGCGTCGTGAACGGCGATCGCCTCGCGCCGCTTGTCGAGGACGATGCGGATCAGCGCCTCGACGTCCGCGTCGGCGCTCGCGCTGGGCAGGGCGTCGATGTCGACGTCCGGACGTGCGGCCCGGAAGGCGTCGACGGGATGCATCATGGAATGCGCCTTCACGAGGTGGAGGCGCGAGATGCCGGCGACGAAGTCGGCGACGTAATCGTCGGTCGGGTTGAGGACGATCTCCTCGGCGGTGCCGACCTGGACGATCGCGCCGTCCTTCATGATGGCGATGCGGTCGCCGACGCGGATCGCCTCGTCGAGGTCGTGGGTGATGAAGATCGCCGACTTGCCGAGGGTCTTCGAAAGCTGGCGGAACTCGTCCTGCAACTGGCGGCGGATGAGCGGGTCGAGCGCCGAGAAGGGCTCGTCCATCAGGATGATCTCGGGATCGGCGGCGAGCGCGCGGGCAAGGCCGACGCGCTGCTGCATGCCGCCCGAAAGCTCGCGCGGGAAACGGTCGGCCCAGTCGGAGAGGCCGACCTTGGCGAGCGCAGAGCGGGCCGCGTCGAGGCGTTTCCCCTTCTCGACCTTCTGCACCTCGAGGCCGAACGCGGCGTTCTCGAGGACGGTGCGTTCCGGTAGGAGCGCGACGTTCTGGAGCACCATGCCCACGTGCTTGGCGCGCACCTCGCGCAGCTGCGCCTCGCTCATCTTGGCGATGTCCGTCCCGCGCACGAGGATCTGGCCGAGGCTCGGCTCGATCAGGCGGTTGGAGAGGCGGATCAGCGTCGACTTGCCCGAGCCCGACAGGCCCATGATGCAGAAGATCTCGCCCTTCTCGAGGGTGAGGCTGACGTCGGCGACGCCGGCGCGGCGGTCCGCATCTTCGGGGTGAAGCGGGACGTCACGGCCGAGCGGGATCTCCTCGAGCGCACGCTCTATCTGGCCAACCACGACGAACTGACGGGCCTCAAGAATCGGGCGGAGTTCAACGGTGCCATCGCGGACGCGGTCACCGCGGACGGCGCAACGCTGATGCTGCTCGACCTCGACGGCTTCAAGGGCGTGAACGACGGGTTCGGCCATTCGGCCGGCGACGATGTCCTGAAGGCCGTGGCGACACGCCTGCGGTCGGTCTGCGAGGATGGAACGCTCGTCGCCCGGATCGGCGGGGACGAGTTCGCCCTCATATTCGATCGACCGATCGACGTGGCCGAGCGCCTCGCGTCCCTTATCGCAGGACGCGTCGGCGAGCCGATCCTGGCGGGGAGCCAGGCGTTTCAAGTCGGGGTGTCCATCGGCATCGCGCGGGCTCGCAAGGGCGAGCTTCCGGCAGACCTGTACCGCCGCGCCGATGCCGCCCTCTACCGAGCGAAGAACGCCGGCCGGAACACTCACCGGGTCTGCGAGACGGACTGAGGCGGCGGGAGCCGGAATCGAAGGGCAGCGCTCCGCGAGACGGTCCTAGGTCCTGGAAGCCACGAGCTTGGCGATGGCCGAAGTCGTGTTGTCGACCTTCAGCTTGGCGAGGATATTCGCCCGGTGGACCTCGACGGTCCTGACGCTGATCCCGAGCTCGTGCGCGACGACCTTGCTCGCCTTCCCGCGCGCCACCTCTTCGAGGACACTCAATTCCCGCTTCGACAGGACGGCGATCCCGGCGCTGGCGTCGGCCTGCCGCGCCTTCCCGGCGGACATCTCGCGCCACCTGTCCAGCCCGCGGCCGACGAGTTCGAGCAAGGCCTCCCCGGCGCAGGGCTTCTGGATGAAGTCCATCGCTCCCGCCTTCATCGCCTCGACCGCAAGCGGGACGTCGGCGTGGCCCGTCATCACGATGAACGGCAGGTCCGACCCGGCGGCCCGCAGGCGGCGCAGGAGTTCGATCCCGTCCATCTCGGGCATCCGCACGTCGCTGAGGACGCAGCCCGCGACGCCGATGGCCTCGGCGTGCAGGAAGGCGCTCGCGGACGCATGCATGCAGGCCGGAATCCGGTGAG
>NZ_CAJYIU010000048.1 GCF_913775355.1 uncultured Aureimonas sp.
GGCGACGATCGATCGCCTTCGTCACAAGGGGCGCCAGTAGGTTTCGACGGGGCCGGTCAGGCGCTCGATCGTCGCCTCGGTGAGGCAAAAGGCCGTCGGATCGTCGTGGATCAACTCGCCGCACTGGCTGCGGTGCGCGGCGACGGCCCGTCGCTTGGCCGGCAGTGCATTGCCGATCGCATAGCCGACACGCTCCATCTCGCCCGGGCGGGGATGGTCGTCCGCGACCCCGATCTCGTCGAGCCAGATCGCATATTCCAGCGTTGCGGGCGCCATCCCTGCGCTGTCGAGCGCGCGGGTGACGAGGCTCCAGGCGTCGCGGTGGTCGCGGTGAGGATCGCGCCGCCACGGCAGAAGCACGACATCGGGCTCGACCGATCGCACGATAGCGGTAACGCCTTGAAGCGCCGCCGCGTCGCCGGGCGAGCCGTGCGGGGGCAGGTCCGCGTCGGGCAGGCGCAGGAACGTGCGCGGCGCCGATCCGAGGCCAAGTTCGCGCAACGCGCTTGCAGCTTCCGCCTCGCGCGTCGCCGCGAGCCGCGCGCGCGGCCAGGTTGGCGAATGGAGGTGCGAGGCGCCACCGTCGGTGACGAACAGGACATGGATGAGACGCCCGCGGCGCGCGAGGTGCCAGAGGAGGCCGCCGCAGCCGAGCGCTTCGTCGTCGGGGTGGGGCGCGACCACGAGCACGCGTTGAGCGTCGAGCGACGCGGGGTCGAGGGGAGGGGTCATCGGGGCTCCGTCGCTCCGAAGGTTCGGCCGGGCTCCCAGCGGCCGTCGGCGATCGCCGCGCCGAGACCGGCCAGCGCGCCGTCGGGGTTCGGCTGGCGCAGATATGTCCGGAGATCGCGCATCAGACGCTCCAAGGGATGGGGCGCGATCAGGCCGGCGGCGCCGACGCCGCGCTCGGCCTCCTCCAGGACACCGAGCGCCGCCGCCTCGACCGCGCCGCGGGCGGCATTCGCGGTGGCGACGAGCGGTTCGGGCGCGGCGCGGCCGGCAGCCACCGCGGCCCATTCGCCGGCCGCCCGGTCGAGCCAGCCGTAGCCGCCTTCCACCGCCGCGCCCATCCGGGCCACGCGTTGCGCCTGGTAGGGATCACCGATCCGCCCGCTTGCCCGCAGATGAGCGACCACGGCATCGAAGACGGCGTGCATGCCGCCGACCTGCACGGCGACGAAGCGGATCGCGCCGGCAAAGAACCAGGGCGCCTCGAGATAGGCGTCGGGGTCCCCGAGGATCCGATCGGGCGTTACCGCGACATCGGTGAAGTCGACCACATGGCTTCCCGAGGCACGCATGCCCATCGGCCGCCACCAGGAGCGATCGACAGGAAGGCCGGCGAGTGGCACCACGATCATCACCCGCCCTGCGGGCTCACTGACGGTGACGATCGCGTGCGACAGGCCGTCGACGCCGGAGGCATAGGTCTTGGCACCCCGCAGGCGCCCGCCGTCGAGGCGCAGCGGATCGTCCGGCTTGTCGGTGTTCCAGACGCCGAAGACGCCCCCCTCGCGCGCCAGCGCGTCGAAGCGCGCGCGCTGGGCCGGCGTGCCATGACGGCGCATCAGAGCGAGCGCGTTGACGTGGCCTTCGTAGATCCGCCCGACGGCGAGGTCGGCCCGGCCGACGGCCGCGAGGTGCCGCAGCAGCGTGCCGATCTCAGCATGTTGCAGCGGCGGATCGGCGACGAGGCCGGCCCGCCGCAAGGCCTCGAAGGCCCGCTCGGGAAAGGCGCCGTCGCGGTCGCGTGCCGTCGCATCCGCGGCGATGGCGCGATGCAGGTCGTCGCCGGTCTCGCCGGCCTCGAAGCGGTCAGGCCGCACGCATCGTCCCCTCGTAGGTCGCGATCAGGCCGCCGATCGCCGCCAGCGCCTCGCCGATCGGGACGGTGGCCTTGGCGTCCGGCTCGTCCGGTGCGAAGCGCTCCACCAGCCAGCCGGCCGTATGCGCTTCCGGCGCGTCCCGAAGCGTCCTCGGGTCGAGCCCGAGCGCCCGCGCGGCCCGCTCACGTGCGGGTGCAGCGAGGCGGACAAGATCGCGCACCGCCCGGCGCCGCTTCAGCCGCGCCTCGACGCGGGCCGGCGCCTCCACGAGATGGGGGCGCCCTTCGCTCTCGGCCCGCATCCAGGCCTTCAGGCAGTCGGCCATGCCGCCTTCGGCCCGGCCGATGAGGCGCGCCGACACCTCGACCCGCACGTCGAGCGGGTGCACGAGCCTTGCGCCCGCCGCGCGGGCAAGGCTGACGAGGGCGAGGTCCTCGCGCCGGGAGAGCGGCGGCAGGCCGCCGAGGGCGCGGTAGAGATCGGCGCGGATGGCGAGGCTCCCGCCCGTGTGGTCGCCATGGCGGGGCCAGGGGTCGTGGTCGAGCGGGTCGATGAGGGCGGCGAGGCGGTCGCAATGCGCGGCATAGGCGGCGGCCGCGCCCGCCCTCGCGTTGAAGGCGGGGCCGAGGCGCTCCTCCTCCTCGCGGTTGCCGGTGAGCTTGCCGCCGACGAGGTCCGCGCCGCGGTCGAGCGCGCGGACGGTCGCCGCGATCCAGTCGCGGTCGGGCACCGCGTCGGCATCCGTGGTCAGGACCGCGCCAAGGCCGCGCGTGCAGAGCGCTGCCGCGCGGTCCATCGCCATGCGCCGCGCCGTGCCGACATGGGCGCTCGCGGCCGGCAGATCGACGTCGATCACCTCGGCTCGCAGGCGGGGAAGGTCGCGCAATGCCGCCTCGCAGATCGTGCGGGTGCCGTCCGTGCAGTTGTTGAGAACGAGCACCACGGGCACGGTCCCGGCGCCCCCGCCGAAGGACTGGCCGTTCAGGGCGCGCAGCAACGCCGCGATCCGCCGCGCCTCGTTGCGGACGGGCACCGCGACCACGGGTTGCCAGGACACTGCTGTGGGGGAACCCGTCATCCGGCAACGCTCCTTCCATGGGCCGCGATGCGGGGCGCGGATCCCTTTTTTCGCAGTTGGCGTTTCCCCCATGGGCGGACAGAGGTTCGGCATGCCGGAACAGGCCAATGTTTCCCGTCGCCCCTAAGATCTGCACGGCTACCGATCGGCCGCGTCGATACGCCAGCCGGGATGAATTCCGGCCTCGCCGACTGAACGAGACGTCCGATCCTTCGAGGCGCTGGCGATCGAAACAACGCTGTCGCAAGCCTATGCAGTCGGCTACATACAGGCCCGAGCCCGATCATTTCGTAAGGAGCCGGAGATGATCCCCGCAAACGACGATGCCCTGCGCCTCCTGCAGTTGCGCCTGGCGGCCCACAAGCCGTTCGGCGCGGCGGAGCGCGATCTTCTGGCGAGCCTGCCCTGGCGCGTCGAGGATATGGCGGCGCGCCGCAGCTTCGTGCGCGAGGGTGACCGGCCGAAGCACTCGTGCCTGATCCTGCAGGGGCTCCTGGCGCGCGCCCGCTACACGGTGGACGGCCAGCGCCAGATCCTGTCGATCCACGTGCCCGGCGACATGCCCGACCTGCAGAGCCTGCAGGTGCCGCACATGGACCACGACCTCGAGACGGTGGTGCCCTCGCGCGTCGCGTTCGTGCCGCATGCCGAGCTTCGCCGCGTCTGCGACGCCTCGCCGCTCCTCGCCTCCTCGCTGTGGCGCGAGAGCCTGATCGACGCGGCGCTCCACCGGGCGGCGATCTTCCGCAACGGGCAGTTGGACGCCGAGGCGCGCCTCGCCCATTTCCTGTGCGAGATGTACCTCCGGCACAAGGCGGTCGGCCTTGCGGACGACGGCGGCTTCGACCTCGCGCTGTCGCAGCAGCAGATCGGCGACGTCCTCGGCCTCACCCTCGTCAGCATCAACAAGGCGGTGCAGGCGCTGCGCGCGCGCGAGCTTATCCGCATGGAGAAGGGGCATGTCGACGTTCTGAACTGGAATGCGCTGTCGCGCCTCGGCCAGTTCGACGGGGCGTTCCTTCATCTCGAGGAGAAGGACGCCTCGCTGGCGGCCGCCGGCTGATCGTCGTGATCGGCGCCGTCACCCGCCGCCGCCCATCGTCACCGACATGAAGGCGCGGAACACGGCGGCCTGGGGCGGGATGTCGCGCGCACGGGCCCAGGCGAGGCCGACGTCCATGCTGGGGATCGGCTCCACCAAGGAGCGCACCTCGATCCGCTGGCCCTCCAGCGACCAGGGCCGGTAGACCATGTCGGACAGGATCGTGACGCCCATGCCCGACGCCACCAGCGAGCGCACCGCCTCGACGGAGGCCGTGGTCAGGACGGGTCGCGGCTGGAGGCCGGCGGCGTCCCAGTAGCGGACGGCGGTGGTCTTGGCCTCGTCGACGGTCAGCATCACGTAGTTTTCGGCGGCGACGTCGGACAGGGTGATCGCGGGTCTCGTCAGGAGGTGGTGGTCGGCCGGGAGCCAGAGGCGCCGGCGCGAGCGCACCAGCGTCTCGCAGTCGATCTCGCCGCTGCGCTCGAGGTTCGAGACCAGCATCACCGCCATGTCGACGTCGCCGTCGACGACGCCCTTCTCCAGCGCGTCGCGCGGCAGTTCGGCCACCTCGACCTCGATCTGCGGGTGGAGCTTGCGGAAGCGGGCGTAGTAGCGGGACATGAAATAGCCGACCACCGTGTAGGTCATGCCGAGGCGAAGCGTACCGGCCTGACCCTCGCGGTCGCGAAGCGGGCTTTGGATCGCGGCCGCGACGGCGCCGGTGATGGCGCGCGCCCGCTCCAGGAAGCGCGTGCCCTCCATCGTCAGCCGCACGCCCGAATGAGTGCGCTCAAAGAGCTTCACGCCAAGCTCGATCTCCAGCGACTTCACCGCGGCCGTCACCGCCGACTGCGAGATGTTGAGCTCGACCGCCGCATGGCTGACCTGCCCGCTGTCGGCGGTGGCGATGAAATAGTCGAGCTGTCGCAGCGTGATCGTCATCGAACCCCTTGCCCGCCTGCCGTATCTGATTTTTCGATATCATTTTCAAAAAATGACTATTTCACAACGTGTCGAAGTTGCGCAAAAAAATTGCAACGCCAAAATTTTGGCAGTTGCGAAGGCGGGGGAGACGATGGGGGTCACACTCAACTGCGATATGGGCGAGGGCTTCGGCCTCTACGTCCTCGGCGACGACGCCGGGCTGATGCCGTTGATCGACGTCGCCAACGTCGCCTGCGGGTTCCATGCCTCGGACCCCGATCATATGCGCAAGACGGTGCGCCGTGCGAAGGAAAACGGCGTCAAGGTCGGCGCCCATCCCGCGCTTCCCGATCTCGCGGGCTTCGGCCGGCGCGAGATGAAGCTCTCGCGGGACGAGGTCGCCAACCTCGTGATCTACCAGACCGGCGCGCTGAAAGGCTTCCTCGACGCCGAGGGCATGGTGCTCAACCACATCAAGCCGCACGGCAGCCTCTACGGCATGGCCGCCCGGCAGGAGGAGGTCGCGCACGGCATCTGCGACGCGGCGGCCGTGTTCGGCGTCCCGCTCTTCGGCATGACCGGCACCCTGCACGAGACAGTCTATCAGGCGCGCGGCATTCCCTTCGTGCACGAATTCTACGCCGACCTCGACTATGCGCCCGGCGGCAAGCTGATCGTGACGCGCGAGCACGACGCCAAGGATCCCGCGCTGATGGCCGAGTACTGCCTGCGCGCGCTGCGCGAGGAGGAGGGCACCGCCAGCGATGGCAGCCGCTTCCCCGCCAAGGCCGAGACGATCTGCGTCCATTCCGACACGCCCAACGCCGTCGACATCGCGCGCGCCGTCCGCGCCGCGATCGCGCCCTGGCACTGAACTTGCAAGCCTTCGCCCGAAGCCCCGCTTTCCGGAGTTCCTGACATGCCGCAGATCCTCTCGCCGCTTCCCGGCACGTTCTATCGCAGCGCCTCGCCCGACAAGCCGCCCTACAAGGCCGACGGCGACGCGGTGGCGGTCGGTGACGTCATCGGCCTCGTCGAGGTGATGAAGTCCTTCCACGAGGTCCGCTCCGAGGTGGCCGGCGAGAACGTGCGCTTCATCGCCGACAACGAGGAACCGGTGATGGCCGGCGCGCCGCTCGCGGATCTCGACTGATGATCAGGAAGCTCCTCGTCGCCAACCGCGGGGAGATCGCGGTGCGCATCGTCCGGGCCGCGAAGGATCTCGGCATCGCGACGGTCGCCGTCCATTCGGCGGCCGACGCGGACGCCCTCCACGTCCAGCTCGCCGACGAGGCCGTCGCGATCGGGCCGCCGGCGCCCAAGAAGTCCTACCTCAGCATCCCCGCGCTCCTGAAGGCCGCCCAAGACACCGGCTGCGACAGCGTCCATCCCGGCTACGGGTTCCTCGCCGAGAACGCCGAGTTCTCCGACGCGGTGACGGCCGCCGGCCTCGTCTTTGTTGGGCCGTCCGGGGATGCGATCCGCCTGATGGGCGACAAGGTCTCCGCGCGCGACGCCGCCGCGAAGGCGGGCGTTCCCGTGGTGCCGGGCTCCAAGGGGCGGGTCGAGGGCATCGAGGCGGCGCGCGCGGTTCTCGCCGAGACTGGTTTTCCCGTAATGATCAAGGCGGCGGCGGGCGGCGGCGGTCGCGGCATCCGCATCGCCAACTCCGAAGCCGAATTCGACCAGGCCTTCCCGCAGGCCGAGGCCGAGGCGCTCGCCGCCTTCGGCGACGGCGGGCTCTATATGGAAAAGGTGATCGGCCGCGCCCGGCACATCGAGGTGCAGGTGCTGGCCGACGGCCGCGACGCGATCCACTGCTTCGAGCGCGAGTGCTCACTGCAGCGCCGCCGACAGAAGGTCTGGGAGGAGGCGCCCTCGCGCGCCCTGTCGCCCGCGCTTCGCGAGGAGCTCTGCGCCTCGGCCGTCGCGCTTGCGAAGGCCGTCAACTATTCCGGTGCCGGAACGGTCGAGTATCTCTACGACGACGCGGCCGATCGCTTCTACTTCATCGAGATGAACACCCGCATCCAGGTGGAGCATCCGGTAACGGAGGCGATCACCGGCATCGACCTCGTGGCCGAGATGCTGCGGATCGCGGGCGGCGAGTCGCTGCGGCTGAAGCAGTCCGACGTCGTCGTCAAGGGCCACGCGATCGAGGTGCGCCTCAACGCCGAGGACCCAGCGCGCGACTTCGCACCCTTTCCCGGCACGGTCGAGACGCTGCGTGTGCCCGGCGGGCCCGGCGTGCGCTTCGATTCGATGCTCTATCCCGGCTACCAGGTGCCGCCCTTCTACGACTCGCTGCTCGCCAAGCTCATCGTCCACGCCGAGACGCGGGAAGCCGCGATCGACCGGCTGGTGCGGGCCCTCGGCGAGACGCGCATCGACGGCCTGAAGACCACCAAGCCGCTCTTCCTCGCGCTCGCGGCCGACCCGGCCGTGCGCGCGGGAGACGTCCACACCCGCTGGCTGGAAGGCTGGCTCACCGACAACGCCGCGGCGCTCGGCGCCTGACAGGAGATCCGATGTCGATACGCTTCAGCTTCGGCGGCGACGAACACATCTTCGGAGAAGTCTCCGAGGAGATGTCGCTCGCCTCCTTCTTCACCGGCCTGTCGATGACGAAGGCGGTGCGCGACGCCAACATTCCCGGCGTCACCGAGATCTGCCCGGCCAATGCCAGCTTCCAGATCCGCTTCGATCCCGACAGGATCAGCCCGCAGGACCTCCTGAAGGAACTCCAGTCCTTCGAGGCGGCGGCGGCGAAGTCCGACGAGACGCTGGAGACGCGCATCATCGAGCTGCCGGTCTACTTCCAGGACCCGTGGACGCACGAGACCGGCCAGCGCTTTCGCGAGCGCCACCAGGACCCCTCGTCGACCGATCTCGAATACTCCGCCCGGATCAACGGCTACGCCACCGTCGAGGAGTTCATCGCGGCCTATTCCGGCCAGCCCTGGTTCGTCTCGATGGTGGGGTTCGTCGCGGGCCTGCCCTGGCTCTACCAGATGGTCGAGCGGCAGAGGCAGATCGAGGCGCCGAAGTATCTGCGGCCCCGCACCGACACGCCCAAGCTCACCATCGGCCATGGGGGATGCTTCGCCGCGATCTACTCGGTGCGCGGGGCGGGCGGCTACCAGATGTACGGCGTGACGCCGGCGCCGATCTACGACCCGACGCGGCAGGTAAATTATCTGCGCGACGAGATGTGCCTCTTCAAGCCGGGCGACATCGTGAAGTTCAAGGCGATCGACCGGGCCGAGTACGACGCGACGCTGGAGGCGATCGAGGCCAACACCTTCGCGCCGACGATCCGCCCCTGCACCTTCAACCTCGCCGAGTTCAACCGCGACATCGCGGGCACCAACGCCAAGCTGATGGAGCTTCTCGATGGGCATTAACGTCATTGCGCCGGGTCTCGCCACCACCGTTCAGGACCTCGGCCGTCCCGGCTACTACCACCTCGGCATCCCCGAGGGCGGCGGCATGGACCGCTTCGCCACCGTGATCGCCAACCTTCTCGTCGGCAACGACGCGAACGCGGCGCTGCTCGAGGCCACCTTCATGGGGCCGGAGCTCGAGTTCACGAAGGACGCCTCGGTGGCCGTCACCGGCGGCGAGCTGCCGCCCAAGGTCAACGGCGAGGAGCGCCCGACCTGGGAAAGCTTCCCCGTCAAGGCCGGCGACCGGCTCTCCTTCGGCTTCCTGAAGGGCGGCGCGCGCGCCTATATCGCGATCTCCGGCGGCATCGACGTGCCGGTCGTGCTCGGCTCGCGCACGACCTACGTGCTCGGCGCCCTCGGGGGCTTCGAAGGCCGCGCGATCAAGGCGGGCGACGTCCTGCCGGTGGGTGAGGGGCCGAACACGACGAGTCGCAGCCTTCCCGTCCACCTCCGGCGCGAGCGGCCGATCCCGGCGGAACTGCGCATGCTGCCCGGCATCTACTGGCACCGCATCACCGACGCCGCCGGCAAGCGCTTCTTCGAGGACACGTGGAAGGTGGCGCCGGAGGCCGATCGCATCGGCTATCGCTTCCGCGGCGGGGCGCCGCTGGAGTTCGTGGAGCGCGAGCAGCCCTTCGGCGCGGGCTCCGACCCCTCCAACATCGTCGACGCCTGCTATCCCTACGGCTCCGTCCAGGTGCCGAGCGGCACTGAGCCGATCGTGCTCCACCGCGATGCGGTCTCGGGCGGCGGCTACATGATGCTCGGCGTCGTGATCTCGGCCGACATGGACCTGATCGCGCAGTTGCAGCCGCACACGCCCGCCCGCTTCCAGCCGGTGACGATGGACGAGGCGCTGGCGGCTCGGGCCGACGCCAAGGCAGCGCTCCAGCGCGCCAGGGATCACGTCGCGGGCTGAGCGCCTGCCGAGAGGCGCGCCGGTGGGGCCGGCGCGGGGAGCTCCATGAGGGATGTCCGGCCGCGGCCGGGCGTCCGCAGTGACCGGCCCGCTTGGCCGGTTCGAAGGGGGCCTTGGCGAATTGCCGACGGTCCGGCCATCCGGCCGGACGTCGCGCCCTTCCATCGCGATAGAAAGGGGAATGGCGCATGCGAAGCTTGAGGGCGGACTCCGTCTCCGTCGCCTTTGCCGGGCTGAAGGCCCTGTCGGCGGTGGATCTCGAGATCGAGCCGGGGCGCATCACCGGCCTGATCGGGCCAAACGGCGCCGGTAAGACGACGCTCGTCAACGTCCTGACCGGCTTCCAGGCGCCGACCGGCGGCGCCGTGCAGCTCGACGGCGCCAGCCTCTCCGGCCTCAAGCCCTTTCAGGTCCGCCGCCGCGGCATCGCGCGCACCTTCCAGGGCGGGCGGCTGTTCCGCGATCTCGCCGTGATCGACAATCTCGAGGTGACCGGCGTCGGGCTCGGCCTGTCGCGCCGGCAGGCGGTCGCCGAGGCCGAGGCGATGCTGCGCTGGATGGGCATCGCCGATCTCGGCCCCCGCATCGCCGGCACGCTCCCCTATACCGACGAGCGGCGGGTCGCGATCGGGCGCGCGCTGATGGGCCGTCCGGCCTTCGTGCTCCTCGACGAGCCGGCGGCAGGCATGAGCGGGCCGGAGGCATCCGAACTCTCGGCGCTGATCCGGCGCATCGCCGCCGATCTCGGCTGCGGCGTCCTTCTCATCGAGCACAATGTCGGGCTGGTGCTCGGCCTGTGCGAGCACATCGTGGTGCTGGATTCGGGCGCCGTGATCGAAGAGGGGGCGCCCGCCGCCATCCGCGCGAGCGAGAAGGTGCGCCACGCCTACATGGGCACGGCCGCCGATGCCCCGGTTCCCGTCGAAGCGCTGGAGGTGACCCTGTGAGCCTTCTCGAACTCTCCGGCATCACCATCCGCTACGGCCGCCTCACCGCCGTGCGCGAGGTGTCCTTCTCGCTGAACGAAGGCGAGATCCTCTTCGTCACCGGCCCGAACGGGGCGGGCAAGTCCTCGCTGATGCGGGCGATCGCCGGCGTCACCCGGCCCGCCGAGGGCACGATCCGCCTTGCCGGCACCGACATCACCGCCGAGAAGCCGGAAGGCATCGCCCGCCTCGGCGTCTCCATGGTGCCGGAGGGGCGCGAGGTCTTCGGCTCGCTCACCATCGAGGAGAACCTCATGGTCGGCACCGGCATGCGCGCCAAGGACCCCGGCGCCAAGGCGCGGGCGGCGGCCGAGCTCGAGGCCGTCTACGCCACCTTCCCGATCCTGAAGGAGCGCCGCCATCAACAGGCCGGCCTCCTGTCCGGCGGCCAGCAGCAGATGCTCGTCATCGGCCGCGCCCTGATGACGGGGCCGAAGCTGATCGCGATCGACGAGCCGTCGCTCGGCCTCGCCCCCAACATCACCGACCAGGTCTACGAGCGGCTGATCGCGCTGCAGCGCCAGCGCTCGCTGACGCTCCTCGTCGTCGAGCAGAGTTCCACCCGCGCGGTGATGGTCGGCGGGCGGATGATCCTGATGCGCGGCGGCCGCGTCCTCCTCGACGGCGACGCGCGCGAACTGGGGCACGGCGAGGCCATCAAGGCCGCCTATTTCGGCTACGAGGAGCACTGATCATGCTGCAGGTCGTCTTCGACGCGCTCTCGCTCGGCTCCCTCTACGCCCTCGGCGCGCTCGGCATCGCGCTGATCTTCGGCGTCATGCGCCTCGTCAACTTCGCCCACGGCGACGTCATCGCCTTCTCGATCTTCGCGCTGCTCTGGCCCTCTACGGATGCCATGGCGATCGTCTTCGCCGGCCAGCTGCCCTGGTATCTCCTCGTGCCCTTCGTGCTTCTCGTCGGCGCCGGGCTGTCGGTCCTATGCGAGATCACCATCTTCCGGCGCTTCCGGCACGCCAGCCCCGCCACGATGATGATCGCCTCCTTCGCGCTCGGCTTCGTGATCCGCTACTTCCTCCTGATGCTCTTCACGAGCCGGCCGAAGTCGATCTCGCTTCTGCCGGGCCTCTCTCAGCCGGTCGAGATTCTGGGCGCGCGCCTGCCGCTCCTCCAGCTCATCACCATCGTGGCCACCGTCGCCATTCTGATCGCGCTGACGCTGTTCCTGCGCCGCACGCGCTTCGGGCTGGAGATGCGCGCGGCGGCCGAGAACTTCTCGATGGCGCGGATGCTGGGCGTGAAGGCCAACCGCGTCATCATGGGCGCCTTCGCGCTGTCGGGCGCCTTGGCGGCGGCGATCGGCCTGATCTTCGGCTCGCAGACCGGCACCGTCGACATCCAGATGGGCGCCTCGCTGATGCTGATGGCCTTCATCGCCACGGTGATCGGCGGGCTCGGGAGTCTCGCGGGCGCGGTGCTCGCGGGCTTCCTCCTCGGCGCCGCGTCGGTGGTCATGCAGGTCGCCCTGCCGCTCGACGCCCGCGCCTTCCGCGACGCCTTCGTCTACGCCGCCGTGATCCTCGTGCTCCTGTTCCGCCCGCAAGGGCTGATCGCAGCGCGCGGTACCAAGGAAAGGGTCTGATCCCATGACCACGCCCTCCGCATCGCTCCCCATGGCGGCCGCCTCTCTCGGTGAGGCGCGTAAGCCCGCGCGCTTCGCGCTCGCCGGGCGCACGATCCTGACGCCGGTCCTCCTGTCCCTGATCCTCATCGCCATCGCGGCGGCCACGGTCTGGACCGGCTCGCGACCCTTCAACCAGACGGTGATCGACGTCTTCGTGCGCGTCATCTTCGTGGTCGGCCTCTACATCTTCATCGGCAATTCCGGCGTCCTGTCCTTCGGTCATGCCGGCTTCGCGTGCCTCGGCGGCTACATGGCGGCCTGGCTCACCATCAACCCGGTGATGAAGGCGAGCGCGCTGCCGGGCCTGCCCGACCTCATCCTCGCCGCGCGCCTGCCCTACTGGCAGGCGGCGGCGCTCGCCGCGCTCTTCGCCGGCCTCGCGGCCCTCGTCTTCGGCCGGGTGCTGATGCGCCTGTCGGGCATCGCCGCCTCGATCGCGACCTTCGCGGTGCTCGCCATGATCAACACGATCTACGCCAACTGGGATTCGGTGACGGGCGGCACCTCGTCGGTGGTCGGCATCCCGATCGTGCGCACCCTCTGGCCCTACCTGATCGGCGCCGTGGTCGCGGTCTTCGTCGCCTGGGCGCATGCGATCTCGCGCTCGGGGCTGGCGCTGCGGGCCGCGCGCGACGAGCCGACGGCGGCAGCTGCGTCGGGCGTCGACATCCCACGCGAGCGCCTTGTCGCCTTCACCGTCTCGGGCGCCGTGATGGGCATGGGCGGCGCGCTGATGGCGCATTCCGTCGGCGTCGTCACGCCCGACACGTTCTATCTCGGCCTCACCTTCATCACGCTGTCGATGCTCGTCGTCGGCGGCATGAACAGCCTGACCGGGGCCGTTCTTGGCACCGTCATCCTTTCCGCTCTGATCCAGATCCTGCGCTGGTTCGAGGCGGGCGTGGCCGTCGGCGGCACCGAGATCGCCCTGCCGAAGGGCCTCCAGGAGATCGCCCTCGGCGTCATCATGATCGTGATCCTCGCGCTCCGGCCGGCCGGCCTCTTCGGCCGGGCCGAGATCACGCTTCGTCGGAAGTCCCGCAACATCTGATCCCGCCGGCCTGACGCCGGACGGTCCAGCAAAGGAGACGTGCATGACAAAGACCCAGCACTTCGTCGCAGCCGCCCTGGCCTCGGTGGCTCTCACCGCGCCGGCCTTTGCGGCCGACGACACGATCAAGATCGGCTTCGCCACGGCCGAGTCGGGCTTCATGGAGGCCTACGACAAGCCGGCGACCGACGCCGCGCTCATCCGCATCGACGAGATCAACAAGGCGGGCGGCCTTCTCGGCAAGAAGATCGAGGTGGTCAAGGCCGACACCAAGTCCGACCGGGCGGAAGGCGCCAAGGCCGGCCTCACCGTGATCGACGAGGGCGCCGACCTCGTGGTCGTCTCCTGCGACTACGACTTCGGCTCGCCGGCGGCGCTCGCTGCCGAGGACGCGGGCAAGGTCTCGTTCTTCCTGTGCGCGGAATCGGTCAAGGCCGGCATCCAGGGCGTCGGCCCGCTCTCCTTCTCGGCCTCGGTTCTCGCCCCGGTGCAGGGCGCGGCGATGTCGGAATGGGCGTTCAAGGAGAAGGGCGCTAAGGACTTCTACAAGCTCCTCGACACCTGGACCGTCTACAACAAGGGCATCTGCGACGGCTTCGACTGGATGATGCCCAAGCTCGAGGCGCAGGGGGCCAAGCTCGTCGGCGAGGATACGTTCAAGAACGAGGACGCCTCGATCGCCGCGCAGATCACGCGCATCAAGTCGCTGCCCAAGGAGCCCGACGCGATCATGCTCTGCACCATGATGCCGGGCGGCGTCTCGGCGGTGAAGCAGATTCGGGCGGCCGGCATCAACTCGATGATCCTCACCGGCTCGGGCATGGACGGCAGCTACTGGCTGCCCGCGGTGCCCGACCTGTCGAACTTCTTCATCCCGGTCCAGGGCTCGATCTACGGTGACGACCCGAACCCGGACGTCAAGAAGTTCAACACCGCCTTCAAGGAGAAGACCGGCGCCGACCCGTCCAGCCAGTACGCCTATCCCGGCTACGTGATGGTGGACGTCTGGGCGAAGGCCGTCGAGCGCGCCGGCTCGACCGACGCCGAGGCCGTGGTGGCCGAGCTCGAGAAGATGAAGGACGAGCCGACGCTCTTCGGACCGCGCACCTTCACCTCCGAGCTGCACCACCAGAACAACGCGACCTATCTCGTGGTCGACGTCGAGAAGGGCAAGCCGGGCGTCGTCGGCAAGTGGACCCTGTCCGAGCCCGTTCCGATGGACGCGATCATGAAGTGAGGAACAGGGCGCCGCAGCGATGCGGCGCCTCCACGACATGAAGTTAAGGCCCCGGCCGCATCGCGCGGCCGGGGCCTTATTCGTCTGCCCGATGGCGACCGGTCGTCAGGTCCGGTTCTTGCGATACGAGTCCTTCAGCGAGATGAGATCGCCGTCGAAGTGGAAGATGTCGCAGCCGTCGACCTCGACGCGCGCGCCCGCCGCGGACGTGCCGACGAAGCGCCAGGACGAGAGGCCTGTCTCGCCCGAGACGGCGTGCGCGCCCTTCGTCCAGGCGGCGTCCGGAAAGGCCGCGAACAGCGCAGCAAAGGCGGCGCGCACGGCCTCGCGGCCCTCGTGGCGCGCGCCTTCGGGCCCGGGGCCGGCCGAGCCGTGGAAGGCGCAAGCGTCCGCCATGCAATCCATCAGCCCGTCGACGTCGTGGGCGTTCCAGGCGCCCATGAAGCGGTCGAGGGTCGCCAAACGGCGGGCGGAGAGATCGCTCTCCACCGCCTCGACCTCTAGGAAGGCGAGCGGCGCGTCACCGCCGTTGACGACGTTGTGCGCGACTCCGGTGCGCCGGGAATAGGGTACGCCCTGGCGCAGATCGGCGCTCGCCTCGCCGCCGTCGGGCAGGCCGAGATCGAGGCGGCCATCGGTGAGGGGCACGATGACGTAGTCGTGGCCGTGGATGTGCCAGCCCGTCTCGGCACCCGGTGCGAAGCGCCATTCCGTCACCTTGAAACGCCCGTCGTCGATATGGACGACGGGCTCGGCCTTGGCCCGGCTCACAGCAGCCCCTCGGCCTTGGCGGCATCCGTCAGGCGATTGAGCGTTCGTCCCATGCGGGTCATGATCTCGTCGACGTCGCCCTCGGTCACGATCATCGGCGGGCAGAGCGCCAGCTGGTCGCCGATGGCGCGGAAGATCAGGCCCTCCTCGTGGCCGATCGCCGCGGCCATGCGCCCGACCGCGCCGACCGTCTCGAACGGACGCTTCGTCGCCT
>NZ_CAJYIU010000049.1 GCF_913775355.1 uncultured Aureimonas sp.
CTCATCGCGGCGCTTGGCCGGTGGGGCTATCGACGCCAGCCCTCGACGCTGCCGCGCGAGACGTTCCGCCATGCGATGTCGGCTGGCCTTCGCTTCGTGGCAATGTCGCCGAACCTTCTGACCGTGATCGGGCGCGCCTTCCTGTTCGGCGTCGGCGCGGTGTCGGTTCTGGCGCTGCTGCCGCTCGTCGCGCGCGATCTCGTCGCCGGCAATGCCGCGACCTTCGGCCTGCTGCTCGGCTGCTTCGGCGTCGGCGCGATCGGCGGCGCGCTGCTCTCGACGCGGCTACGCAGCGCGCTGTCGAGCGAGATGATCGCGCGGATCGGCTTTCTCACATTCGCGCTGAGCGCCGTGCTGGTCGCATGGAGCCGCCAGACGTGGCTGACGGGTCTGGCGCTGATGCCGGCCGGTGCCGCCTGGGTGCTCGCCCTGTCGCTCTTCAACGTCACCGTCCAGCTGTCGACGCCGCGCTGGGTGGTCGGGCGAGCGCTGTCGATCTACCAGACCGCGACCTTCGGCGGCATGGCGCTCGGCAGCTGGGTCTGGGGCCTGATCGCGGATGCCTACGATCCCTCGACCGCGCTCCTCGCGTCCGGCGCAGTCCTCGCGACGGGCGCGGCCATCGGCCTGCGGTTCGGCATCCCCGCCCTCGTCGCGCTCGACCTCGATCCGCTGGATCGATTCAAGGAGCCGGAACTGCGGCTGGACCTGCGCTCGCGCAGCGGCCCGATCATGGTGCTGGTCGACTACGAGATCGCGGCCGAGGACGTGCCGGCCTTCCTCGCCGTCATGGCCGAGCGGCGGCGCGTGCGCATCCGCGACGGCGCCCGGCAATGGTCGCTCCTACGCGACCTCGAGAACCCGGAGATCTGGACCGAGACCTACCACGTGCCGACCTGGGTCGAGTACGTCCGGCACAACACGCGGCGCACCAAGGCCGACGCGGACGTCTACGACCGCCTCCTGGCGCTCCATCAAGGCGCGAGCCGGCCGCGCGTCCACCGGATGATCGAGCGGCAGACGGTTCCGGTCATGGACGACACGCCCCTGAAGCCGCACCCCGAGGTGCCTTGAGACGGCGTTTGCCGTCGGACTAGCGCGGCGATCCCTTGCCCGGCGTCGGCCCGGCCAACACCTTGCGACGAGCGGCGGCCTTGCGGGTGTCGCGCTCGATCCGGGCGTCGCGATCCCGTTCGGCCTGAAGGCGCGCGGCCTTCAGCCGCTGTGTCTTTTCCTGCGTCGTCTCGGTCCTGTCGTCACGGCTCATCGCTCGCCTCGCATCGAACTGCACCCTTCGCCCTGAACGCCCGCTGATGGCGACGTATCGAACGGTCAATCGGCGAAGCGCTGCGCCATCGATTCCAACGTGCGGATGAACGAGGCGGGCGGATAGGGCTTGGGAAAGAAGAGCCCATCGCGCGGCAGGTCTTCCGGCATCACCCGGACATGGCCCGATGCGACGATGATCGACATCGGCGGCCAGCGGTTTCGGACGGCATGAGCGAGCTTGAGACCGTCCATCGAGCCCGGCATGTCGACGTCGGTGAAGAGGATGCGGATGTTGTCGTGCCGCTCGAGGAGACGGATCGCCTCGTCGGCGCTCGTCGCCCCGTAGGCGGTGAAACCCGCATCCTCCACCATGTCCATCGCGTCGAGAAGAAGCAAAGGCTCGTCTTCCACGACGAGAATGGCGATGCGGGATCTGTCGAATGTCTCGGTCATGCGGCGTCAGGCTCAGGAAGGCTCGTGACGGTCCGCCGCGAGCGAGCCGTCGAGTTGGTACACAAGTCCACGTGGTGCGAATTCGGTCTGCGCATGCCCTTGGAAGTAGCCGGGAACGACCCGTTCCGTCAGGCGTGAACCGAAGCCGCGTCGATTCGGTTCCGAAACGGGCGGACCGCCCTCCTCCTCCCACACGAACGAGAAGCGCTCACCGTCGCCCAGTTCCCAGGAAATGGCGATCGTTCCCGCATCCGTCGACAGGGCGCCGTACTTCGTCGCGTTGGTCGCGAGCTCGTGGATCGCCAGCGCGAGCCCCAGCGCGTGCCGCGCGTCGAGATCGACGCGGGGACCGGTCAGCCGGAAGCGCCCGGACGTGTCGACATGCGGCGCGATGGCCGCTTCCACGATCGCCCGCACGTCGGACGCGGCCCAGTCGGACGCGGTGAGCATGTCCTGCGCGCGGGCCAGCGCCTGGATGCGCGCGGATGCCATGGCCGCCGCCTCCTTCGGATCGGTGGCATTGCGAAGGCTCTGCGAGACCACGGCCTGAACCATCGCCAGCGTGTTCTTCATGCGGTGCGAAAGCTCGCGCTGCAGGATGCGCTGCTGGCGCTGCTGCGTCTGGCTTTCCTCGAGATGCTGCTTCTGCTGCGCGAGGAGCTGCTGGTTGATCGCCCGTTCCGCCTCGAGCTTCGCCACCGCCCCGTGCATCGCCTGGATCAGTGCGATGTCGACGCCGACGACGAACACGTAGAATGCCAGCGCGATCAGAACGGGGGTGCTGAGCGCGAAGCTGCCGAACGGCGGGATGAACCAGTACCAGGCGGACAGGCCGCAGGCGACCGCGCATGCAAGGCCCGGCCGCGGGCCCGCGAAGAAGGCGGTGAGGATGACCGCCGGAAAGAACGTCAGGTACGGGAAGCCGGCCGGCAGAACGTGGTCGAAGCCGAAGCGCAGACCGAGCGCGAGCCCGAAGGCGACCGCCGCCAGGCTCCAGGCGCGCCAGGGAGACGAGCGCACGCGCTTTGCCGCTTCGAAGATCATGCGATGCCGGTCTCCAGCCGTGTCGTCGAGGCCGTCTAACCGGTTGAGACGCCGAGTGCCAGAAGAACCCGCCGACCCCATGCCGAAGGCGTTACGAAGATCTTCACGCACCATCTCGCGATTTTGTTTTCTACTGATATGGTGGATTGAAGAACGTCATTCGTCGTGGGGCCGCGCCGCCTTGGTTAGGCTTGACGCTTGTCGGGCGACGGCTGCGGTCGCCCGCCGTGCGCAACGGGGATCGACCATGAAGCCAGAGACGCCATCATCGGCCGCCAAAATAAGCGCGGGCGCGCTGGGCGACACCATGCGCCTTCGCGACGCGTGCCCGCCCGCATGACCCGTCACGTCGTCATCATCGGCGGCGGCGCCAGCGGCGTGCTCTTGGCGGCTCATCTCCTTCGCCAGCCATCGGGGAGCCTCGAAGTGACCATCGTCGAGCCGCGAGAGGGTGTCGGCGAAGGCCTTGCCTACTCGACCGACGATCCGGCGCATCTCCTGAACACGCGTGCCGGCAACATGAGCGCGTTCGACGACGATCCGCAGCATTTCTTGCGCTGGCTCAACGAGAGCGGGGCAGCCGCCGTGTGCGGCCTCAACGGCGCCCTCGGCTTCGCACCCCGCTGGCGTTACCGCGACTATCTCCGCGACCTCGTGCGCCACTGGCTTCCCGTTAGTGGAGAC
>NZ_CAJYIU010000050.1 GCF_913775355.1 uncultured Aureimonas sp.
ATCCAGGCCATCACGGGCAAGTGGAAGATCGAGATCGTGTGCAGCCTCGTGGCAGGCCCGAGACGGTTCGGCGAGCTGCGGCGCCTGTTGCCGGGCATCACCCAGCACATGCTGACGGAGCAGCTCCGGGACCTTTCGGCCAACGGCATCGTCATCCGGACGGCATTCGCGGAGATCCCGCCCCGCGTCGAGTACGAGCTGTCGCAGGCCGGGATCGACCTGATGCCGACGTTCGAGACATTGCGGGAATGGTCGCTGAAGTACGAAGGTCAGCTTGTGGCTCGGTGAGAAGCCGGCGCCGCCATTTTGCGGACGACACGAGGCCATCTTCCGACGTCCCGGCGACAGCCGAGGATCACGCCGTTGGTATGGTGCCGCCGTCGATCACATACTCCGTGCCGGTGATGGAGGCCGCCCGCGGCGATACCAGGAAGGCGACGAGATCGCCCACTTCCTCCGGCTTGGCGGGGCGCCCGATCGGAATGCCGCCGAGCCCTTGCATGATGATGCGCTTGCCGCCCTCGTAGTCGGTGCCGGCCTCTTCGGCGAGACGTTCGGCAAGCCGCACCGACGCTTCCGTCTCGATCCAGCCCGGCGAGACCCGAACGACGCGCACGCCCTTCGGCGACACCTCCTTCGACAGCGCCTTGCTGTAGGTCGAGAGCGCCGCCTTCGCGGCGGCATAGGCGATCGTGGACTCGGACAGCGGTAGTTCACGCTGGATGGACGTGACGTGGATGACGACACCCGCACCCCGCTCGATCATGCCCGGCAGGAAGGCACGGTCGAGCCGCACGGCGCTCATCAGGTTGCGCTCGATCTCATTTGCCCAGATCGCGTCGGTGAGCGCCTTAAAACCACCGCCCGGCGCATTCGAGCCGCCGAGCACGTTGACGAGAATGTCGACACCGCCGAGTTCGGAGAGGGCGAAGTCCGCGAAGGCCGCGGAGCCTTCTGCCGAAACGAGATCGGCGACCATGAACCGCACACCGTCCGGCAAGGTATCCGGGGCGGTGCGCGCAGCGGTGGCGACGCTGGCACCAGCCGCCAGCAGAGCTGCGACGACCGCCGCACCGACGCCCTTCGTGCCCCCCGATACGACGGCACGCCGACCGGAGAGATCGATCCAACCCCCGGTCATCACGCGATCTCCAACGCGGTGATGCGCGCGTCCCGCAGGCTAAAGCGATGGTCGAGCATCACGGGGCTTCCGGGAAAATTGCCCGACACTTCCGCGGTCACCACCACAGTGTCGCCGTGCTCTTCGACACAGGTTGGACGGGCCCGAGAGGGCGTGCGCGCCATCGTGTCAATACGCCAGTCTCGCACGGCGGTAAGTCCCTCATAAGTCCGGTGTTCGTCCCGGACGACAATGTCTTCGTCCAGAACGCGACTGAGCGCCGCAAGCGAGGCGTTCGTCGGCAGGGCGAAGTAGTCGCCGATGGTCTGGGGAAGCGTGAGCATCGAGTTCCTGTGGCGACACGGTTGTGATGCCTAAGAGATCGCCTTACAGCTCATCCATGACAAGTACGCACGAAAACGTCGGGTACTTACCCGAAAGTAAGCATTCGACGCATACAGCGGCCACGGCCGCAGCGGGCATCGAGACGGCCTTTCGAATGCTGGAGGGGCGTTGGAAGCTGATGATCCTGTTCCATCTGTTCGGCGGGCGGCTTCAGCGCTTCTCAGACCTCGAGCGGGCGATCCCGGCCATCTCGCAGAAGATGTTGATCCAGCAGCTCCGGCAAATGGAGGCGGACGGGATCGTGACCCGGCTCGTGCATCACCAGGTGCCGCCGAAGGTCGAGTACGGGCTGACCGAATGGGGACAGTCACTCTGTCCTGCGCTCGACGCGTTGCTGACATGGGCGGAAGCTAAGCCCGCGGAGTGAACATGTGCCGGTCGACCGGACTGCGGGAACGGCAACATTCTGACGATCGGAGCTGAAACCGGACAGACCGCTACTTCTCCGGTCGCGCCGATAGCTGCTGCGAAGGCGGACAACCTTGAGCAATCAATCCGCTTTCGACCCCCTGAACGTCGCAATTCGCGACATGGGTGACACCGAACGTAGACGTGCCGGCGCAACATGTGCAACGCGCCGCCGGATCGAGCTACACGCGCAGCCCGCGGCTGTCATGGCTCTGTCAGGCTTGGTGGTGGTTTACGGCGGGTTCGTCATGATGGGAGATGCTCCCGGCGCATTCCAAGCCGAGGCCCCGGTCGGCGGCATCCCGCTCGAAGTCCCTGGCGACGTCCTCGACGGTGACCTGCGAAAACTGTTCGAGCAAGCGTGCCTCAGCCTCGCGGAAGGACGCGTCGAGCCGGGCGTCGACGGCCCTCTCGACCAGACACTCGGCCGGTTCCGCCCCAGGGCCGATATTGAACAGGGGCGGTGCGCCGACGGCCTCGTAGACGTCGCGCAGCGTCACGTCGGCCAGCGGCCTGGCGAGTTGCCAACCGCCGCCGTGCCCCTTTTCGGACGAGACGATCCCGCGATCGCGCAAGCCACCCATCATCCGGCGGACCACGACCGGATTGGTGGAGATCATCTGCGAGATCTCGTCAGAGGTCGCACGCGGCACGTGACGGTCGAGGTGGATCAGCACGTGCAAGATGCGGGATAGGCGCAGGTCGCGTGGCATTGGGGACCCCTTCCAGTCTACGCGGACGTTCTAGCCGACATCACGCAACATGCACAGTGTCATGTCTTGCCGTTCGATCGCCCATTATGTAACTCATCGAGTGTCGTAACAGATCGGGAGGACCGACACATGGACCACGATGTCATCGTCATCGGAGGCAGCTTCGCAGGGCTGTCGGCCGCCATGCAACTGGCGCGAGCCCGACGCACCGTGCTCCTCCTCGACACGAACGCACCCCGCAACCGCTTCGCTGCAACGTCGCATGGCTTCCCAGGGCAGGACGGACGGGGCCCGGCCGAGATCGGCGGAGCCCTTCGTGCCGAACTTGCAGCCTATTCAACGGTGGCTTTTGCAAGCGAGGCCGCCGTCGCGGCCCGTCGGGAGGGCGACGGGTTCGTGGTCTCGCTGGCCGCCGGGGGCAAGATCACCGCGCGCCGGCTCGTCCTTGCCTACGGCGTCCGCGACACCTTGCCGGACCTGCCCGGTCTTGCCGAGCGCTGGGGTGTGAGCGTCCTGCACTGCCCGTACTGCCATGGCTACGAACTCGACCGGCAGCCCGTGGGGGTCCTGGCGCGCAACGACATGGCCTTCCATCAGGCGATGCTGCTTCCCGATTGGGGGCCCACGACCCTGTTCACGCAAGGGTCGTTCGAGCCGACATCCGAGCAGCGACAAGCCCTTGTCGCGCGCGGTGCGGAGCTCGAGACGACACCCGTCGTGAGCCTACTCGGCCCCTCGCCAAAGTTGGAGGCGGTCCATCTGACAGATGGCCGTACGATCCCCCTCGCTGCCCTGTTCGTCGCGCCTCTGACGCTTCCTTCCAGCGATCTCGCCAACCAACTCGGCTGCGCGATGAGGGACGGGCCGACGGGACCCTACCTTGAGGTCGACGCCATGCAGGCGACGACGGTCCCGGGCGTCTTCGCGGCCGGCGACCTCGCCAGCCCGATGCCGAACGCCACCCTTGCGGCGGCAGCGGGGGTACTGGCGGGCGCCGCGGCGCACCGCTCGCTGGTGTTCGATCCCGATCTCGCACTGGCGGCTTGACCCAATCCGCAACCGTCGCCTGCGTTTGGTTGCGCGCGTAGCCATGGGCCTGATGGGCAATTCGCCCCAGTGATCGAAGATGTCATCGTCCACAGTTGCACGCGGGAGGCGGGAGCAGAACGACGGATCGTGATCGGAACGTTCGGTGTGGAAGAGCGCACTCTCCGGTCGAGTCGCTCAATGCCTCGGGGGCGAACGTCTGCAACCTGACCGCCTGCCAGCGATCCAACGTGCAGCGCCCAGCCTGGAAGCGGGCGCTGCCTCAGCCCTCCTTCGGCTTGTAGACGTTGTTCTCGTTCGGGAACCGTCTGTCCGTGACGGCCTCCGCGTAGGCTTTGATCGCGGTGTCCATGCCGTCGGCCAGATCGCCGAACCGCTCGACAAAGCGGGGAACGCGATCGTGGAGGCCGAGCATGTCCTCCAGGACGAGGATCTGTCCGTCGCACCGCGCAGAAGCGCCGATACCGATCGTCGGGATGTCGATCCGACGGGTGATCTCATCCGCCAGCGGCTCGACCATGCCCTCGAGAACCACGCTGAAGGCGCCAGCCTGCGCGACGCTGCGGGCATCCTCGTGCAGACGCTCCCAGTCGCTCCGGTCTCGCCCCTGCGTACGAAAGCCGCCCGACGTCATCATCGCCTGCGGCATCAAGCCGATATGGGCCATCACCGGGACACCGCGGGCAGTCAGGAAAGCGATCGTGTCCGCCATGGCCAGCCCGCCCTCGAGCTTCACCGCCGAGCATCCGGTTTCGGCCAAGAGACGAGATGCGTTGCGGAATGCGTCCTGCGGGCTGGCTTCGAACGATCCGAACGGCATGTCGACGACGACCAGAGCACGGGTGGTCGCCCGCACGACAGCCTGCCCATGCAGGATCATCATATCCATCGTCGCGCCGAGGGTGGACGGCAGGCCATGCTCGACCATGGCGACGCTGTCCCCGACAAGGATCACGTCGGCATGGCGGTCGACGAACCGTGCCGTCAGGGCGTTGTAGGCTGTGAGCGCCACGATCGGGCGGCCGCCCTTCCGCGCCCTGATCCCCGGAACGGTAACGGACTTTCGTGCGACCTCGACGCTCATGCGGCGGCCCCTTCCCCGACGGTGTCCGGATAAAGCTCGATCTGGTCGATGAGAACGACGGATCCGAGCCGTGCGGTGACGAGCAGCACCGCGGGTCTGTCCAGAACGCGGTCCAGTGGACCGAGCGTTGCGCTTTCACGCAGATCGCAGGACTGGAGGACAATCGAGGGCTCCTGTGCCAATCTCGAGCGGATCGCGTTCAGAAGGAGCACGGCATCGCGCTCACCGCTCGCAAACAGCCGTTCGGCTGCCACCAATCCGTCGTAGATGGCTGGCGCCGCTTTTCTCTCATCGGGCGTCAGGCGGACGT
>NZ_CAJYIU010000051.1 GCF_913775355.1 uncultured Aureimonas sp.
GTGCCGCTGGTGAACGGGCGGACGCCCTCGGTCGAGGCCTCGACGCCGTCGGGCGGTCTCGTGCCGGGGCAGGAGCCGGAATAAGCTTCCAGACGACGGACGCGCGAAAGCGGCCCGCGCCACCTCGGTGGCCGGGCTTTTTCGTGTGGGCTCCCTGTCGGTCGCCGTTCGGGGAACAGGCGACGGGTCGCCGGAGGCGGACCACTTTTGTTTTCTACCCCACGGAGGTTCGCCTCCGGCGGCCCGTCGCCTGTTCCCAGAACGGCGACCGACAGGGAGCCCCCACGAAAAAGCCCGGCCACCGAGGTGGCGCGGGCCGCTTTCGCGCGTCCGGCGTCGGGACGCTTATTCCGGCTCCTGCCCCGGCACGAGACCGCCGGACGGCGTCGAGGCCTCGACCGAGGGCGTGCGCCCGTTCACCAGCGGCACCGACGAGGCCTTGCCCGTCGCATCCCCCAGACCGAACGCGGCCGGATAGCCGTAATTGTCCGTCTGCAGCACCACGCGCCCGTCCGGCAGCACGACCTCGCGCACCACCTGTTCGCGCTCGCGCGGCGACAGGATCGTGCCCGTCTCGCGCGGATCGTTGGCGAGCGCCGGAAACGCGGCGATCAGAAGCGCCAATCCGGCGCTGGCATAGAGGCATTCCTGCATCGTCGTCCACCCTGGCTGGGGCGCCGGGCTCGCTGAGAACCGCACGGCGCCGATTGTGTCGTTGGGGTGGCAACGGTTGGGCAAAGCCTTGAGTTCCCTTGGCAAAGCGCAAGAAAAAGGCCCGCCGGAGCGGGCCTCGATGACATCGCCGTGCGGTCTCGCAGGGCGGTCAGCCGCCGCTCGCCGAGGTGCCGCCGAGCGGAATGCCGATGCCGCTGCGACCGCCTTCCGGGATGGCGCCCGGCACGCGCGTCAGCGCGTTGCCGGCCGAGCCCGACGCGTCCGGCGTCATGTTGCCGTAGGCGCCGATGCCGTTCTGCAGGCCGCCCGCCCCGCGCGGGCCGCGGTCGCCGCCCGCCGAGCCGATGTCCATGCCGACGCCCGGCAGCCCTTCCGCCGGCTGCGACACCGAGCGGGTCTGGCGGAAGTCGTCCGTCCGCATCGACGACTGCGCCACGGCAGGCGCGGCAAGACCCGCGGCGAGAAGGAGGGCGGAAGCGATCGGCCGGAACATGGGACAAGTCCTTCGAATGAGTCTCGTGCAACAATGCCACGATTGGCGCCTTCGTTCCCACGAAAAACGCCGCCCCGCGGCAAGGCGGGGCGGCGTCGGCGTTCGTCTCGTCAGGGACGCTCCAGATCAGTCCGGCGTCTGGCCCGGCACGATGCCGCCCGACGGGGTCGAGCTGCTCGCTGCCGCGCCCGCGGCCGGGTCCATACCTTGCGTCGGCGTGCCGTTGGCCATCGGCGCTTCCGGCGTCGTCGAGCTGGTGGACGTGTCGTCCGTGCCCATCGCCGCGCCGCCCGTCGGGGCCGCCGTGTTGCCGGTGCGCGCCGCGCTGCCCATCGCGTCCGCGCCGCCCGTCGTGGTGGTGCCGGTCGCGCCCGTCGGCGGCATCATCGTCGTGCCGCCCGAGGTCGAGGCGCCGTCGGTGGACTGCGCGATCGCCGGGGCGGCGAGGAAGGCCAGCGCGGCCGTGGCGGTCAGGATCCGCTTCATGAGTGTTCTCCCTATCGTTGGTCCCCGTCAGGGGTTCGGGAGAAGAAGCGCCGCCGGCCGCGATCGTTCCGACGGTTTTCGTGACCCGGCCAAGGGTCGGCCTCTGCCGAAAAGGGGGCGGCGCCGCGTCGGCGACGGGGCGAAATCGAGGCGCTGACCATTTGGTCAGTCTAACGATCTATCTCCACTTGGCCGTCACAAAGCAGACCAAATGGACACGGGCGGCCGACAGGAACGGGATCGCTGAAACTTTCGCTTGCAAAGTCAAGCGAGTGCTTGCACACTTTTCTTGTTCGGGCAATTTCGCGAACTCGGGTGATGGACGAATTGCGTATCGGGGGCGCATCCCTCGAGTGGGCCGTGAAAGCGGGCCGCGATGTATCTGTTCCTTTTCCTCGCATCAAGACTTGCCTGCAGACCCCGTAAGGGGACCATACATAGCCCAAGGAAAAGGGTATACGACATGTCTCAGACCGGCACGGTCAAGTTCTTCAACACCGAGAAGGGCTTTGGTTTCATCAAGCCTGACAATGGTGGCGCCGACATCTTCGTCCACATCTCCGCGGTTCAGGCTTCGGGCCTTCCGGGTCTGGTCGAGAACCAGAAGGTCTCCTACGAGACCGAGCCGGACAAGCGCGGCAAGGGCCCCAAGGCAGTGAACCTCGAGACGGCTGACTAAGCCTTCCCATCCGCGGCCCGATCCGTCCGGGCGCGCTTTGATCCTTTCGAACGGCCCGCCGTGCCCCCGGCGGGCCGTTTTGCGTGTTAACTTCGTTTTAACTCATCCCGCCCGCGCGTTTGACTTGGGGGCCCCGTCACACAATCCTTAATCAAGGATTAACGAGGCAGGACGTCAGATGAAGCGGATTCTCCAGGCGCTCGCCGCCGCCCTTGTCGCCGGGGCGCCGCAAGCCGCATCGGCCCTCGACGGCGACCTCACGCTCGACCGCTACCCGACCGTCGCTCGTGGCGGCGTCGACACCAGCGTCACGGCCGTCAGCGGCAGCCGCGCCCGATACGACGGCGTTGAGCGTGGCGGATACGACCACGCCGAGACCTTCCGCGACCGGCGCGGCGGCTCCTTCCATCATGTCGGCGACGGCGGCTATCGTCGGGGCGACGCCCGCTGGAACGAGGGCAGTCGCTACCGTCGAAGCGGCTCCTTCGTCGATGTTGGCACCTATGGCGGGGCCGTCGAGCGCGGAAGCTTCTACGGGACGGCGGGAACCGCAAACTCGTCCTTCATCGTCGTCGGCCTGCCGACGGACGGCGCCGCCCTGCCCTCGTTCGGCTATGGGGGCCTCGTCGGCGGTCCCAAGATTCTGAATGTCAACGCCGATCGCCTCGACCGCCAGCCCTACGGCAAGGACGGACTGGCCGTGGCGCATGTCGGGACCGCCAAGATCATCCGCATCGCTCCGGACTTCCGCGCGGGGCGGGACCTCCCGGCTGTCACGGACACGGACGAGAACACGCCGACGCCCTTCGCCGAACTGCCGCCGGACGAGCGCGCGGTGACGGTGTTCCCCGATCCCGAGGCGATCGAGCGCCCGGTCGATCCGCCGGCCGCGCGCCGCGCGGAGGTCGCCGCAGAAGCGCCCGGTACCGCACGGGAGGCTCAACCCGCAGCCGGCGCCGTTCTGGAGCCGTGGTCGGCCGAATGGCTGCGCGACTGCGTGGCGCGCCATCCGGATTTCGACGCCTCGCTCGGCACCTACACCGACGAGGCGGGCCAGCGGCGCTTCTGCACCGGCGAGCCCTGAGCGACGTCAGCGCAGGAACGGATTGGTGCGGCGCTCGACGCCGAGACGGCTTCCGGGCCCGTGGCCGCAGATGAAGCCGACCTCGTCGCCGAGCGGCAGGATCTTGTCGCGGATGGTGGCCAGAAGCTGGTCGTGATCGCCGCCCGGCAGGTCGGTGCGCCCGATCGAACCGGCAAAGAGCACGTCGCCCGCATGCAGGAACTGGGCCTCGCGCTGGAAGAAGACGACGTGGCCGGGCGAGTGGCCCGGCGCGTGGATGACCTCGAAACGATGGGCACCCAACGTCAGCGCCTCACCCTCGTCGAGCCAGCGGTCCGGCGTGCAATTGCGGAAGGTCCCCGGCAGCCCGAACATCCGGGCCTGATCCTCCAGCCGCCCGAGCAGCATCTCGTCGGCGCGGTGCGACCCGATGATCTCGACACCCAGCGCGTCCTTCAGATCCATCGCGCCACCGGCATGGTCGATATGGCCATGGGTGATCCAGATGGCCTGAACGGTGAGGCCGAGCCGTTCGACTGCCGCCTCGATCCGATCCACGTCGCCGCCGGGGTCGACCACGACGGCCGACTTGTCCCCGTCGTCGTAGAGGATGCAACAGTTCTGCTGGAACGGGGTGACGGGGACGATCTCGGCGGCAAGGCTCATGACACAAGTCCTGAAGCAGCGGGTCGAGGGATGATGACCCGCAACCTCGAAAAGAAAAGGGCCCGCCCTGCGGCGAGCCCTCGTGGTGGCTTTGAGGCGGGACCCGCTATTCGGCCGCCAGACGCTTCGGCTGCACCTCGGCGGCGTAGTCCTCGACCAGACGGCGCGTCACGTCGCCCGGCGTGAAACGATAGGGGCCGATCTCGGCCACCGGCGTCACCTCGGCGGCGGTGCCGCATAGGAAGCACTCGGTGAAGCCCTCGAGTTCCTCCGGCATGATCGCGCGCACCTGCACCTCGTAGCCCCGGCGCTTGGCCAGTTCGATCACCGTGCGGCGGGTGATGCCGTCGAGGAAGCAGTCCGGGTCCGGCGTGTGGATCACGCCGTCCTGGACGAAGAAGACGTTGGCGCCCGTCGCCTCGGCGACACGCCCGCGCCAGTCGAGCATCAGCGCGTCGGCATAGCCCTTGGCCTCGGCCGCGTGCTTGGAGATCGTGCAGATCATGTAGAGGCCGGCGGCCTTGGCGCGCGACGGCGCGGTCTTCGGGTCCGGCCGGCGGTATTCGGCAAGATCGAGGCGGATGCCCTTCATCCGCTGCTCGGGATCGAAGTAGCTCGGCCACTGCCAGATCGCGATGGCGAGGTTGATCGTGTTCTTCTGGGCCGAGACGCCCATCGATTCCGAGCCGCGCCACGCGATCGGGCGGACATAGGCGTCGCGGAAGCCCTGGCGGCGGAGAAGCTCGCTGCAGGCGGCGTCGATCGCCTCGGCGCTATAGGGGATCTCGAAGCCGAGAATACGTCCCGACTCGATCAGGCGCTCGGTGTGCTCGCGCAGCTTGAAGATCTCGCCGCCATAGGCGCGCTCGCCCTCGAACACGGCGCTGGCATAGTGCAGGCCGTGCGTCAGCACGTGGACCTTGGCATCCTTCCAGGGCACGAATTCGCCGTTGTACCAGATCTGGCCATCGAGTTGGTCGAAGGGAACGCTGCTCATCTTGGGGGATCGCGCCGAAGGCGCCCTTTCCTGTCTCGTTCACGCATCGACCCGGCGATGCGCCGACCCTCCCGACCGCCCGGGCGCGGTGGCATGACCGTCGGTCCCGGCAAGGATGCGGCGCTCATGGGATGAAATTGCGGCAGGCCCCGCGCACGCCACTTGTGCGGGCGTCTGCCGGGCCTTTCGAAACGCGATCGCTGTTTGCGAGCGCTTGCATGGGTGTAACAATGGGCGGTAGATACGTCAACACTACTGACCTATTCCGATGGACTTGCCCTTGGCCGATGCCCCAGCCCCGGACGACACGATCGTCGAGGACGCGCTGCCCACGCGCGGCGAACTCGACTTCCGGCTGATCGAGCTGTTCTTCTTCGCCTATCGCGAATTCACGGGCGACGCCGACTCGATCCTGGAGCGCTACGGGTTCGGGCGGGCGCATCACCGCATCCTGCATTTCGTCAACCGCGACCCTGGCATGACCATCGCCGAGATCCTGGACCTCCTGGAGATCACCAAGCAATCCCTGTCGCGCGTCCTGCGCCAGTTGATCGATGACGGCTTCATCGCGCAAGTGCAGGGAACCGACGACCGGCGGCAGCGCCGCCTCTACCCGACGCAGAAAGGCCGCGATCTGACGCTCGAACTCTCCCGCGCGCAAGGCCGGCGCATCGACGCCGCCTTTCGCGCCGCCGCACTGGACGACCCGGGCCTCGTGAACGACTTTCTCCTGGAGATGGGCGCTGACCGGAAGGCGACGCGGGACTGGTTCGCGCGCAAGGGCATCGGAAGGGAGAATCGCTGACATGACGCTCGCCGAGGATCACGCGACCGACGAATCGATGGACGATGCCCCGCATCTCCTGATCATCGACGACGACCGGCGCATCCGCAGCCTCCTGTCGCGCTTCCTGTCGGAGCGCCGCTTCCGCGTGTCGGTCGCTTCCGATGCTGCCGAGGCCCGCCGCATTCTCCAGGGGCTGGAGTTCGACCTGATGATCGTCGACGTGATGATGCCGGGCGAGAGCGGGCTCGACCTCGTGCGCTCCGTCTCGCCCCATCGCGACATCCCGATCCTGATGCTCACGGCCCGCTCGGAAACCGACGACCGCATCCTCGGTCTCGAGGCGGGCGCCGACGACTATCTCGCCAAGCCCTTCGATCCGCGCGAGCTTCTCCTGCGCATCAACAACATCCTGAAGCGCGGCGGCACGACGCCGGTGCAGAAGGTCGAGCACGTGCGCTTCGGACCGTTCTCGTTCTCGCTGTCGCGCAAGGAGCTGCGACGCGGCGCCGACGTGATCCGCCTGACCGAGCGCGAACAGGAGATCATGACGCAGTTCGCGCAGAAGGCGGGCGACACCATTCCGCGCCAGGACCTCCTCACCAGCGACACCGAAGTCGGCGAACGGACGGTGGACGTTCAGATCAACAGGCTGCGCCGCAAGATCGAGAGCGATCCCGCCAATCCGCTCTGGCTCCAGACGGTGCGCGGCATCGGTTACCGGTTGAATGTCGATTGAACGCGTCATCGACGCCTCGGTGATCGCCGAGGCGGGCAGCGAGACCGGACCGAAGCGGCCGCCGCCGCGTCGGAGCTGGGGCGCGGCGCTGCGCGGTCTGTCGCGTCAGGTCCGGCGCTTCGTCTCGCGGCGGACGCCCAAGGGCCTCTACGCCCGGTCGCTGATCATCATCATCGCGCCGATGGTGCTGCTCCAGTCGGTGGTCGCCTTCGTCTTCATGGAGCGCCACTGGCAGACGGTGACGCAGCGTCTCTCGGCCTCGGTGGTGCAGGACATCTCGGCCGTGATCGACATGATCCAGACCTATCCCGACCCGGCCGGCGAATACGCCGAGGTGACGCGCATCGCGCGCGAGCGCCTGGCGCTGAACGTTCTCGTGCTGCCGCCCGAGCCCCTGCCCGCCCCGGCGCCCAAGCCCTTCTTCAACATCCTCGACGGCATCCTGTCGGAGGAGATCACCCGGCAGATCAACCGGCCCTTCTGGATCGACACGCTCGGCGAGTCGCGGATCGTCGAGATCCGCATCCAGCTACCGGACCACATGCTGCGCATCTTCGCGCCGCGCAATTCGGCCTACGCCTCCAACAGCCACATCTTCCTGCTCTGGATGGTCGGCACGTCGCTGGTGCTGATCCTGATCGCGATCCTGTTCCTGCGCAATCAGATCCGCCCGATCCAGAAGCTCGCGCAGGCGGCCGAAGGCTTCGGACGCGGCCAGCCGATGCCGCCCGATTTCCGCGTGCGCGGCGCGTCGGAGGTGCGGCGCGCTTCGCTCGCCTTCATCCAGATGCGCGACCGTATCGAGCGGCAGATCGAGCAGCGCACGCAGATGCTGAACGGCGTCAGCCACGACCTGCGCACGGTCCTCACCCGCTTCCGCCTGCAGCTCGCCCTTCTGGAAGAGAACGAGGACCGGCAGGAACTCGAGCAGGACGTCGACGAGATGGGCCGGATGCTGGAAGGCTACCTCGCCTTCGCCAAGGGCGAGGGCGGCGAGGAGGTCGGCGAGCTCGATCTCGAGCGCGTCTTCGCCCGCTTCGAGAGCGAGGCCTCGCTGAAAGGGCGGAGCCTCGAGACCGACCTCGTCGGCGACCCGCGCATCTCGGTGCGACCGGACGCCTTCGTGCGCTGCCTCGGCAATCTCGTCGCCAACGCGCTGCGCCACGGGAATGCGGTGCGCCTCAGCGCCCGCCACGACGACCGCTGGCTGTCGGTCTCGGTGGAAGACGACGGCCCCGGCATCGAGCCGACGCAGCGCGAGGACGTTTTCAAGCCATTCGTGCGGCTGGACGAGGCACGCAACATCGACGCGGGCGGCACGGGTCTCGGGCTTGCCATCGCGCGCGATGTGGCCCGCAGCCATGGCGGCGACATCCTCCTGTCGGAGTCCTCCCTCGGCGGGCTGAAGGCGCTGGTCCGGATTCCGGCCTAGAGCGCTTTCCGGCCGGGTGGGATGGTTGTCGCGGAGGGGACTCCACTTAGTGGAGAGAAGCCGATGCCGTCGCATCGTGACCGATGAAAAACGCCGGCATGAGGCGAAAGCGTCCCGCCGCGCAGCGGGCGTTCGAAGGACGATGACGACCGTTCGATCCGGTTGGAACGCGCTCTAGTACAGGCGCCCGCCGTTCGGCACCTCGTGGCTCAGCGCGGCGAGCACCACGTTGCCGGCCTCGTCGGGGAAGCCAAGCGTCAGGACCTCCGAGCGCATCGGGCCGATCTGGCGTGGCGGGAAGTTGACCACCGCCATGACCTGCCGTCCGACCAACTCGTCCAGCGCGTGGCGGACGGTGATCTGGGCCGAGGACTTCTTCAAGCCGATCTCCGGCCCGAAATCGATGACGAGGCGGAAGGCCGGCTTGCGCGCTTCGGGGAACGGCTCGGCCGAGACGATCGTCCCGACCCGGATATCGACCTTCAGGAAGTCGTCGAGGGTGATCTGCGGCGCGACGGCCGCCGTCTCGGCACTCATCGTTCAGCCCTTGGACAGTTCGATCGCGCGGTCGCGCGCGGCGGCGACCGCCTTGGTCATCAACGATGGCAGCCCGTCCTCCGCCATCAGCACGCCGAGCGCCGCCTCCGTCGTGCCCTTGGGCGAGGTGACGTTGCGGCGCAGTTGCGCCGGCGGATCGTCGGAGCGGATCATCAGTTCGCCCGCGCCCGCCACGGTATGTCGCGCAAGGCGCATCGCGAGTTCGGGATCGAGACCGGCCTTCACGCCCGCTTCCGCCAGCACCTCGGCCAGGAGGAAGACGTAGGCGGGCCCGCTGCCGGACACGGCCGTCACGCGGTCGATGTCGTCCTCGCTCGGCACCCATTCCACCGGGCCGCTCGCCTGGAGGAGGTCGTTTGCGATCGCCTTCTGGCCCAGCGTCACCCGCTCGTTGGCGAAGGCGCCCGTGATGCCGCGGCCGATCAAGGCGGGCGTGTTGGGCATCGCACGCACCACCGGCCGCGCGCCGAGCTTCTCCTCGATGAAGGCGATGGTGCGCCCGGCCGCGACCGAGATCACCAGCGTTTCGTCCTTGAGGCTCGCGCGCAGCGGCGCGACGGCCTCGGCCAGCACCTGCGGCTTGACCGCGAGGATCACGACGTCCTGGCCCTCGTCGGGGGCGGTGGTCGCATGACGCACGCCCGCGTCGAACAGGGCGCCCAGCGCCGGCGACGGATTGGGGTCGAGGATGGTGACCGAGGCGGGAACGAGCCCGCCCGCGATCCAGCCGCGCAGCATCGCGCCGCCCATGTTGCCGCCGCCGAGCAGCAGAAGCCGGCCGACCGGCGCGATGCCCGCGCTCATGCGTTGCCGACCGTATCGAACACGGCGCAGGCCAAGGCCTCGTCGGCGGACTTCTCCGCCCAGACCACGAACTGGAAGGCCTGATAGTAGCGCTCGCACGCCTCCAGCGCCGCCGACAGGAGGCGCTCGGCCTGCTGGCTCGTCGGCTGCACGCCGCCGGACAGGAGGATCGCGTGACGGAACATCACCGCGCCTTCAGCCGCCCAGAGATCGAAATGGCCGACCAGCATCCCCTCGTTGATGCGCGACAGGAGCCGCAGCACCTCGACCTGCCGCCGGGCCGGAACCTTGAGGGTGAAGGCGCAGCCGAGATGCAGTGCCTCGGAAGCTTCCATCCACGAGAAGGAGACCGAATAGTCGGTCCACGCGCCCTGCACCGAGACCGCGATCTCGTCGTCGCAGGGGCGTTCGAAAGACCAGTCGTGACGCGAGGCGACGGTCTCGATCACATCCACCGGATGGGAGAGTCGCCTGACGTCGAGTTCGCCGAGTTGCATGTCGTTTATCCCCGTGCCGCATCAGACGCGGGACCGCCGGGGCGCCGCACGCACCCCGTCGTCAAGGGTCGAATTCCTCGTAAGACCCTGGCTTCCGCGCCTCCCGGAAAACCGCCGCCGTGGCGAATCACCGTTGACTTCAGTGTATCGACGCGGACTCGCGATTCCAGAGGTGGAAACGGTATTTTAAGGTTCGTCGGGAGCGGGTCGGAACCCGCGGCCAGTGCCTGAAGCGTTAAGGGATTCAGCGCTCACGCTTTTCCGATTCCACTCTCCCGCGGCAGGCCGGTGACAAACCTGTGCACGGCCTGTGGAAAAGCCTCAGGACGTGGTCGTGGACGCCCCGGACAAACGGGCCTCGAGGTCGGCGACGCGCTTCTTCAGAGCTTCGTTCTCGACGCGTGCCCGCGTCGCCATCTCGCGGACAGCCTCGAACTCCTCGCGCTGGACGAGGTCCATCGAATTGATGAAGCGTTCGCCCTGCGAGCGGAACACCGTCTCCATCTCGCGGCGCACGCCCTGCGCCGCGCCGGCCGCGTCGGTCATCATGCGGGCGAACTCGTCGAGCATGCGGTTCGGGCCTCGGTCGTTCATCGGTTCGCTCCTTGAAAGCGGCTAGCGCGTTCTCGGAGGTAGGCGCTCGGCCTCGCGTTGGCAATGGAGCGGCTTGACCCCGCCGCCGGCCCGGCGCACACCCCCGCCCGACGCGCGCAGTCCCGAGGAGCCTCCCGCCATGACAGCCTCCGCCGTTCTCGGCGTCCTCGCCTACCCCCAGATCGACCCCGTCTTCCTGCAGATCGGCCCCATCGCGTTGCGGTGGTACGGGCTCGCCTACGTCGCCGGCATCCTGTGCGGCTGGCTCTACGGGCGCCATCTCGTCGGCACTTCACGGCTCTGGCCGAACGGCGTCTCGCCGATCACCAAGACCGATATCGACGACTTCATCGTCTGGATCACGATCGGCATCGTGGCCGGCGGGCGCATCGGCTCGATCCTGTTCTACGACTTCGACCGCGTCGCCGCCGACCCGCTCTCGGCCTTCCGCGTCTGGGAGGGCGGAATGTCGTTCCATGGTGGCCTGATCGGCGTGACGGTCGCGATGATCCTGTTCTGCCGCTCGCACAAGGTGCCGCTGTTCAGCCTGATCGACGTCGTGGCGGCCTCGGTCCCCTTCGGCCTGTTCTTCGGCCGCATCGCCAACTTCATCAACGGCGAGCTTTGGGGGGCGCCGACCTCCGTGCCCTGGGCGATGGTGTTCCCGCATGCCGGCCCCGAGCCGCGCCACCCGAGCCAGCTCTACGAGGCGGCGCTGGAGGGCATCGTCCTCTTCCTGATCCTGCGCGTCCTGACCCATCGCCTCGGTGCGCTCGGGCGTCCGCGCCTCGTCGGCGGCGTCTTCATCCTGCTCTACGGCTGCGCGCGCATCTTCGTCGAGTTCTTCCGCATGCCGGACGTGCAGCTCGGCTACCTCCTCGGCACCGGTTGGCTGACCATGGGCATGGTGCTGTCCACCCCGATGCTACTCGTCGGCCTCTGGGCGATCGCGACCGCCAAGCCCCGCGCCTACGAGCCGCGCGCCGCCGAGACCACGGCCGCCGCGTGAGCGATCTCGCTTCGCGCATCCGCGCCGAGATCGAGGCGTCGGGCCCGATGCGGCTCGACCGGTTCTGGAACCTCTGCCTCTTCGATCCGACCGAGGGCTATTATACAAGCCGCGACCCGATCGGCGCGAGCGGCGACTTCACCACCGCGCCCGAGATCAGCCAGATGTTCGGCGAGCTTCTGGCCGCCTGGGCCTTCGCGGCCTGGGACGGGCTCGGCCGCCCCCCCGCCTTCACCTTCGCGGAAGCGGGGCCGGGACGCGGCACGCTGATGGCCGACTTGCTGCGCACCCTGCGCCAGTTCGACCCGGCCTTCCTCAAGGCGGCGCGCATCCGGCTTATCGAGGTCAGCGACAGGCTCGCCAGCGTTCAGGCCGAGCGCCTCGCGCGCTTCGACCTGCCCGTCCGGCGCGTCCGGCAGATCGAGGAGCTCGACGTCGACGGGCCGCTTCTCCTCGTCGCCAACGAACTTCTCGATGCGCTCGCCATCCGCCAGTTCGTGTTCCGCGACGGCGCGTGGCACGAGCGGCTGGTGGACGTCTCCGGCGACGGCTTTGCCTTCAATGACGGCCCCGCGACGACGCGCGTGCCCGCGTCCCTCGCCCGCCTGCCCCAGCCCGCCGCGGGTGCGGTGTTCGAGGTCTCGCCCGAGCGCGACGCCCTGTGCGCTGCCCTGGCCAGTCGGCTTGCGCGGCAGGGCGGCGCGGCGCTCCTGATCGACTACGGCCACGCCCGCACCGGTTTCGGCGACACGCTGCAGGCGCTGCGCCGCCACGAGGCGACAAGCGCGCTCGATGCGCCCGGAGCGGCCGACATCACCAGCCATGTCGACTTCGAGCAGGTCGCCCGCGCCATGGCCGGCGCGGCGCCGACGCTCCGCTTCGGCCTTGCGGCGCAGGGCGATTTCCTCCTGTCGCTCGGGCTGCCCGAGCGGGCGGGGCGGCTCGGCGCCCATGCCGACGAGGCCGGCCGTGCGGCGATCACGGCCGCCGTCCATCGCCTCGCCGGCCGGGGCCAGGGCGAGATGGGCGCGCTGTTCAAGGTGTTCGGCGCCGCCTCCGCCCTGCTGCCGCTGCCGCCCTTCGTGCAACCGCGCGTCGATTGACTTCGACCAACCCCTCCCCCACGAATGAGGGTCCGTAACGGACTGCTGCTTTCCATGCTCGATCACCGCCTCTCCGCCGCCTCGCACCTTCGCGCGCGCGACACCGTGCAGGACCCGCGCTTCGGCTCGGATGCACGGCTCGCCCACGCCTTCTTCACGCGGGCCGGCGGCGTCTCGACCGGCATCTACCGCGGCCTCAACGCGGGGATCGGCTCGCACGACGAGGCCGAGGCGGTGCATGAGAACCGCCGGCGCGCCGTGCACTTTCTCGGGCTCGAAGGCGCGCAGCTGGCGACGCCCTGGCAGACGCATTCGCCCGATGCCGTCGTCGCGACCGAGCCGTTCGGCGGCGAGCGCCCGAAGGCGGATGCGGTTGTGACGGCGACGCGGGGTCTTGCCGTTGGCGTCGTGACGGCCGACTGCGGACCGATCCTCTTTGCCGACCCGCGCGGCGGCGTCGTCGCGGCCGCTCATGCCGGCTGGCGCGGGGCCGTCGGCGGCGTCCTCGAGCGCACGGTCGAGACGATGGAACGCCTCGGCGCGCGGCGCGACCGGATCGAGGCGGTGCTCGGCCCCTGCATCACGCAGCCCAACTACGAGGTCGGCGCCGATATGGCCGAGACCTTCCTGCGCGAGGATGCCGCCAACAAGCGCTTCTTCGCGGCCGGTGCGACGCCGGAGAAGCGCCAGTTCGACCTTCCCGCCTTCATTCTCGCGCGTCTCGAGCGCATCGGCGTCGCCGCCCGCTTCGTCGGGCGCTGCACCTATGCCGAGGAGGACGCGTTCTTCTCCTTCCGGCGCACCACCCATCGCGGGGAGACCGACTACGGCCGGCAGCTCTCCGCCATCGCCCTCGCCTGACCGAAAGCGCTTCATGCTGCATTTCACGCCCGACGAATTCGAGCGCCGCCGCGCGCACCTGTCCGCCGAGATGGCCGAGCGCAAGCTCGACGCCGTGATGCTGTTCGCGCAGGACTCGATGTTCTGGCTGACGGGCTACGATACGTTCGGCTTCTGCTTCTTCCAGTGCCTCGTGGTGACGGCGGACGGGCAGATGCGCCTCCTCACGCGCTCGGCGGACCTGCGCCAGGCACGCGCCACCTCGAACATCGAGACGGTCGTCGTCTGGCGCGACCGCGGCGGCGCCAACCCGGCGATCGAGCTGCGCGACATGATGGACGACATGGGGCTGCTCGGCGCGCGCGTCGGCGTCGAGTGGTCGACGCACGGTCTGACGGCGGCGAACGGCAAGCTCGTCGAGGAAAAGCTCGGCTCCTTCGCCGCGCTCACCGACGCGTCCGACCTCGTGCCCTCGCTTCGCGTCATTAAGAGCGAAGCCGAGATCGCCTATGCGCGGGAGGCCGGGAGGCTCGGCGACGAGGCGTTCGAGGCGATGTGGCCGCTGGTGCGCGAGGGGGCCGACGAGGGCGTCCTCCTCCATGCGCTGCAGGGCGACATCCTCCTGAAGGGCGGCGACTACCCCGCCAACCCGTTCATCCTCGGCTCGGGTGAGGACGCGCTTCTCTGCCGCTACAAGTCGGGCCGCCGCGCCCTGTCGGCACAGGACCAGCTGACGATCGAGTGGTCCGGCGTCAAGGCGCAGTACCATGCGCCGCTGATGCGCACCGTGATCGTCGGCCGCCCGCTGATGCGGCACGAGGAACTGTTCGCCGCCGGCGCCGAGGCTCTGAAGGCCGTCGAGGAGGCCATGCGGCCCGGCCAGACCTTCGGCGACGTCTTCGACGCGCATGCGCGCGTGATGGAGGCGCACGACCTCGCCCGCCATCGTCTTGCAGCCTGCGGCTACTCGGTCGGCGCGCGCTTTGCCCCGTCCTGGATGGACCCGCAGATGTTCGTCTCCGGCAACGCCGAGCCGATCCGGCCGAACATGACGCTGTTCGCGCACATGATCATCATGGACTCCGACAGCGGCGCCGCGATGTGCCTCGGGCAGACCTACCTCACCACCGAGGGCGCGCCCGAATGCCTGTCGCGCCTGCCGATCGAGCTCAAGGCGACCGGCTGATCCACGGGGACCGGCTTAACCGCGCCGCGGTCTTTCCCGCGGTGCAACCTTGAATCTTTCCACCATCTTGCTAAGAGCCCGGCCATGCGACCGGCGCCTCCGTCCCGAGGTCCGGCGAGCCCTTCAGACGGATAAAGCGGTCAGCGATGAAACTCTTTGTCGGCAACTCCAACCGCACTCTGGCCGAAGGGATCGGGCGCTACCTGGAACTGCCGCTCGGCGCCGCCTCCGTGCGCCGCTTCGCCGACCAGGAGATCTTCGTCGAGATCCAGGAGAACGTGCGCGGCGAGGACTGCTTCGTCATCCAGTCGACGTCCTACCCGGCGAACGACCACCTGATGGAGCTCCTGATCATCATGGACGCGCTGCGCCGGGCCTCCGCCCGCCGCATCACCGCGGTCCTCCCCTATTTCGGCTACGCCCGGCAGGACCGCAAAGCCGGCGGCCGCACGCCGATCTCGGCCAAGCTCGTCGCCAACCTCATCACCCATGCCGGCGCCGACCGCGTGATGACGATGGATCTCCACGCCGGGCAGATCCAGGGCTTCTTCGACATCCCGACCGACAACCTCTTCGCGGTGCCGCTGCTGGCGCGCGACATCAAGGAGCACCTCGAGACCGACCGCGTGATGGTCGTCTCGCCGGACGTGGGCGGCGTGGTTCGCGCCCGCTCGCTCGCCAAGCGCCTCGACGCGCCGCTCGCCATCGTCGACAAGCGCCGCGAGAAGCCGGGCGAGTCCGAGGTGATGAACATCATCGGCGACGTGAAGGACCGGCACTGCATCCTGATCGACGACATCATCGATTCCGGCGGGACGCTCTGCAACGCGGCCGATGCGCTGATGGCGGCGGGCGCCAAGGGCGTGCGCGCCTACATCACCCACGGCGTCCTGTCGGGCGGCGCGGTCTCGCGCATTGCCGCCTCCTCGATCGAGGAGCTCGTGATCACCGATTCGATCGAGCCGACCAAGGCGATCCGCGAGGCGCGCAACATCCGCGTCATCAGCACCGCGACGCTGCTCGGCGAGGCGATCTCGCGCACTACCACCGAGCAGTCCGTCTCCTCGCTCTTCGACTGAGCCGAGGCGGGCGCTCGCCTTGCGCCACAAGCCGATCGCCGCTATAGCCAACCCGCCCGCGCGGACACCCTTGGAGGCAGCGCGGGCGTGAAGCGGCCTCGCGGCCGCTTTTCGTCGTTCCGGGCGTCCGCGCGCCGGAGCGGCAACCTCTGAACGAAAACAAGGATTGAAACCATGAGCGAGAGCTACACGGTCAAGGCCGAAGCGCGCGAGAAGGTCGGCAAGGGGGCCGCCAGACATCTCCGCCGCAACGGAATGGTGCCCGCCGTCATCTACGGCGACAAGCAGGAGCCCCTGCCGATCGCGGTCCCCTACAAGGAGACCTTCCTCAAGCTGCACGGCGGCGGCTTCCTGACGACGGTCATCACGATCGACGTCGGCGGCAAGCAGATCAAGGTCCTGCCGAAGGACTACCAGCTCGACGTCGTCAAGGACACGCTGACCCACGTCGACTACCTCCGCGTCTCCGACCGCACGGAAGTCACGGTCCGCATCCCGGTGCACTTCGAGAACGAAGACGCGGCCCCGGGCATCAAGGCCCAGGACGGCGCGCTGAACGTCGTGCACCACGACATCGAAGTCGTCTGCGCGGCGCAGGCGATCCCGGAGGGCTTCACGCTCGACCTGACCGGCCTCGAGATCGGCGACGCCGTCTCCTCGTCGGCCCTCAAGCTGCCGAAAGGCGTGCGCCTGACCACGGACGAAGAGTTCGTGATCGCGACGATCGTGCCGCCCATGGCCGAGGAAGTCGACGAGCTGGACGCCGAGACGCCGGAGACGGAAGTCATCGAGCAGACCGACGCGACCGCCGAGGACGAGCCGAAGACCGGCAACTGATCGTGTTCGCGGCGGACGCGAGCGATCCGTCCGCCGCATCGCGCAAGGCGGGACCGGTTCTGGCCGGTCCCGGTTCGCTGGAGAACGGGCACATGCTCATCATGGTGGGCCTCGGCAATCCCGGCGCGCAGTATGCCGGAAACCGGCACAATATCGGCTTCATGGCGGTCGAAGAGATCGCCCGCTCGGGCGGCTTCTCGCCGTGGTCGAAGAAGTTCCACGGCGAGATCGCCGAGGGCTCGATCGCGGGCCGCAAGGTCATTCTCCTGAAGCCGTCGACCTTCATGAACGACAGCGGCCGCTCGGTGCAGGCCGCCGCGGCCTTTTACAAGATACCGCCCGCCGACATCGTGGTCTTCCATGACGAACTCGACCTGCCACCCGGCAAGGTGCGCGTGAAGACCGGCGGGGGACACGGCGGGCACAACGGGCTGCGCTCGATCGACGCGCATCTCGGCAAGGAATACCGGCGCGTGCGCCTCGGCATCGGGCACCCCGGCTCGAAGGAGCGCGTCAACCCCCATGTCCTCGGCGATTTCGCCAAGGTCGACCACGCGTGGCTGGAGCCGATGCTGGAGACCGTGGCGCGCAACGCGCCGTCGCTGGTCGCCGGCGACGACGCCGTCTTCATGAACAAGGTGACGCTCGCCACCGGCGGCTCCGAGGAGCCCGCGGGCGCCAAGGGCGGCGCGGGCAAGGCCAAGGGCGAGAGCCACGTGCGCCAGGCGCGCCCCACCGAGACCCGCGCGGCCACCGGGCCGATGGCGGGCATGCTGCGCCGCCTTCTCGGCGGCGGCGACCCGAACTGATCCCTTTTCTTCGGCAGGATCGCCGTCCGGCGGACCGCCCTTCCCCACAGACCTGAGGCAGAACCACCATGGGCTTTCGCTGCGGCATCGTCGGACTTCCCAATGTCGGCAAGTCCACGCTCTTCAACGCCTTGACCAAGACCGCCGCGGCGCAGGCCGCGAACTACCCGTTCTGCACGATCGAGCCGAACACCGGCGACGTCGGCGTACCCGACCAGCGCATGGCACCGATCGCCAAGATCGGAAAGTCGGCCCAGATTATTCCGACGCGCATCACCTTCGTCGACATCGCCGGCCTCGTTCGCGGCGCCTCGAAGGGCGAAGGCCTCGGCAACCAGTTCCTCGCCAACATCCGCGAGGTGGACGCGATCGTCCACGTCCTGCGCTGCTTCGAGGATGACGACATCACCCATGTCGAGGGCCGCATCGATCCGGTCGCGGATGCCGAGACGGTCGAGACTGAGCTAATGCTGTCGGACCTCGAAAGCCTCGAACGCCGCATCGTCGCCGCGCGCAAGAAGGCTCAAGGCAAGGACAAGGAAGCGCTGGCGCAGGTGCCGGTGATGGAGGCCGCGCTCGCCAAGCTGCAGAACGGCGAGCCCGCGCGCACGCTCCTCTCTACGCTCGACGCCGACGACCGCCAGCAGCTGCGCAACCTCAACCTCCTGACCTCGAAGCCCGTTCTCTACGTCTGCAACGTCGCGGAAGCGGATGCGGCGACGGGCAACCGGTATTCGGAGGCCGTCGCCGAGATGGCCAAGCGTCAGGGCGCGCGCAGCGTCGTGATCTCGGCCGCGATCGAGGCGGAGATCGCCCAGCTCGGCGAGGACGAGGTCGGCGAATACATGGGCGCGATGGGTCTCGACGAGCCTGGCCTCGACCGCCTGATCCGCGAGGGCTACGCGCTTCTCGACCTCATCACCTATTTCACGGTGGGCCCGAAGGAGACCCGCGCCTGGACCGTCAAGCGCGGCGCCAAGGCGCCGCAGGCGGCCGGCGTCATCCACACCGATTTCGAGAAGGGCTTCATCCGCGCCCAGACGATCGCCTATGACGACTTCGTCGGGCTCGGCGGCGAAGTCGCGGCCAAGGAAGCCGGCAAGGCGCGCGACGAAGGCAAGGAATACGTCGTTCAGGACGGCGACATCATGCTGTTCAAGTTCAACGTCTGACGCGCCGAGCCGGGGCGGCGCCGACCTCAGGCGGCGGCGACCCGGCTCTTCGCCGGCTTCGGCTCCGCGGCGGGCTTGGCGAGAGCCGCGATCGTCGCGTTGCTGAGGCGCACCCGGTTCCGGCCGGCGGCCTTCGCCTCGTAGAGCGCCTTGTCGGCGACGCTGAACAGCGTCTGCCAGGAGGCGACGGGACCCGTCTCGTTCGCAAGGCCGAAGCTTGCCGTGATGCGGATCGGCCCGGCGCTCGTCTCGACCTCCGTCCCCTCGATCTCGGCCCGCAGCGCCTCGGCAAAGGCCAGCGCATCCTCGGCGCGTTCGGACCGCAGGACGATCGCGAACTCCTCGCCGCCGTAGCGCGCGACGATGACGTCCGCGTTCGACCGCCGCCGCAGGAGGCCGGAAAACGCAGCCAGAACCTCGTCCCCGGCGCCATGGCCGTGGGTGTCGTTCACGATCTTGAAGTGGTCGATGTCGCCGAGGATCGCGGTGTAGTTCCGTCCGCCACCGCCGAATTTCTCCAGACGCACGAAAAGGCCGCGACGATTGGGTAGTGCGGTGAGCTCGTCCGTCTCGGATAGCGTGCGCAGTTTCTCGGCGAGAAGCGCGCGCTCCTCCTCGAGCACCATGCGCTGACGGTCCCGTGCCTCTAAGGTCTCCAGCGCATTGTAGAGGCTTTTGACCGCGAGGACCGAGCCCTCGTAGCGATCGCGGCGGATCGGGCGGCGTTCGCAGAGCGCCAGGATCTGATCCCGCACGCCGAAGAGCGGCCGCAGCATCTTGCGGTAGAGAACCCACGCCGCCGTCGCGGTCATCACCAGGATGAGCACGGCGAGGGAGACGACGAGCTTCATCTGGATCAGCGTCGACTTCTGGATCTCGACCGCCTCGTCCATCATCGCGTCGACGTAGAGGTTGCGCATGCGCAGGATCGGCAGCGTCGTCGGCG
>NZ_CAJYIU010000052.1 GCF_913775355.1 uncultured Aureimonas sp.
GGCGCACCGCAAGGCCGCGCATCGCGAGTGCGTCCCGGATGCCGGAAAGGCGGGCGCTCGCGCGGTCGTTGTTCTCGGTCGCCTGCGCGATCACGGCGAAGCGGACGTGGCCGAGGTCGGCCAGGTAATCCGTCATCCGTACCAGCGCCTTGTGGTTGTCCGGGCCGACGCAGTGGCCGGGGCGGGCTGGGTCGTAGACGAAGGAACTGATGAAGGGCAGCTTGCGCTGCTCGAGGAAGGGGAGGAGGCCGGGATGGTGGGCAAGGCCGACAAGGATCACTCCGTCGACCCCGCGCTCGGCAAATTTGCGGACCTGCCGGAACTCCTGCTCCGGGTCGTATTCGGAGCAGGCGAGGAGCAGCGTGTAGTCCTGTCCCAGGAGGTGGCGCTGGATGGCGTTGGCGGCACGCGGGAAATCGCCGAGCCCGAGTGTCGGGAACACGGCACCGATCGTCTGAGAGCGGCCGGTGGTCAGCGCCCGGGCCGCGCCGTCCGGGATCCAGCCGAGTTCGGCGATCGCGGCGGCGATGCGCTCGCGCAGTTCCGCGGACACGACCTCGGGCCGGTTGATCGCCCGCGAGACGGTGGCCGTCGAGACGCCGACGGCTTGCGCGACGTCGCGCAAGCCGACGCCCGGAACCGCCATGCCGCTCCGGCCCGCGCCGCGCCGCGCCGCGCCGCTCGCTCTCTCACCCGTGCTATTCATGTCCACCGTCCTCGAAACGTCCCGTCGGAAAACGTTCGATCCTAGCTTTCCGCACCCAACTGGTCGCGCGCGAGCCCGTACTGGAGGCGGTAGAGCCCGCGCTCGCGCTCGGGACAGGACAGCGCGAGCGCCCGGCAGACTTCCTCCACCCCTTCGTCCAGGAATGATTCAAGCGGCGCCGCCTCGACGCCCTCCACCAGCACGACCCAGGGCGCCGTCCGGTCCGGCGCGTCGCGCAGGGCCTTCTCGGCCGTCGCCTGCCCGCCGGCCGCCGTGTCGCCACGCAGGAGATGAACGCCGACAATCCCGTCCCGACGGCAGAGCGACGCAAGCGCCCGCGCCAGCGTCCCGGGGTCGCGGCCCCCACCCTCCATGCGGAGCGTCGCAATAACGGCCCCGTCGCCGAGTCCCGCGGAGAACGCGACCGCGCACACGGTGCGGGATGTGTCGCGGAAGTGGCGGACGACCCTCTTCGTCCACTCCGACGGACTGTCCAGCTTTGAGAGATAGGCAGGGGCGGACAGGTCCGCAGGCGATGCCGTTTCGTAGAAGTTGAAGTAGCGCGGCTCGCCGCGCAGGGCGACGTAGCGTCGTGCCCGAAGAAAGCCCGGAACGGCCACGCGCTCGGGAATGTGCTCGCGCACGTGCCATGCAAGGAAGTCGGCTTCTGCCTCCTCCGCGATGCCATTCCAGATCGCCAGCACGCCCCGTCCAGCAAGAGCCATTCGTTTCTCCTATGCAATCGCTAGACATGTTGTATCCAGACATGCCCCCGTCCGATTTCCCGGGGCAACGCAGGTCTTCAATCGAGTCGTTTTGCCCAAGGTCGCCGCTTGACACACCTAAAGCAACTTCGTTATGCAATCGGTTACAAGAAGCACGACGCCGTTGTCAACGGCAAGGGCGCGGCGAAGGAGGCGACATGCGGATCATCACGGCAGCCGAGGCCGCCAGCATCATCCAGCCGGGCGACAGCGTTCTGGTCAGCGGCTCGGGTGGTGGGCACTGCGTTCCCGAGAAAGTGCTGGAAGCCATCGAGGCGCGGTATCTGGAGGAGGGTGCGCCGCGCGACCTGACGCTGATCCACGCGGTCGGCATCGGCGACCGTCAGCTCAAGGGCGCCGCGCGCTTCCGCCATCCCGGCATGCTCAAGCGCTCGTTGACGAGCGCTCTGATCGACTCGCCGCCGCTCATCCCGATGGCGCTCGACGAGGCTTTCGAGTCCTATACCATCCCCCAAGGGGTGATCTCGCAATTGATCCGAGAGATCGCGGCCGGTCGACCGGGCCTGATCACCCGGACGGGCCTCCACACATTCGTCGATCCGCGCCAACTTGGCGGCCGACAGAACGAGGCGGCGCGCGAGGAGATCGTCGAGCTCCTGCGCATCGACGGCGAGGACTGGCTGCGCTTCAAGCCGTTCCCGCTCGACGTCGTGATCCTGCGCGGCACGACTGCTGACGAGGAGGGCAACGTGTCGATGGAGGAGGAGGCGATCCCCGGCGAGATGCTGTCCTGCGCCCAGGCCGCCCGTCGGCTCGGCGCGGCCGTCATCGTCCAGGTCAAGCGCGTCGCGCGGCGTGGCACGCTGCCCCAGCGGTCGGTGCGCATTCCGGGCATCCTCGTCGATTACGTCGTGGTGGACCCCGAGCAACGTCAGACCTACGCCAGCCACTACGAGCCGAGCTACGCGGGCGAGATGCGGGTGCCCGCCGAAGGCATGCGGCGCCTGCCGTTCACGGAGCGAAAGATCATCGCGCGCCGCGCGGCGATGGAGATCGTCCCGGGAGCAGTCTGCAACCTCGGCGCCGGCATCTCGACGGGCGTTTCTGCCGTGGCCGCGGAGGAAGGCATTCTCGACGCCATCACGCTGAGCAACGAGCAGGGCTTCATCGGCGGCGCGCCGCTGACCGGGCCCGACTCCGGCGGTGCCCAGAACTTCGACGCCATGGTCGACCAGCCCTACCAGTTCGACTTCTACGATGGCGGTGGTCTCGACGTGGCCTTCCTGTCCTTCGCCGAGATCGACGCGGCGGGCAACGTCAACGTCAGCCGCTTCGCCGACACGATCGTCGGCGTCGGCGGCTTCATCAACATCAGCCAGAACGCGCGCAAGGTCGTGTTCAGCGGCACGTTCACGGCGGGTGGCCTGAAGGTCGAATGCCCCGACGGCCGCCTCTCGGTCCTCGAAGAGGGCCGCCATTCCAAGTTCGTCGAGGCGGTCCGCCAGATCTGCTACAACGGCGCCTTCGCACGGGCCGAGGGGCGCGAGGCCCTGTTCGTGACCGAACGCGCCGTGTTCGAGGTCGGCGCGCAAGGGCTCGAACTGATCGAGATCGCGCCCGGCGTCGACCTGGAGCGGGACGTGCTGTCCCGAATGGCCTTCAGGCCCGCGGTCTCGGCGAAGCTTCGCCCGATGGATGGGCGCCTTTTCCGGCCGGAGCCCATGGGACTCGTCACCGAGTTCGGGCAGCACGTGCGGTCGGCGCGCTCGCCGCGGAGGTTGCTGTCGCTGGACGCCCAGCCGACGACACGCCGCGCAGCTGCCTGACGATCGGTTGGTATCCGGTCCAGGCTATCTCGCAGGAATGTGTGCCAGCTTAGACCTACCCGTAATGTAAACGGATACATTGCTTGATGCGAAAGGTGTCGGGCAAGCAGCGAGCCGGGTGGAGCCGGCTCGCTTCGAGGGAAGGAGGCAGGGCGGCCGATTCGGCGCCGTGCCGAACTCGGGAGGAAGGTCGATGACCACCAGTAACCTGACCGGCGGAGCCGCGCTTGGCCCGTCCGCGGCGAAAGCCCAGCCGGCGCCCCACCGAGCGCCCTCGCGCCTGATGCGCCGGGTCCGGCTTATCGCCTGGAACGCACTGCCGCCCCTGACCTTCGTGGCGATCGTGGCCATCTGGTCGCTGTCGGTGAAGGTGTTCCAGATTCCGGCCTACCTGCTTCCGGCGCCGGGCGCCGTATTCTCGCGCGTCATCTCGGATGCGCCGATGCTCTGGTCCAACGCGCTGGTGACGCTGACCGAAATCGTCCTCGGTTTTGCCTTGACCATCGTCACCGCGATCCCGCTCGGACTGATGATCGCCTTGTCGCCGCTGGCGCGCCAGGTCCTCTACCCGCCGATCATGCTGCTCCAGCTCGTCCCGAAGATCGCAGTAGCCCCGCTGTTCCTGGTCTGGCTCGGCTTCGGCATGGAGTCGAAGATCCTCCTCACCGTCCTCATGACGTTCTTCCCGCTCCTGATCGCCAGCATCAGCGGTTTCCAGATCCTGGACCAGCGGCTGCTCTACCTGACCCGCTCGATGGGCGCGTCGATCTGGCAGACCTTCCGCTACCTGCGCGTGCCGTCTGCACTCCCTGTGATCTTCTCCGGCGTCAAGACGTCGGCGACCATCGCAGCAACGGCGGCCATCGTCGCCGAGTTCGTCGGCGCCAACCAGGGGCTGGGCTACGTCCTCCTGCGCGGCACGAGCACGATGGACATCGAGCTGACCTTCGCGGTGCTCGTCGTCCTCACCGTCATCGGCATCGTCATCAACTACGTGGTCGAGCTCAGCGAGTGGCTCATGACCCCATGGCAACGGTCCGGCGCGAACTGACCTTCCGGCCTGCTCGGGAGGGCGGGCCCCGATCGACCGACATTTTCAAAAGGGAGGAACAAACATGATGCATGCACTTAAGGCCGCCGCAGCGGCCGGGCTTTTCGCCGCTATCGGGCTGTCGGGCGCGGCGCAGGCCCAGACGCCGGTGACCTTCCAGCTCAACTGGACCGCGGGCGGCGCGAACGCCGGCTTCGCCGCAGCGCTCCAGGAGGGCTTTTACAAGGAGGCCGGCCTCGACGTGACGATCGTTCAGGGCAACGGTTCGGGCAACACGGCGCAACTCGTCGCCAGCGGCCAGGCCCAGCTCGCCTACGCCGACGCGGTGGCCGTCAGCCAGCTCGTCGCAAAGGGCGCGCCGATGCGCGTCGTCTCGACGATCTACCAGTCCAACCCGAACGAGCTGATCGCCCTCAAGGCCACCGGCATCAAGTCCTTCGCCGACCTGAAGGGCAAGACGGTGGGCGTGCCGGCCGGCTCCTCGCAGACCACCATGCTGCCATTGCTCCTCAAGGCCAACGGCCTGACCGAACAGGATATGCAGCTCGTCAACATGCCGATGCCCTCGATGGTGCCGAGCCTCCTGACGGGACAGGTGCAGGCGATCCTCGGTTCGCTCGACTCCTACGCCATCCAGGTTCGTGCGCAGGGCGCCGAGATCGACGAGTTCCCATTCGCCGACTACGGCGTCCCCACGGTCTCGACCTCGATCTTCGCCGCCAACGACTTTATCGAGAAGAACCCGGAGGTGCTGCGCAACTTCGTAAAGGCGAGCCTGAAGGGCTGGAGCTTCGCGCTCGACAACCCGGACAAGGCGGTCGCGGACGTCAAGGCGCTGTTCCCGGACGCCAACGCCGATCTCGTCGCCAAGGAACTCGCCGCCATCACGCCGCTCTTCTGTAGCGCGGAGGCCAAGTTCATCGGCCGCGCCGAACCTGCGCACTGGGTCAACACCCAGAACCTGCTCTCGCAGGTCGGTCTCCTGCCCGAGGGGCAGGATCCGGCAAGCTACTACACCAACGACTACCTGCCCGCCGAGGGTGAGATGCGCGCCTGCCCCTGAGCGACGCGTGATCTGCGGTCCGGATCGCCCGGGCCGCAGGCGCAATCCAACCCCGCCATCAGGACCGTATCGATGAGCTACCGTTATGAAGACCTGCATGTCGGCATGCGTTTTCGCAGCCCCGGCCGGACAGTGGGCGAGTCCGACGTCATGGCGTTCGCCGGACTGACCGGAGATTTCTCCGAACTCCACACGAGCGACGTCTATGCTGCCAGCAGCCAGTTCGGGCGACGCGTCGCGCACGGCATGCTCGGCCTTTCCTACGCCCACGGTCTCATGTGGGCCCGGACAGGCGAGCTTCGGGAAACCGCGATCGCCTTCCTGGGGATCTCCGACTGGCGCTTCGTCGGGCCAATCTTCCTCGGCGACACGATCTTCGTGAACTACGTGATCGCGGAGATCCGCGATTCCAGGTCCAAGCCGACCCAAGCGATCGCCACATTCGACGTCGACGTCGTGAACCAGTCGGGCGACGTCCTGCAAAAGGGGCGCAAGTCCCTTCTCCTGTCGAAGACCCCGCTCGCCGCCGTTGCGGCCTCCGCAGCCTGAACCGCTCGAGGTTTCACCATGACCATCGATACGCGCCCCGCCGACCGGTCCGGCGTTCCGATCTCCATCCGCAACGTGTCCAAGGTCTTCGGTGAGGACCTGGAGAAGCCGTTCCGTGCGCTCGCCTCGGTCGACATCGAGATTCCAGCGGGACAGTTCATCTCGATCGTCGGTGCGTCGGGCTGCGGCAAGAGCACGCTCATGCTCATGGTGGCGGGCCTGCTCAAGCGCTCCTCCGGCGAGATCCTCTGCGATGGGAAGCCCGTCGACCGCCCGATCACCAATGTCGGCATCGCCTTCCAGGACCACCTCCTTCTCGACTTCCGCACCGCGTTCGAAAACGTGATGCTGCATGCCGACATCCGCGGGCTCGACCGCCAAACCATCGCCGACCGGGCGCGCGAGCTGTTCGCGCAACTCCGCCTCGAGCACGCGATGAACAAGTATCCCCGTCAGCTCTCGGGCGGCATGCGCCAGCGTGTCTCGCTGATCCGTACGCTAGTCCACGACCCCGACGTGATCCTCATGGATGAGCCTTTCGGCGCGCTCGATGCCCTGACGCGGCTCCAGGTGCGCACCGATCTCGAGCAGCTCTGGCTCCGCCGGCGCCCGACCGTCGTCTTCATCACCCACAGCGTCGAGGAGGCGGTTGGGCTTTCCGACCGCATCATCGTCATGAGCGCGAGCCCGGGGGAAGTGGTCGACGACATCACCGTCGACCTGCCGCGCCCGCGCCCCATCGTTCTCGGCGACGCACCGGAATTCGCCGCCTACGTCGATCGTATCCACCACCATTTCGAACGCATGGGCGTGCTCCACGGCGTGACGCCGCTGACCAAGATGGCGAGCTGAAGCTATGGGTAGCGAGTGCGAGGCGGAAGGGGCGATGGTCTCCTTGCGCATCGAAGGGACACTGGCCGAGATAGGCCTCGACGCGGGCCGTCTCAATCTCGTCACCCGCCCATTGCTGCGTGACCTCAAGAAGACGCTGCGCCGAATCGAGGACGAGCCGGACATTCGCTGTGTCATCCTTCATGGCAATCCCACGGCCTTCTGCGCGGGAAGCGACGTCGGCGAGTTCGCTTCGCTCGGCGCCGACGCCAGCGAGCGCAAGATCCTGTTCGAAGACCACGTGCTTCGCTGTCTGGCTGCGCTTCCCATTCCAACGATCGCTGCGATCGATGGCGTGGCTCTCGGCGGCGGCTTCGAGCTGGCGCTTGCCTGTGACATCCGGGTGGCCGGGCAGGGGGCAAGGATTGGCCTGCCCGAGAGCCGGCTCGGCGGACTGGCGTCGAGCGGTGCCGTGCGGCTCGCCAGGCTGGTCGGTCCGGCCCGGGCCAAGGAGATGCTGTTCACCGGATGCATCGTCGAAGCTCGGTCGGCGTTCGACTGGGGCCTCGTGAACCGAGTGGGCGACGACGCCCTAGTGGAGGCGCGGCGGCTGGCCGATGAGATCGTGCAGCGCGGCCCTCTGTCGAACCGTCTCGCGAAGACCCTGGTGGACGCTGCTCTCGACCAGCCGGTCGATGCGGCTCTCTCGCTCGCCAATACCGCGCAGCAGCGCATCTTCGACGGGCCCGACCTACACGAGGGCGCGGACGCCTTCTTCGCCAAGCGAGATCCTGTCTTCGCATCCCGTTCCCCCGATATGGAAGGCCGCCCATCGTGAAGATTCTGATCCTCGGCGCCGGCGGCATGATCGGCCGCAAGTTGACCGCTGCGCTCCTGCGGAAGGGCGAGCTGACCGGCCGCCCCATCCAGGCGATGACACTTGCCGACGTCGTGGAGACCGACGTGCCAGCCTCGTCGGTCGCCCTCCGGGCCGTTGCGGCCGACCTGTCCGCTCCCGGCGTCGCCGCGGAGCTGGTCGCCGAGCGCCCGGATATCGTCTTCCATCTCGCCGCTATCGTCTCGGGCGAGGCAGAGGCCGATTTTGAGAAGGGATACCGCATCAACCTCGACGGCACGCGCGAGCTCTTCGAAGCCGTGCGCCGGGAACACGCCGCCAGCGGCTATCAGCCGCGGCTCGTCTTCACCTCCTCGGTCGCAGTCTTCGGTCAGCCTCTGCCACCGGTGGTGCCGGAGACCCAGGTGCTTGCGCCCCTATCGAGCTACGGCACGCAGAAGGCGATCGGCGAACTTCTCCTCGCCGACTACTCGCGCCGGGGCTTCATGGACGGCATCGGCATCCGCCTGCCGACCATCGTCATCCGGCCGGGCAAGCCGAACAAGGCGGCCTCCGGCTTCTTCTCCGGCATCCTTCGCGAGCCGTTGGCGGGCCTTCCGGCGACGCTTCCGGTCGGAGACGAGGTGCGCCACTGGTTCGCAAGTCCCCGCCGGGCGGTCGAGTTCGTCCTCAAGGCAGCGGAGGTCGATACGTCGGGTCTCGGGGTCCGACGCACCCTCGACATGCCGGGACTGTCGGCCACGGTTGGCGAGGCGATCGAGGCACTGCGGCGCGCGGGCGGCGAGGAGGCCGTGGCGCTCATCCAGCGCGAGCCCGACGATGCGGTGAAGCGGATCATCGAGAGCTGGCCGGAAGCATTCGACCCGCAGCGCGCGCTCGCGCTCGGCTTCGAGGCCGACGCCTCGTTCGACGAGATTATTCGACGTCATCTTGAGGACGAGGTCGCGGGCAACGGCAAGCGGGCCTGACGAACCATGCTTCTGGGCATCATCGGGGACAATTTCACCAGATCGTCGGATGCGGCGAACGCGCTGGCCAAGGAAGGCCTGCGGGTCGTGCAGTACTCGGGCGTGCCCCGCGGGCCGGCGGAGGCGGGCGTAGATGCGGGCGTCGTTGCGCTGAAGTCGCGCACGATCCCTGCCGACGAGGCGGTCCGCCTTTCGCTCCGGGCTCTGTACTGGCTCCTGGACAAGTGTTTCCGGTGACGTGCCTCCTGTAAATCAGACCGTTTTGAGCTGGAATTTTCCACTTATGACCCCGGGAGCGGGACGAGGAGAATTCCATGAAGAAGTCGAATTTCACGGAGGCGCAGATCGCGTTCGTCCCGACGCAGGCCGACGAGAAGACGGCAGTTGCGGAGGTCTGCCGGAAGGCCGGGATCTCGGAGGCGACGTTCTACAACTGGCGCAAGCGGTACGTTGGGATGATGCAGTCCGAGGTGAGCAAGCTGCGCCAGATCGAGGAGGAGAATGCCAATCTGAAGCGGCTCGTCTCGGACCTGTCGTTGGACAAAGCGATGCTGCAGGACGTTCTATCAAATTGAGGCAATGCAGCGCCACCGACTCTTGAGCGTTGCCAAAACTTTGAGGCCTACTCGCCGACGCCAGTTGGTGGTCGAGGTTCGAGTGTCCTGGATGGCATCGATCAGACGGGCTTGCTCGGCTCTGAAGGTCGTAGGTTCGCTCTACACCTGCAAGTTCCGGCGCGGCGATCAGGCCGATCTGAAGATCCGGATCCAGCAGACCACGCGGACACGGGTACGATACGGATATCTCTTGGCCGGCAGGCGATTGCGGGCAATCGCCGAGAGGCGTCGTGTCCACGTGCTCCCACGACCGGGAGGGTGGGCTGTGACCCCGGAGGCGGATCTACCGCTTCTATAAGGAGATGAAGCTGCAGCTCAGGAACAGCGTGCCGAAGCGCTGCGGGAAGGCCAAGCTGCGGGACGACTGGGTAGTGGCGACCCATGTGAACCAGACATGGGCGACAAGACTTCATCCACGACCAACTCGGAACGGGCCGCAAGCCGCGCATCCTCACAATCGTCGACGCGTTCTCGCGCATCTCGCCGGTGTTCGACGCGAGTTTCAGCTATCGAGGCGAAGACGTGGTGCGGGCACTGGAGCGCATCTGCGGCGAGGTTGGCGACCCCAAGGCCATCCGGGTCGACTAGGGATCGGAATTTATCTCACGAGATCACGACCTTTGAGCCTGCCAGAAGGACGTCGTCCTCGACTTCTCGCGGCTTGGCAAGCCGACCGACAATGCCTTCATCGAGTCCTTCAACGGTAAGTTCACAGCCGAATGCCTGAACACCTACTGGTTCACCAGCCTTGAGGACGCGAAGGCCAGGATGGAGGCTTGGCGTAGAGGTGACAACGAAGTCCGCCGCTCACAGCTCGATCGGCTACAATACCCCGATCGAGCTGATGAAACGCTCGGAAGGCAGCCCGCCAGCCTGAGCAATCACTTCCGGAAATCCTCCAGCCAGGGCGGTCCAAAGTCGGGCGCACGTCAGTCAGGAAGATGCTGGTCCCCACATAGAAGCCTAGCTGGAACCAAGCCTGCCGAGGCTGCGGCACACTCCTGCGTGCACGAGGGGCCAACCCGGCCCTGCACGTCCCGCAACGATGATGCCTAAAACTCCAGCGTCGCCTCGACCGATGCCACCATCGCCATGCCCTCCACATCGTGGCGACGCATCGATCCAGGGCGCAATCCATCATGCAGTTGTAATGCTAGAGCACCGTCTTTTCGGACGGCATTCCGTAGACGGACTGACGGTTCAACTCGGCGACCGGGTCGAAGCGGGTACGGTCCTCGTTCGCCTTGGACAGGAGCGTGATCGAGCTTTGATTGAGGTAGTCGGCGAAGTCTGCTGGCTTGCGATCGTCGGCCGCGACGTCCTTGGAAGCGTCAGAACGCTGGGCCTGCGTGGCCGCGCTGAGATCCAGCGTGTCGGCGAGGCGCTGCTCGACGCGATTGGAGATGATGGGTTGCGCGACGCTGCCCCCGACCGCTCCGGCCATGACGTGATCTCCTCGCTGCACACGGACCTGTTGCCTGCGCCACGAGTCTAGGGCGGCCGGCGGGCGATGCGGGTGACGAACGGCACAGCCCGCCGTCGCCAGCGCCGCTCGGCCAGTGCGATCAGGACGAGGAGCGTCAAGGGCAGGCCGAACCGCAGGGCGGCAAGCCCCGCGGCCTGGAAGCGGGCAGTAAGCGCGACGGCGTGCGGCTCGCTGACCGCGCCCCCCGCCGCCTTGCCGGCCTTCGCCTCCGCTGCTGCCTCCAGAAGCCGCGCGAGGTCCCGCGTGAAGTCGGGAAGGGGGCGCGGCGCGGCGTCGAGCGCGAGGAAGCCCTGCGAGAAGCGTAGACGAGGGCTGGCGGGATCGCGCAAGGCGTCGGGAACCGACATTTCCTCGACAACCGCGCCGCTTCGCGCCAAGCTCCGCCGCACGTCGGCGTAAAAGGCGGCATCGAGCACGAAGAGCGCGACGGATCCGCCTCGCGGCGCCAGGTCGGTATCCGGATCGACCGGCCGCATCGCCGCGCCTGGCGCGCGACGCTCCACCCGGTCGGCATAGAGATCGATCGTCACGGTTGCTGGAGCCGCCTGGCGCGCGTGAAGAAGGGCGATCATCGCGGGTCCATCCAGCGCCCGGCGTTCGCTCGCCAGAAGCGCCCGGGCAAGATCGGGGCGCGCGGGTGCCTCCCGCCGTCCGGCCAGCGGAACGAGCGTCAGGAAGACCACGAGGCAGACCGAAAGGAGGTTGGCCGCAAGATCGGCCGCCACGGCGAACTCGAAGCGGATCACGGCTCCTCGCCGGTCAGGTGCCGCCGGCAGAGCGAGCGAGCCATTTCCAGCCCGGCCTCCGCCAGTGCCGCGCAAGTCTCGTCCAGACGGACCTGAAGGAGGCGCCGCGCGGGGGCCGCGCGCGCGATCACCGGATCAAGCAGGAACGAAGCCTCTTCGCCTCCCGGCACCACCGCGACCAAGAGCGGCTCGGCACCCTCGCGGATGCGGTCGGCGAGCCCGACGTCGGTCGCGATGCGGGCGAGCGGCACACCGACCGGCGGAGCACCCGCCAGCGTTACGCCCTTGGGTCCCGCCAGCAGCACGAGCGCGTCATCGCCCACCAGCCGGGCATGGCCCGCGAGGAGGTCGCCGACCGGGTCGCGCGCGCCGAGCACGATGCGAAGCGACGGATCCGCCATGAACAGCGAGAACAGAACGGTCGCGCCGAGCGTCAGGAAGAGATCCGTCAGCGGAATGTCGCGGCCCACGCTCCCGGCCTCATCGTCGTCGTCGTCGGGCTCGGCCTCAGAGCGCATCGGCCGTCCGCAGCGCGACCTCGACCAGGCGGTGACACTGCGCGCGCGTTTCGCCCTCGCGGCGCTCGATGGCGGCGAGCACCAGGGACGCGACGAGCCCACCGAGAAGCCCCAGAAGCGTCGTCTCGAACTGGATCGACAGACCTGCGAGGCTAGCGCCGATGTCGGCGACACCCCCCGGCCGCTCGCTCCCACCGTCGCCGCCGAGGCTTCCGATCGCCACGGCCAGCCCGATCACCGTGCCCACGAAGCCGAGCAGTGGAAGGAACGCGAGAAGCGCGCGCAGGTATCGGCGCGTCGAGGCATGGACCGCGTCCAGCGATCGCCGCGCCGTCTCGGCGCCCGGCAGACCGGCGGCCTCGCGCATGTCGGCGCCGCTGCGGCTGTCGCCCGGCAGGTCCCGCAGCGCCTCTGCGAAATCCGCCCGGACGACGGGAAGCGACTCCCGCAGCCGCGCGCGCACGAGCGTCAGCACCGCGCGATCCTCGCATTGCCGAAGAAGGGCGTCGAGGCAGGCCGCGAGCAGTGTCAGAAACAGGATCATGATCGCGACATGGACGTAGGTCGCGCCCAGCACCGCGCGCAGCGTGACGCCCAAAGCATCCGGCGCACCGGCCGCCATGACCGGAGCCGCAAGGGTTTCCAGCGCGGCGTAGAGGAGAAGGGTCCCCGCCAGGCCGAGCGATAGGGCGCCACCGAGCGACTGGGAGCGCATTGGGCCTTCGGCGTTCACGGGATCGATCCAGGCGGATCGTAGACGTTCCGTGACGAGGATCGACTGCAGCCGGGCGGCCGGCAGGAGGACCAGAAGCTGCGGCCAGACGGGCGAGGCGGCGACGCGCGTGGGAAGCGTGCCGAGACCCGTGGTCAGGAGCGGCACGGCGGCCGCATAAAGCGCCGACAGAAGTGCGGCGCAGGCGAGAAGCGCCGGCTGTCCGGCATGGGCTCGCGCCAGGCCCGCCAGCAGCAGCAGGGCGAGGGCCGCCAGCACGAGGAGCCGCGAGACGCCAAGCCCCCCTTCCGTCATCAGCGCATGGAGCGCGAGCGCGGGAAGCAGCGCCGCGCCGAGCAGCCGTGCGAAGCGCGAGATGCGCAGCGGCCGACCCGGTGCCGTACCGGCGATGTCGGGTCTCACAGGGCGGTCAGTTGCGCGCCCTGCATCATCTTGATGCGATCGAGCGGCTGGATGTTGGCCGAGGGGCTCAGTTCCTGGTAGCTCAGCACCGCCAGACCGGGAAAGTCGCGCTCCACGATCTTGCGCATGAAGCGGCGGATATCCATCGGCGCGAGGATCACGGGCGACATGGCCTTGGGCGCGGGCGCGCCGATCACGTGCTTCATGGCCGCGATCATCTCGCGATGCGTGTCGGGCGCGAGCGCGAGATAGGAGGCGCCGCTGGTCTGGCGCACGGCGCTGCGCACCGCGTCCTCGATCTCCTTGGAGATCAGGAACGCAGGGATGACGTTCTGCCCGCCCGAGAACTTGTGGGTGATGTAGCGCGACAGCGCTCCGCGCACGTGCTCGGCCAGCACGATCGGGTCCTTCTCGCGCTGGCCCCATGTGACCAGCGCCTCTAGGATCGTGCGCATGTCGCGGATCGAGATATCCTCCGACACGAGGCGCTGAAGGACGTCGGTGATCGTGGTGATGGGCAGGAGGCGGGTCGCCTCGCGCACCAGTTCGCCGAAGTTCTTCTGCATCTGGTTCATCAGGAACATGGTTTCCTGAACGCCCACGAACTCCGAGGCGTGCGCCTTCAGGACATGGGCCAGATGGTAGGTCAGCATGTTGGACAGGGTCATCGTCTGGATGCCCGCCCGCTCCAGGAGGGGCAGGTGCTTCATCTGCACCCACAGGCTCGGCGTGTGGGGCAGGAAGTCCTCGCCGCGCTCGAAGGGAACGCTGAACATGCGAAGGTTGGTTTCGGTCTCGCGCACGATGAACCAGCCGGGGCGCGCCGCGCCCGCCGCCACCGGGATCTCGTTGACGAGGATGCGATACTCGCCCTCCGACAGGTTCTCGTTCAGACGCAGGTTGATGCCCGGAAACGGCACGCCGAGGTCGAAGTAGAGGGCACGGCGCACGCGCGCGACCTCGCGGTCGAGCTTGTCGGGGCGGATCGAGTCGCGCACCGAGGCCGCGATGTCGACGATCAGCGGCACGGTGAGCGCGAAGTTCACCGCCTCGACGGGCATTCCGTCGTCCTCGTCGCCGCCTGGAAAGCGCGGCGACTTGCCTTGGGGAGCCAGCGCGGCGGCCAGCGCCGGCATCTCGGCCGAGCGTTTCTCCTGCGCACCCTTGGCGCGGCCGCGCATGGAAAGATAGCCCCCGCCGCCCACGATCAGGGCGAGTGTCAGGAACACCAGCGGCGGGAAGCCCGGCACCACGGCGAAGATGCACAGGATCGCGGCCGTGATCATCAGGGCCTTGGGTTCGGCGATGAGCTGGGCGGCGATGTCGGAGCCCAGGTTGTCGTTCTCCTCGGAGGCGACACGCGTCACGATGAAGCCCGCCGTGATTGACACGAAGAGCGCCGGGATCTGCGAGACGAGGCCGTCGCCGATAGTGAGCAGCGAGTAGAGATGCATGGCGTCGCCCGCCGCCATGCCCTTCTGGAGGACGCCGATGGCGAGGCCGCCGATCATGTTCACGGCGATGATGATGAGGCCGGCGATGGCGTCGCCCTTCACGAACTTCATGGCGCCGTCCATGGCGCCGTAGAGCTGGCTCTCCTTCTCCAGTTTGCCGCGACGGCGCTTGGCCTCGTCCAGCTCGATCTGGCCGGCGCGCATGTCCGAATCGATCGACATCTGCTTGCCTGGCATGGCGTCCAGTGAGAAGCGCGCCGACACTTCGGCCACGCGCTCCGAGCCCTTGGTGATGACCATGAAGTTCACGATCGTCAGGATCAGGAACACCACGAGGCCGACGATGAGGTTGCCGCCCACCACGAACTTGCCGAACGTCTCGACGATGTGGCCGGCATCCGCCTGGATCAGGATCAGGCGCGTGGTGGAGATCGCGAGCGCGAGACGGAACAGCGTCGTGATCAGCAGGATCGAGGGGAAGGCGGAGAGCTGTGTGACGTCCTTGAGGTAGATCGCGGCCATCAGCAGGATCGCCGACAGGGTGAGGTTGATGGCGATCAGGACGTCGATCATGATCACCGGCAGCGGCAGGATCATCATGAACACGATGCAGATCAGCAGGAAGGCCAGGAACAGGTCGTTGCGCCGGGCCAGCGTCTGAAGGAAGCGAGTCATGGGGCACCTGTTCCCATGCGGAGAGCCGGTCCCCGCGCCGGCCGCGTCGCCGCGAGGGCGCCCGTGCCGATCCATCCATACGATACCGCGATCGGCCTTGCGAGGGCGTTCGTCACCACGCTCATACCTCCAGCCGGAAGCGCTCGCGCCCGGTCTGGTCGGCAGGGTGGGCGAGCGCGAGCGGCTCGACGCGCTTCAGCTCGCTCAGAAGGTCGGCGAAGGCGATCGAGAGCGCGGCCGCCACCGTCTCCACGCGCGGCGGGGCATCCCGGTCCGGCGTATCTTCGCTCACGGCGGCGTTCCGGCCAGCCAGAAGCGGGTCGGCCGAACGACCGCGCTCCAGGCCCATCTCGGTCATCGCCTCGAACAGACGCTCCACCAGCGTGTCGGTCTGGGTGGACAGGGAACGCCTGCTCGTGTCCTCGTTCCGTAACCCCGTAGAGAGAAGCGCCGACACGGATTGGACCAGCGACCCGAAGGCGTCGATCTGGCGGCCCGTCGCGGCGATCGCGTCGACGAGGCGGGCGAGTTCGCCCTCGAGCGTGGCGAGGGTCTGGTTGGCAGCGGTGAGCGCCGTAGTCTTGAGGCCGAGCTGGCCCTGGAGGGCCGACAGCTCGCCGGAGAGCGCGTTGACTTGCGCCTGCGCCGCCGCGCGCGCCGTCTCGCCCTCCGCGCTCGCCAGCACGGCCTTCGCCGCGTTCAACTCATCCTGCTTGGTGCCGATGGCGGCCGTGAGCGTGGCGACCTGGCCTTGCAACTCGTCCCGCTGCGCGACGGCGGCGGTCCGTTGCGTCTCGGTCCGCGTCCGCGCCGCCGTGTCGGTGGCGAGCTTGGCCGTCAAGGCGTTGTTGTTCAAGCCGAGCAGCGTGGACAGGACCGCGTTGGAGCGGTTGAGCGCCTCGCGCTTCTCCCCGTCGCCGCGCGCTTCCTCCGTGGCGAGAAGGGTCTGCGCCAGAAGGACGCCGATGTCGCCACGCGCCGCAGGCGCGCGAAGGCCGAGAAGCCCGAGCTCCGTGACGATGTCGGTCGGTCCGGGCGCGGCGTCGGGGACCGTGACGGTGCCGGTTCGCGCCTCCGGGGTCCGGGTGCGGGCGACTTCGGTGCCGGCGGGATCGGAGACGAGCGGCAGCGCGGGGGACGAGATCGGCGAAACGGTGGACATGGCGTGGCTCCGGCGAGACGTGTTCCGTCATAGGTTCGGGACGGACGGTCCGCTGTGCCGTACGCGACGTTCGGGCCGCACGAGACGTCGGCGCCACCGCGCGCGGTGTCAGCGCAGCATGAGGTGGCGGCGCCCGCCCGCCGTTTCCGGCTCGGGCGCGGGCAGGGCGTTGGCTGCGCCCGAGGCCAGAAGGTCCGCCAGCGCGCGGCCCTGCGCCGCGAGCAGCGCAAGGACCGCAAGGAGGCGCCGCCGCCGTCGCTCCGCGGCCAGCGCCAGGAGAAGCCGCCCCGCCAGCCCGCTGTCGCGGATCGCGTGGAGAAGCAGGAGGCCCGCCTCCATCTCCTCCTGCTCGAAGTGTGACGCGGGCAGCGCCATGGCGCGCGCGAAGCTCGCGGCTTCGATCGGGCGCGGCGGCGGCCAGCCCGGTATCATCGCGGCGTTGAGCACGAAGGACGCGATCACCCCGGCGCGCTCGGCCTGGGCGGACCCGCCCTCCGCCAGAAGGCCGGACGAGGCAACCAGCGTGGCGAGCGCTTCGGAGCCGCCGGGCGACATCGGGACGCCGAGAACCGAGACGGGGCGGGCGGGCTCCGGTTCGGGCGCGGCCGGGCGCGGTGGGGCGCCGGTTGCCCCGCGCGCGGACGGTGCCGCGGATCGCTCGGTGTCGGCAGGGCGGACCCCCGACGGCGCCGACATTCGGGCGGCGGTCGAGGTCGGTGTTGCGGCTTCGCCCTCTGCGGATCTTGCCGAGGCGGCGGGCGACGATGCGTTCGCGGCTATGGGTAGCCCGCTGCCGGTCATGGCGAGCGCGGCGAGACGCGCTGGCGAAAGCGAGGGTGACGACGGTGCGGCGCCGGGCGCGTCCTCCCCCATCCACCCTGCCGTCCGCGCCGAGCCCTCCAGGCGTGCCGCCGTCTCGCTCCGGTCCGTCCCACCGACCTCCATCTCGCCCGTCGTCGGCGGAAAATCGGCGGTTCGCGACGTCTCGGCGTGCAGGGCGGTCGGGGAACGCAGGCCGATCAGCGTCCAGACCAGCGAGGGCGGGTCCGCCGCCTCGGTCGGCGTGCGCTCGGCCATGTCGAGCGCCTCGGCCGGTGCCCGGTCGGCCGGCGGCGACACGCCCGGTCCGGCGGGCGCGAGGCCCATCACCGCGGGGCGAACCCGCGCGGCCGGCTGGCCGCCGTCACCCGCCTCGGGCCGCTCGGGCGGAAGCGGATCGCCGGCGATGTTGCGCCCGATCAGGGCGAAGAGCTGGCGCAGTTCCGTTTGGGCGATCGCGTCGACGCTCACGGCGCGGCCTGCCGCTCGCGATGGGTCACCGCGATCGCCAGGCGCTCGGCCTCGCGGCGCATGGACAGGGGCACGAGCGGATCGGCCTCGGCCTGGACCGCGAACAGCGCGCTGAGGCGGCGCGCCTCCGCGCCGTCGCCGGTCCGCAGCGCGATGGCCGCCAGATGGAAGCTCGGCACTGCCCAGGTCGGCCGCAACGCGGCGGCGGTCCGGAAGGCGAGTTCGGCGGCCTCGATCCGGTCAGCGATGTGAAGGCAGACGCCGTGCGCGACCCACATGTCGGCGTCGCCGCCGTCCAAGAGGCAGAGGAGGCGGAATAGCGGCTCGGCGCGCTCCCGTCGGCCGACCGCGAACCACTGGGTGGCGCGGGCGTAGAGCGCCTCGAGCGCTCCACGCGAGAAGCCGAGCGCCGCAGCCGGCGAGGTGTCCGCGCCGAGCGCCGCTGCGAGCCGGTGCCCCTGCGGGCCGAAGCCGGCCAGCGCCTCGCCGAGGAGGCGGACGACCGTCGCGCTCTCGCCGGGCTCGAGCTGGAAACGCCGCTCCAGTGCGCTGGCCTGCGCGGGCGGGGGGCTGGTCGTCGGCGGCAAGGGGGCGGCCTGGTCCGCGCTCAGCCGGCGAACTGGCCGACGCGCGGCGCCGACTGCTGGGACGCCTGCCGCAGGCCGGCGAGCAGGTTGCGCGCTTCGGACTCCTCGGCAGCCCGTCCGGCCTCGTTCGCGCGGTCGGCGGCGTTGGAGAGATCCTCGATCGCCTCGGCCCACTCGCCGGCTCGAAGGCAGGCCCTGCCCGACAGGAGATAGCCGCGCGGGTCGCGCGGGGCCTCGGCGATCATCGCGGCGGCGGCCTGGATCGCGACGTAGGGCTGGTCGGCCTCCAGCGCGCAGGCCGCGAGCGCGGCCTGGAATTCGAAGCGCCTCGGCTCGCAGAGGACGATCGTTGCGCACATGCGCAGAGCCTCGGCATGGGCGCCGCGCCGCCGCAACCCGTCCGCGATCCGCAGGGCCACGTCGAGGTGGGCGGGCGTCAGGCCGAGATCGCGCCCGAGCGCTCCCGCAGTCACCGCCTCCAGTGCCGCCGTCTCGTCTGCGCTGCGCGCCGGTTCCAGTCCTTGCGTCGTCATCGCCTCGTCCCTGAATGCCGGAAGGCGTCGTGCCGTCCCGGAGGTTTGCGCCGCGCTTCGCGCCTCACAGGCGGAAGATAACGGCGTCCTCGATCTCCTCGCGCGCGGCGCGCTGCGCGCGCGCCGGCGCCCCCGTGTCAGTGAGCGCGTGTGCATGGAATTCCACAAGCGTCAGCACATCCTCGATGCGTCCTATGAGACGCTCGGGCGCATTCTGGGCCAGGGGATGGCTTGAAAACGCGACCAACGCCTCGCCGCGCGCACCTTCGCTGCGCAGGAACACGCCCGCCTCGTTGGCGAGCAGGAAGCCCGGCGTGGCGCGCAGGATCGCCCGCACCGCGGCCGCCCGCGCCGGCCCGGCGGCCGGTAGCGTGCCGATGCGCCCTTCGATCCGGCAGGCACCCCGCCCGTCGTCCGACAGGTTGACGGCCAGGGCGTCGACGCGCAGGCGCACGATGCCGGTCGCGTCGATGCGCGGCATGCCCAGCGAAAGGCGGCGGAAGAGGTCCTCCACCGTCGCGAGAAAGGACAGGGCCATGGCGCCGCGATCCCTCAGCGCGTGACGGCGCGCATCATCTCGACCTCGGAGTCCTGGAGATCCTTGACGAAGTTGATGATCTGCCGGATCATTTCCTCGGCGGCCTGCTGGACCTCTTTGCCCATGTCGGCCTTCTGCTGCTGAACGGTCGCCTCGGCGGCGAAGCGCGAGCCGTCCGCCTCCATGGACTTGGCCTCGGCCTGCATCAGCCCTTCCGAGCCGCTGGCTGAGGCGCGGCCCATGCCGCCGATCTGCTCGCCGATCTGCCCGACCGCGGCGAAGCGCTGCGTGCTCGCCCCCAGAGCGTCGTTCTCGACTTGGGCGGTCTTCACCTGGCTCTGGTGGAAGTTGAGATCGGTGTCGAAGTTGCGGTTCGATCCGAGGCCCTTGGCGATCTTGGCCGTGTTGGTCGCGTCATTGAGACCCTGCTGAGCCGTGTCGATGTTCTTGAGCGCGGTGTTGGCCTTCGCGATACCCTTGACCTGGCCGCCGAGCGACACGCTGCTCGCCACCATCGACACGGCCGCCGTGACCACGCCCACGATCAGTGAGGTGAGGGCGCCGTCCTTCATCTTCTTGGCCGCATCCTCCAGCTTTCCGGCTTGGCCGAGCAGCTCGGTCTTGGCCTTCTCGTAACCGAGCGAGCGCTGATTCATGGCCGATTCGCGCTGCTGCTGGGCGAACTCGATCAAGAGGCTGCCCAGAAGCCGGCTGATCTCGGAATAATCGTTACCCGAGGCCGCGAGCGCGGCGAAGCTCGTCTCGTTCATGGCCAGAAGCTGGGCGAGCTGCTCGCCGCTCAGCGCCGTGCCGCCGGCCCCTTGCGCGCCGCCGCTGCCGATATGCGAGAGGTCGCCGCCGCTCGCCGAGTTGCCGGACGCGCCCGCACCGACCTGCGCGTCGCTCCCGACCTGGCCGGGCGCCCCGGCCCGGCCGGCATCGTCGGCGGTGTAGGTCGTCGTCGTGCGGTAGTTCGAGGAAACGGTTGTGTCGCCCATCGTGACGGTCCTTGAAAGAGGAGGGAGGCGGACGTTCAGCGGCCGAACTGGGCGCGGGCCAGGAACTGGGCGCGGTCGTTGCGCGCTTCCATGACGTTGTCGATGATGTTGTTGAATCGGTCGCTGGCGGCCATGAGGCGCGCCATCGCCTGGTCGATCATGTCGTTGATGACGTTGATGAAGGCCTCCTCGGTCTTGGAGTCGGCATCGAGCTCCTGGGCCTCCGCGTTGATCTGCGTGGCCTGGTAGCTGTAGGTCGTGGAGCTGACGCTGGCGGCCGTGGTGCCCATCGTGTTGGCGACCTCGGCGGCGTTGACCGCGCGCGAGGCCCACTTGGCGCTCTCGGTGGCGACCTTGACGCTGGCGCTCGCCGCGGCCCGGCCCGCCGTGACGATCGAGGCGCCGCCGCCCGCGATGCCCGCCACCGCCCCGATCACCGCGATCGTGATCTTGAACGCGGTGTCGTGCTCCTGCATCTCGTCCTCGCTGTAGCGCTTCTCGATGCCGAGCGCCGCGTTGGTGTCGTTGAGCGACTTGCAGGCGTGGTAGCCGATGCCGTGGCCCGTCGCCATGGTGACCGTGGAGTCGGTCGCCGACACGATCGCCGCGATCGAGGCGATCACGAGAAGGGTGGCCACCACCGCCAGCGCGCCGCCGGTCAGCGGGCTGAGGACGAAGGCGACGGCAGCCGCCGCGATCGCCAGAATTGCGCCGATCCACTCGAAGGCGAGCTTGATCTTGTCGATCAGCGAGGCCGACTCCTGCTTCTCCTTGGCCTCGGCGCGCTTGCCCTCGATCTCGGTGATCTGCTTGCCCTGTTCGCTCAGCCGCTCGCTGAGCTTGGCCTGATCGGCCTTGATCTTGGAGTTCTGCATCCCCGCCTCGGTGTCGCGCATCGCCACCGCGACCTCGACCAGCATTACCTCGACCTGGCGCGGCTCCATGCCGAAGCCGAGCGCGGCAAGGCTCGCCATGAGGTCCGAGGAGGTCAGGGGATCGGACACCGGCACCGGCACGCTGTTGCCAGCGTTGCCGACGCCCCCTCCGACCATCGCTTCTCGCGTGCGCGCCGCCGCCACCGCCGCGTCGGTGCCGGTCGGGTACTGGACGCTCTGCGTGCCGCCGGTGTTGGAGATGTTGCTCATGGGAAAGGTCCTGATGGACGGGGTGGCGCGAAGGGGAGGAGGCGAGGTGGCGTTGCGCGGTCAGGCGTCGCCGAGCGAGGCCAGGAGCCGCTCGGCCTGGGCGAGCGCGCCAGCGCGGCCCTTGCCGTCCAGCGCGAAGGCGCGCGCGGCGTTGAGCGCGTCGCGGGCGTTGTCGCGCTCGCCCGCCGCCAGCAGGCACTCGCCCAGGCGCAGGTATCCGTCCGGATTGGTGGCGTCGAGCGCGATGAACTGCATGTAGAAGTGGGCGGCGCGGGGAAGGTCGCCCTCGAGCTGGTAGGTCATGCCCATGACGAAGCTGGAGCGTGCCTCGAGCGGGCTGAGCTGCATGGCGCGCAGGAGAAGGTCGCGCGCCGGCGCGAACTGCCCGGCCTGCACGAGATGGACGGCCTGCGTCATCAGCGCCTCGATATGGGCCGGCGTCAGGTCCAGGAGGTCGGCCAGCGTCAGGCCCTTGCGCAAACCCTCGATCACGGGGGCGAGCCGGTCGTTCTTGGCCATCTCGTCGAAGGCGGCGTCGGTCATGTCGCCGGAGATCGCCAGGACGTTTGGCTGCTCGGTCGCGGACGGAAAGAAGCCGTTCAGGAGCGTCATCGGGTGTCTCGCGTCAGGACGGTGGATGGGACCGATCGATCCCTAGCCCCTGCCGGCCGGCGCGCATGTGTCGTTCACGACAGCGCCCGCGCGATGCCGAAGCCGCACGCACGGGGAGGGATCAGCCTCCGCCCGCCGCCCCACCGCTTCCCCCGTGCCGGAGGTAGCTTTCCAGCGCGTCGCGGGCTTTCGCGTCCTCGCCCAGTTCGAACAGGGCGCGCGAGCGCAGGTAGCGGCGCATCCGCTGACGCTCGGTCAGGCGATAGGCGCCGAAGCGCTCGGTCGGAAACAGGCGGTCCAGCTCGTCGAGCTGTTGAAGCGTCTCGCGCCAGCGTCCGGTCAGGAACTGGATCACGGCGCGCGCGAGCATCACCTCGGACGAGCCGTCGCCGAGCCGTCGCATGGCCTCGGCGAGCGTCAGCGCCCGGTCGCCGTAGCCGTGGCGAAGCTGGACGTAGATGTTGAGAAGCAGGAAGTCGCGCTGGCGCGCCGACAGGCGCGTGGCGCCGCTGGTCGGCCGCGCGGCCGGATCGTCGCTCGTCCGGATCGCCGGATCGTCGCTCATTGACGGTCTCGCCTCATCCGCGCAGAAGCATGGCGAGCGCCGCGCGCACGTCGCCGTCGCGCTCCGTATCGTCGCGCATAAGCTTGCCCGCCGCCTCGAACGCGGCCGCGTCCTCGCCGGTTCGCGCCCGCGCCTCGGCCAGAAACAGTGCGGTCAGTTCCTCGCGCGTTCCCGCGAGTACGGAGGGCTCCAGAAGGTCGGGATCGAGCGAGCCGGGCAGGAGGAGATCGGGCAGGCGCTCGTCCAGGCTCGGCCGGTTCAGGATCGTGTCGAGCGCCTGGTACTCGGGCAGGAAGGTCGGGGCGCCGCGCGCCTCGGCGGGAAGGTGAACCTCGTCCTGCTGCTGCCAGAGCGAAACGGACTCGACGCCGACGTCGAGCGATTTGATGCGCATGGAACGGGTCTCCGGGACGTGCGGGACGGGCCGCGCGCCAGCTTAGGCAACCTGGGCGGGAAAGGCGAGCGGGCGGTCAGCCACCGCTGGCGCGCAGGATGCTCTGGAGCGCGTCGTTCATCTTCGACAGGGCGGAGTTCGCGAGGTCGTAGTGCCGGTTGCGCTGCTTGTCCTTGTTGTTGATGTCGTTCATGCGCTGCTGGCTATCCTGGTTGAGCTGCGTGACCTTGTCGCCGAGACGGGTCGCGTAGGTGTTCCACTCACCCTGCGTGTGCGTGGTGACGTCGAAGTTGGTGTTCTTCTCGCTGTCGTTGCTGGGCGCATCGTAGCTGATGAAGATGTCGAAGTTGTCCGGGCGCTTGAAGTCCGCCCCCTTCTCGTCCTCGGCGGGGTGCTGCCAATAGCCGTTCGAGTCCTCGAACATCAGCGCCAGCTTGAACAGCTTGCCGCGCTCGGAGTTCGGATCGGCCCGGTAGGCTGTCAGCAGCTCGTGGGTCCATCCGTTGAGGCCCTTCTTGTTCCCCTTGTCGATGTCGTCCTTCGAGAAAGCCGTCGAGGTGGTGGAGTTCACCTGGTCCTGCCAGAGCGCGTAATCCTTGAGATAGGCGTTCAGCTGCTTGACCGCCTCGGTCTCGATGGTGACCACCGCCTCCAGATCGAGATTGTACTTGTTCTGGAAGAAGTAGATCAAGGTCGCCGCGTCGAAATTCTTGCCGTTCATCATCGTCACGGTGCCATTGGCCACCGCCTCGCGTTCCTTCATGTTGTCGGCGATCAGCTTCTCCTGCGCGATCATCGTTCTGTAACCCTGCTTGATCAGGGCGCCCCCATCCATGCTGTTGATCCTGCTCGGGATGCTGACCTCGACACCGCCGTCGATCGTGATCTTGCGCGTCGTCTCTCCGCCGTTCCCGTCGCCGTAGTAGTGGTAGTTCTCCGCTCGCTCGTAGCGCTTGGAAATGTCGGAGATCTGCGCGCGCAGGCCGGTCACGTCCACGGCACCGCTGGCCGAGACGCGGCTGCGCAGGATCGCGAGCTGGTCGACGAAAACGCCCTCGTCGGCGTCCGGGAGACCGTTCCTGACCTTCGTGATGAGATCGTCGATCTCCTTGACGATCACCCCCCCACCCGTGGTCGTGTCGATCGCCCGGTCGCTGTCGTAGGCGATCGCGGCGAGCCCGATCTTGGTGGACAGGTTCGCGAACATGGCCGTGCCCGCCACCAGCTTCTGGTCGGCGCTCGGCAGGAAGCCGAACTCCTCCTTCGAGAGGTTGGCGAGGTTCAGGAGGCGCGGCGGCGTTTCCGAGGTCTTGAACAGCGAGAGAAGCGGCTTCAAGGCGTCCGAGCCCGACGTGAAGAGCGGCTTCTCCATGACCTGCAGGCCGCCCGCGTTGGCGACGAACCACTCCATCTGGTGCGAGGAGTGCCAGTCCTTGAACTTCAGGAGAAAGCTGGCCGTCGCGTTCCTGATGGCGGTCCGCTCGGCGTCGGTCGGGGTGCTGTCCTCGTTGAAGGACGAGGCGAGGGTCGTAAAGCCGTCGGGCTTGGGGCCCGCGAGCCGCTTGGCGGCGCTCGTGCCGTCGAGATCGGGAAACAGCGCGTCGGCGCCCGCCTTCACGATCGCTCCGTCCCCGCCGGACGCCGTGCCGGGCAGATGGTAGTAAGGGATCTTCTGCTCGCCGCCGGGCGTCCGCGTCTCGCCGAACTCCATGCCCGGCGTCGGCTCCAGGCCCGTGGCCGCGACCGCGACGCTCAGCACGCCCGATCCGCCGTTGAGCGTGAAGGCAGTCGCGGTCCCGCCCGCACCAGGCAGCGTCAACGTGTCCTGCGCGCCAGCCACGACCGTCAGGTAGGCCGACTGGTGCTGCGCCGTCCAGGTCCGGAAGGTCTCGGCGGTCAGCGCGGTGCGGTTCGGCATCTTGTCGACCGTGCCCGACGTCACCGACCGCCACGCGTCGTCATACTCGCCGTCCAAGCGCTCGAGCGATTCGACCCCGTTGCCGGCCGCCCGCACGGCGTAGCGAAAGACGCTGCCCTGCCAGTTCTTCCCGGGCAGGTCGATCATGGGCGGGGTGCCAGTGCCGTTCGCCAGGATGTAGAGGCGCTGGCTGTCGGGCGTCCAGGTGCCGAACGTCATGAAGTCGAGGCCGCTCTGCACCGGGATGGCGAGCGCCGCCCCGCTCGCGGTCGCCGTCCCGGCGGGTGGGCGCGACGCGTAGGTCTGGCTGAAGAAGGAGCTCCAGCCCTGGGAGGGTGTCGGGGCGATGGCCATCGGTTCAGCCTCCTTCGCTAGAGTTTCAGCAGACGGCGAACGGGGCGCGGCCTGTCGTGCGCGGGTGTGGTGCCCTCGTGCAGCGCGGTGATGCGGCGGGCGAGCGCGTCGGCGAGCGGCTCGAACCGCTCCATGTCCGGGGCCTGTGTCATGCGGCGCAGAAGGAGCCGGGCCTCGTCGTCGCCGCGCACAGCGTCCAGCCGCTCGATCCGCGCCACCACCTGCGAGATCGCGCGCAGTACCGGCTCCATGTCGGGCACGGGCCGGCGCTCGGTCTCGGCGAGCGCGCCGGCCGCCGGCGTCCCTGATCGGATGTCGGGCTCGTCCATTGTTCTCCCGCGTCGCGCGGGCGCCCGCCCTGCGCGGGGCCTTGCGCGTGTCATCCTCTAGCGGGCTGACGCGCGGCCCCGCTGTGCCGTATGATACAGTGCGCCGCGCTTGGACGAGGCGTTCGCCCGCGCAGGCGATTTAGATGGGTTATGCGGATCGCAGCCCACGGCGTTCTGGAGGATCCGGATCTGAGCCCTTTTCGAGAGCCCTTCCTGCGTTTGCCCGCGCTTGGCATGGGCGAGCCGCTGGCCGCCGCGAGCCCCGCTTCGCGCGCGGCGCTGCTTTCGCTGCGCGAGGCGGTGCTGGAGCCCGCGGCCCGCGCCGCGCGGAGCCTCGTCCCCCCTGTGGCGGACCGGTCCTACGAGACGGCGCGAGGCCTGCAGGCGGCCGGGCGCCTCGCCGACGCGGGCGCGCTCCTCGGCGACCTCCTGGACGATCCCGCGCAGGAGGAGGCCGCCTGCCTCGGCCTCGCGGTGCTGGCGCTGGAGCGTCCGACCCTGGACGAGGCGGGCGGGCTCGCGCGCCACTGCCTCGATCGGGGCAGCCGCGTGCCGCGCGCCTGTGCGATCGCGGGGCTCGAGGCCTTCGAGACCGGTGATGAGACCGGCGCCCAGCGCCTCCTGTCGGCCGCCGCGCGTCTGGCGCGAGGGCGCGCCGAGTGGGCCGACGACCTGCGCGGCGCCCAGCGCGTCCTTCTCCTCATGCAGATGCGTGCGGCATGACAGCGAACGGGCATCCATCCATGCAGCCGGCCGCCCCGGACCTTCTCGACGTCGACGACACACGCCTTCTGGTGGAACTCGGCTTCACCGCGCTGACCGGTGGCGACACGGCGCTGGCCACCACCCTCTTCGAGGGCGCGCGCGCCGCCCGCCCGCGCGAGGAGGCCGGCGCCCTCGGCCTCGCCATGGTGGCGCTCGCCGAGGCGCGCGTCGGCGAAGCCGAGGCTATCCTGCGCGCCCTGCCGCCCTCGGACGCCGCCTCACTCTACCTCGGCCTCGCGCTGATGCAGGGCTCGGACCGCGAGGGCGGCGAGCTGCTCCTGCGCGACGTCGCCGCGTTCGCGTCCGACCCGGCGTTTCGCGCGATGGCCGCCGCGAGCTTCCCGTAAAGCGGGCATCTGGCGCCCCGATCCACCCGTGCGACGCAAGGGTGGATTTCGGGACGCTGCGCCCTAACAGGGGAACGGGCGTGAATAGGCACATCCCCTTGCCGAACCTATAGTCCGCGCCAATGCGGCCTGACCGACCAGGGACGGGACGCTTGAAACGGGGGGTTCTCGTCATGGTCTTGCCGGTCGTCTCGTCGGTGGCGGTTCCCGTTCCCCAGGTCGCAACTCCCGCGATCCAAGCCATGCCCGACCGCGTCGCGGCCTTTGACGCCGCCCTGGTGCGCGGCGACGCCGGCCTCGTGCCCGCCACCCCCGCGCCGCCCGTCGCCCCTGCGGCGCAGACGGACGAGGCGGGTGCCCTCGACCGCGCGCGCGCGGGCTTCGGCCTCGAGCCGGCCTCGGCCGTGGGCGCCCCCGCCGAGGGCGACATGATCCTTCAGGGCATGCAGAAGCTGCGCGGCATCTTCGACGGCGGCCAGGAACGCATCGGCGCCATCATGGACAAGTCGGGCACCGACGCCTCCAGCCTGATCCAGATGCAGCTCGAGCTGACCAACTTCACGCTCATGGTCGACATGTCGTCCAAGCTCACGGGCAAGACCACGCAGGTCTTCGACACGCTGATGAAGGGCCAGTGAGGGTGAAGGGCCGCAGCGGCGCGGTGCGCCGTTCCCTTCGCGCCGGGGCGGCTCTCGGTCTCGCCCTCCTTCTGTCCGGCTGCAAGACCGACCTCTACACCAACCTCACCGAGTACGAGGCCAACCAGATGCTCGCCGTGATGATGGCGAACGGCATTCCGGCCGACAAGGCGGCCCTCGGCGAGGCCTTCACGGTGCGGGTCGAGAAGGATGACATGCTGCGCGCCATCGCGCTGCTCAACGACAAGGGCTACCCGCGCAACACGCGCGAGTCGATCGGCAAGATCTTCGAGAAGTCGGGCATCATCTCCTCGCCCTTCGAGGAGCGCGTCCGCTACATCTACGCGCTCGGCGAGGAGGTCGCGCAGACCCTGTCCCAGATCGACGGCGTCGTGTCGGCGCGCGTCCACATCGTCCTGCCCGAGGAGCCCCAGCTCGGCCAGCCGGTGCGCCCGAGTTCGGCCGCTGTGTTCATCAAGCACGAGCCCAACGTCGACCTCGACTTTTTCGTGCCCCAGATCCGCCGGCTCGTGTCGAGCGCCATCCAGGGCCTCGACTACGCCGCCGTCGCGGTGGTGCTGACCGAGGCTGCGCCTACCGAGGTCGCCCCGCTCCAGACGGAAACGCGCATGGTGTCGGTCCTCCCCGGACTGAGCGTGCCCGAGGCCGACGCGGGGGGCGTGCGCATGATGGTCTATGCCTTGGCCGGCACGCTGCTCCTGCTCCTGACAGGCTCGGTGGCGGGGCTCGTCTATTTCCTGCGTGGTCGCCGACGGACCGTCCGCGCGGCGCCCGCGGTCGACCCCGGCAACGCCCTGATGGAGCCCTCGTGAGCGCGGGGCGTGCGTCATGACCGGCTTTGCGGCGGATGCGGGCCTCGATCTGCGCGCCTTTCCGTTCGCCTGCATGTTGGCCGAGGCGGTTCTTGGCGAAACGGAGGCGGTCGTGCCGCTGAAGCGGGCCGGGGTAATCACCCTGCCGGATCTGCGCGCGCTCGCCCGGGTGGCGACCTTTCGCGGGCCGCTTCGCCGCGGCCTGTCGGCGGGATGCGAACGGTCCGACCTGTCGGCCGTCGTCATGGGCGAGCTCGTCGCGCGGGCGAGCGGGCGCATGGCGGTCCTGGTGGCGACGCGGCCGCACGTCGAGACCGATGCCGTGGCATTGCTCGTGGCGGGCGCGGTCTGGCACCGTCGTCTTCTGCGCCTGGCTCTGCGCGCCGAGCGCGCCCATGCGCGCAGCGCTCTGGGCGCCGAGACGACCCGCATCGCCACGCAGGAGGTGCCGACCCTCCACCCCTCGCTGGCCTTTCTCGATGCCGGCGACGAGGCGTGGGCGACGATGATGCAGGCCGACGAGGCGGACGGGCGCCGGGCCGCCACGGGTTACGGCTACGACGTACTCCTGTCGTGCCTCGACGCCGCCTCGCCGCCCTTGGGCGACTTCGCGCGCAGGCGGCTTGGGCTCGACAGCCACGGAGTGCCCCCGATCGCCCCAGCGCTGGAAGCGCATCTCGTGAAGTTCGTGTCCCGAAGGGTGCCCGCGTGGTCGGCTATTATCGGTTGAAGGAGTTCGGCTTCGCCTTGGCGGGCGGCGCCCACGTTCTCAAGCGCGCCGAGCTGGAGCCGGTGGCGGCCGCCACCGCGCTCGTGGCCGAGGCCGAGCGGCGCGCCGTCGAGATCCTGGCCGGTGCCGAGGCCGCCTTCGAGGCCGAGCGCGAGCGCGGATACCGGGATGGCCTGGCCGCCGCACAGATCGAAGCCGCCGAGCGCCTGCTGCGCGAGAACGTAGTCTTGGACGCGCGTCTGGACCGGATCGAGGACGATCTCGCCGCGCTGGTGGTGGCTGCGGTGCGCCGCATCTTCGACGACTTCGACGACAACGAAACGGCGTTGCGTCTCGTGCGCGCCGCGCTTGGACAGATGCGGCGCGAGCACCGGGCCGAGTTGCGCGTGGCGCGCTCTCAGTTCGCCGAACTGCGCGGCGAGGTCGATCGCATCCGTGCCGACTTTCCCGAGCTCCAGCTTCTCGACATCGTGGCCGACGACACGCTCGTGGCGCCCTCCGTCGTGGTGGAAACGGCGATCGGCCGGGTCGAGGCGGATCTGGCGCGCGGCCTTGGCGATCTGGAGGCGCTGCTGCGCGGCATCGGGGCCGGCGAACTCGTCGCGCGATCGGGATCGGGAGCCGAGGCGCCTCCCGAAACGGAGCGCGCCGCGTGACGCGCCCCTCCTCACCGGACGTCGCGTCCGGCGCGGCGGAGCTGCGGGCCGAACGTGCCCTTCGCCTCGCGCACCGTCTCGACGGCACGCCGGTTCGGCTGCGCGCCGGGATCGACCGCTTCTCCCCCTTCGGCGTCACGGGTCGCGTGCGTAAGGTGGTGGGCACCATCATCCATGCCGCCGTGAGCGAGATCCAGGTCGGCGAGATCGTGGAGTTGGTGACGCGTGGAACCGGTACGCGGCTGCTTGCCGAATGCGTCGGTTTCCTCGACGAGGAAGCGCTGCTTTCGCCGATCGGGGAGACGCAAGGGGTCAGCCCGCGCACCGAGGTGCGCCGGACGGGCCGCGTCCAGTCGGTGGCCGTCGGCCCCGGCCTCAAGGGCCGTGTCCTGGACGGTCTCGGAAACTTCGTGGATGGGCTGGAGCGGCCCTTCGCGCCCGCCGCCTGGTATCCGGTCTACCAGGACCCGCCCGACCCGATGAAGCGGCGCGTGATCGACAAGCCCCTGCCGCTCGGCGTGCGTGCGCTGGATGCCATTTTGACCTGCGGCGAGGGGCAGCGCATGGGCATCTTCGCGGCCGCCGGCGGCGGCAAGTCCACGCTTCTGTCCATGCTGGTCAAGGGTGCCGACGTCGACGTCACGGTGCTGGCCCTGATCGGCGAGCGCGGACGCGAGGTGCGCGAGTTCATCGAGCACGATCTCGGCCCCGAGGGCATGGCGAAGTCGGTGATCGTCGTGGCGACCTCCGACAAGAGCTCCATGGAGCGCGCCAAGGCCGCCTTCACCGCGACCGCAATCGCCGAATATTTCCGCGACCAGGGGCAGCGTGTCCTGTTCCTGATGGATTCGGTCACGCGCTTCGCCAGGGCCCAGCGCGAGATCGGCCTGGCCGCCGGCGAGCCGCCGACGCGTCGCGGTTTCCCCCCGTCCGTCTTCGCCAACCTGCCCAAACTCATGGAGCGGGTTGGCATGAACGACAAGGGCTCGATCACCGCGCTCTACACCGTGCTCGTCGAGGGCGACGACATGAACGAGCCGGTGGCCGACGAGACGCGCTCGATCCTCGACGGGCACATTATCCTGTCGCGCCGGCTCGCCTCGGCCAACCACTATCCCGCGATCGACGTTCTTGCCTCCAAGAGTCGCGTCATGGGCGCGGTCACGACGCGCGAGCACCGGCAGATGGCGAGCCGCATCAACCAGTGGCTCGCCGCCTATGCCGATGTGGAACTCCTGGTGAAGGTCGGCGAGTACAAGCCCGGCTCGGACGCCGAGGCCGATCTCGCGATCGCCAAGCACAAGCCGATCAACAGCTTTCTCCAGCAGGCCACCGACGAGTTCGACAGCTATCAGACCGTGCTCGACAAGCTGGCTCTGGTGACGCGGTAAGGGGAGGGCAGAGATCATGATCGGCCAGATGAGGACGCTTCTGAAGGTCAAGGATCTGAAGCAGGAACAGGCGTTGCGCGAACTGCAGCGCAGGCGCTCCGCCCTGGCCGAGGCCGAGGCGCGCCGCACGCTCGCCCAAGAGGAGGAGGCCGAGAGCCGCCGCACGCTCGACGCGCGCGAGGACGCGATCTATGCCGGCATCATCGGCCGGGTCGTGAACCTCGACGTCATCGACGACACCAAGGGCAGCGCCGAAAAGCTGCGGCGCGGGCATGGCATCCTGCAGGACGTGTGCGAGCGCGCCGTCCACGTCGAAGTTCGAATGAGAGACGAGACCGAGCGCCAGGGCGAGATCTACCGCGCCGCCCTGCGGGTCCGCGACAAGTATACGATCCTGACGGAGCGTATGACGGCCGAGCAGGAGGCCGAACGTGCTTATGCCGAGGAAAGCGAAATCGAGGAACTCTTCGCGCGGGCGCGTCCGGGGCCGGGATCGCGAGGTCGCCCGTGAGCCCGGCCGCCGCCGTCTCGCGAAGGGTGTCGTGATGCGCGTCGTGCAGACCGGTTCCGAAGCGCCCGCCAGCGTCGCGCAGCCCGCCGACGCGCATCGTCGGCGTCACGAGGAGCCCGGCGGCGATCTCGCGCGGCGCGATGCCCGCTCGGACGCCGGCCACAAGGATCGGGCCGGGCACGGGCTGGACCTTGCGCAGGGTCGCGCGGAGGACGGGCGCGAGCAGCGCTTCCGCGAGAGCCTGAAGCGCCACGCGTCGGGGGCTGCGCGCGCGGCGACGGCGGGCCGGACGGAGGATGACGACGATCCCGGTCGCCGGCTCCTGGCCGAGCGTCCGCCGCTTCCGCCCTTCCCCCTCGCCGCCACGGCCGTCGCCCTCGCTCCAGCGACCCTTCCCACGCAGCGTGCCGAGCGGATCTGCGACCTCGTGGAGGCTGCGCTGCGCCGCAGCGGGGCGCCGACGCCCGGCACCCCGGTCGTGATAGCGCTTGATGCGCCGCTTCTCATCGGCAGCGGTCTTGCGGGCATCCTCATCACAATGGGCGCGGACGCGCTCGACGTCGTTCTGTCGCCCGAGCCCGGCGCCGACGTCGCGCGTCTCATGGACACAGCGCAGACGTTGGCCGACCGGTTGCAGCAGCGCTTCGGCCGCCGTGTGATCCGTATCCACGAGGGACCGCGCGGTGCGGCCGAGCCGGATGCCACTTCGGCTTCGGGGTCCACCGCGCCCGTCGCCGGGCCGACGGGGTGGCGCCCGTGAGGGCGTTCCAACCTGCCACGGAGATGTTCGCCGGCGGCGCCGACGCCGCAGCGGGCCTTGCGATGTGGAACGCGTTCGTGGCTGGCGCAGGGACGCCGCGCGAGGTGGGCCGCTGCAACCTGACTTACGAGCTGGCCGACCCGCCGGTAGCGAGCGCGGGCGTCGTCGCTCTTGCCGCGCCCGGCTGGGCCACCCCCGTCCTGGTGGAGCCTCTCGACTTTCCCTTTCGCGAACTGGCCGGTGCGGACATCGAGGTCGCGGATCTCCCGGCGTTGCCGGCCGAATTACGCCGGGCGGTGTGTTCGGGCATGCTTGCGCAGGTCCGCCGGATGCTGGGGCCTCTCGAGGCGCTGCCCGGCGCCCTTACCCTGGCCGAGGAGGGGGCGCCCACCGGCGTCGACGCGACGGGGCGGGAATGGCTGCGGCTGTGTCTCACGGGCGCCGACGGCACGATCGAGGCGCTTGCGGGTGTACCGCGAGCGCTCCTCCTGCGAACGTTGGCGGACGGGGTGGCCGCCGCGCCGGCCGGCCCGCTCGCCGCCGCCGTGCAGATGGACGTCGACCTGTCGCTTGGCTCGATCCGTCTCACCAGCCGCGAACTCGTGGCCCTCGCGCCAGGCGACGTCGTCGTGCTGGCCGACGACCCCGCCCGCCACTACACGCTGCGCGCGGGAACCGTCGCCTTTCGCCTCACCCAAACCCAGGACGGCTGGATCTCGGCGGGCGCCCAAGCTCCCGAGCGGCCGAAGCCGACCCCGTCGGCGGCCTTCGCGAGGAGCATCATGACCACCGAGAACGAGGACGGACCGCTGCACGAGGCCGAGGGGGGCGACCCGCTCGACCTTTCGGAGTTGCCGCTGGCGGTGGACTTCGATCTCGCCCGCGTCCAGCTTCCCTATGCCAGCGTCGCCACGTGGCGGGCCGGCTCGCTGATCGAGTTGACCCCCCCTGCCTCCGACAATGGCGTCCCCGTGACGATCCGCGTCAACGGCGCGATGGTGGGGACGGGCGATATCGTGCGCATCGACGAGCGGATCGGCGTGCGCATCACACGCCTCGTCGCTCCCGGCCGCTGACTTCTCTGTTTCGGGCCGACCGGTGATTGATCCCCTCAACCTCATCTTCATCGTCGCGATCGCGGCGCTGTTTCCGTTTCTGGCGGTTGTGGCGACCAGCTTCATCAAGCTGTCGGTCGTGTTCCTGCTCGTGCGTAACGCCATCGGCGTGCAGAACATCCCGCCCAACATGGCGCTGAACGCGCTGGCCATCATCCTGTCGGGCTACATCATGGCGCCCGTCGCGGTGGAGACGTTCAACATCATGGCCGCGCAGCCGAGCGTCGACATGGGTTCGGCCGAAGGCATCCGCGCCGCCTACGACGCCGGAAAGGGACCGCTCCTCGAGTTCTTGAACCGCCACGCGGCGATGCGCGAGAAAATGTTCTTCCTGGAGGCGGCGCGCTCACTGTGGCCGCCCGACCTCGCGGCCCAGCTCACCGAAACGAGCCTCGCCGTTGTCCTGCCTTCGTTCACGGTGACCCAGCTGCGCGAGGCTTTCGAGATCGGTTTCCTTCTTTATCTGCCCTTCATCGCGATCGACCTCGTCGTATCCAACATCCTGCTCGCGATGGGCATGATGATGGTGAGCCCGCTGACCATCTCCTTGCCCTTCAAGCTCTTCCTGTTCGTGATGATCGACGGCTGGTCGCGCCTGATCCTCGGGCTTGTGAAGAGCTACGTATGAGGAGGGAGCATCCATGAGCCCCGACGTCGCGCTCCAGCAGATCCAGGAGGCCATGCTCCTCACCATGGTCTTGTCCCTGCCGCCTATCATCGTGGCGTCCGTGGTGGGCATCCTCGTCAGCCTCCTCCAGGCGCTGACCCAGATCCAGGAGCAGACCGTCTCCTTCGCCATCAAGCTGATCGCGGTCGCGTTCACCATCGCGGCAATGGCGGGGCTGCTCGGCTCGGAGATGGTGAACTTCTCGATCAAGCTCTTCGACGGCTTCCCGAGCATGACATGAGGGACGCGTCATGAGGGAGATCGCCGATCTCGCGCGCCTCTACGGCACGATCTTCGACCGCGAGATCATCGCGCTGATCCTGACGCTGCCGCGCATCTACGCCTTCATGTCGGTGTCCCAGCTCCTCGCCGACACGGCCGTGCCACGCCTGCCGAAGGTCGCCGCGATCCTGTCGCTCTCCGTGATCGCCGTTCCGATCAACTACGCGTATGTCGACGCCTTCGACCGCACGGTTCCGTCGTTTGCCCTCTACCTTCTCAAGGAGTACGCGATCGGCTTCGTACTCGGCTACATCGTGGGCTGGATCTTCTGGGCCGTGCAGTCGGCCGGCGCCTTCATCGACAACCAGCGGGGCGCGGCGATCGCGGCCTCTATCGATCCGCTCCAGGGCCACGAGACCTCGCCGCTCGGCATCCTCTTCAGTCAGGCGTTCCTGACCTACGTCTACACGGTCGGCGCGATGCTGCCGATCCTCGGGCTCCTCTACCAGAGCTACGAAATCTGGCCGGCGACGCGCGGCGTTCCGGTGCTCTCGCCCGAGTTTCCCGAACTCGCGCTCGCCGTTGCCGACAACGCGCTGCGCGTCATGGTGGTGATCGCGGGGCCCGTGGTCGCGATCATGTTCCTGGCCGAGTTCGCGCTCGCCATGGTGAGCCGCTTCGCGCCCCAGGTGCAGGTCTTCATCCTCGCCATGCCGATCAAGAGCGGCCTCGCGATCCTGATCCTGATCTTCTACTTCTCGCGCCTGCTCCCCTACGGCACGGAGCAGCTCGGCACCTTCCCCGCCTTCATCGACCGCTTCTACGCCGTGATGCGCTTCTCCGGCACGGCGCCGGTGCCCGCCGCCGGCCCCGCCGGTCAGGCGGTCGAGCCGCGCGCCGAGCCGCTCGTGATCAGGCCGCCCGCCGCTCCCCCGCCTTCGAACCGGGGTGCGCAGCCATGAGCGAGGGCGGCGAGAAGACCGAGCTCCCGACACCTAAGAAGGAACGCGATGCGCGAGAGAAGGGTCAGGTCGCCCGATCCCAGGAGGTTGTCACAACGGTCTCGCTCTTGGCCGTGATCGCCTATGTCTGGATCATGTGGGGCACGGTGAACGACACGTTCGTCGGCATGTTCGACCAGATGGCGGTCCTGGCGGCCGGCGACTTCCGCACCAACGCCATGACCGGCGTCCTCTATGCCTTCCGCGAGAGTGCGCTCCTGCTCGCGCCCGTGCTGGGCGTCGTGATCCTTGCGGGAATTGCGGCCAACTACGCCCAGTTCGGCTCGCTCTTCTCGTTCGAAAGCATTGCGCCAAAGCTCGAGAAGATCAGTCCGGCGGCCGGCTTCAAGCGCATCTTCTCGATGAAGCAGGTCGTCGACCTCCTGAAGTCGGTGCTCAAGATCGCCTTCCTGTCGGTGCTGCTCTACCACGTTCTGTCGGGCGCGATCGGCCCCTTCATGAACGCGCTGGACTGCGGCCTCGTCTGCATCGGCGACGTGACGATCTCGATCCTGTTCCAGACCCTTGCCTATTCGGCCGCCGCCTTCATCGTCGTCGCGGTCGCCGACTTCGCCTACCAGAAGCATTCCCACACCAAGAGCCTCATGATGTCCAAGGACGAGGTGAAGCGGGAATACAAGGAGAGCGAAGGCGATCCGCACATCAAGGGCAAGCGCAAGCAGCTCGCTCACGAGCTGGCCATGAGCGACGGCGGGGCGGCCGCGCGCAAAGGCACCGCACTCGTGGTGAACCCGACCCATTTCGCGGTGGTGATTGACTACCGTCCGGGCGAGACGCCGCTGCCCATGGTCACGGCCAAGGGGCAGAACGCCATCGCCGCCTATCTTCGGCGCGAAGCCGAGGAAGCGGGCGTTCCCGTGTTCCGCAACCAGGTCTTGGCCCGCGCGCTCTTCGCCGAAGCCGATCTCTACGCGCCGGTACCCGACGACCTCTTCGATGCCGTGGCCGAGGTGCTGGCTTGGGTCAATCGGAACCGGGACCGTCTTTACGGGGGACGCCTCGACCACGGGGTCATCGACATGGAACGCGCCGAGCACCGCTCCGGCAGCGCCTGAAGGCCGCCGCGGCGACGCCCGGATTGTGCACAGGCTGGACGCAGCTGCCTGTACTGGGACGCAGACGTAAAACCAGCCACAACGCTTCTGGTTTAATAAGATTCCCGGCTGCTAGGAATTCTGCGGCGGTCGTAGGGAGCTGCCGGGTGAGCGGGACGTCTGGCCTCCGGGCAGGCGGGCGTGAGGCGGGGACCGGGACGAGCATGGACCGAGGCATATCGAAGGCGCGTTCGCCGTCTCGGCATCGACCAGGTGCGCGCGACCGTCGGCGAACGCTTCTTGTCTCGTCGGCATTGGCCGGTGCCCTGGCGCTGTCGGCCTGCGTCTCCTCGCTCGACGACATGGTCGGGCCCACTGGACAACCGCGTCTTGAGAACGGCGAGGCGGAGCGCTCCGGGCCCGTCGTGGACGTGCGCCGCATCAATGCCGCGAGCGTGGCGCGCGGAGCCGAGCCCTTCACCGGCTTCGTCGGCAGCCAAAGCGTCGAATACGCGCCCAATACGGTCCAGCTGACGCAGGATCTCAACGAGCTGCGCACCAGCAACACGACCGGCTTCGATCCGAACGAACGCATCTCTCTGGACTTTCAGAACGCGAGCGTGAATTTCGTTCTCCAGCAGCTGCTCGGTGGCGCGCTCGGCCTGAACTACGTCGCGCCCGACAACCTGCCCGGTCGCATCACCTTCCGCACCGAGACGCCGATCCCCAAGAGCCGCGTGCTCGACGTCGTGCGCGACCTCCTTGCGCGAAACGACCTCGTGATCCGCGCGATCAACGGCGTCTATCATGTGGGATCGGCCGCCGTGATCCAGGGGCTGACCGCCAACGCGGCCGCGGGCTCGGCGGGCGAGGAGATCACACGCATCGTCAAGCTCGGCCGGGGCAACGCCGCGCAGGTCGTCCAGCTCGGAAACGCGCTGGTGCCGGGCGGCGTGCAGCTGCAGGCTTCCTCATCGCCCAATACAGTGGTGCTGCGCGCCAGCCCCGACGAAGCGGATGGGGTCGAGCGCCTGCTGCGAACCATCTCGCAGTCGGCGGTGAGCCAGGGGTCGGTGGCCATCGTGCCGCTCGGCCAGAGCGAGCCGTCCGCGATCGCCGAGCGCGTCAGCGCTTTCTACGCCTCCACCATCCGCGGCGACGAGCCGTCGATCACGGTGCTGCCACTGGAAGCCCAGCGCGCCCTCTTGATCGGCACGCCCGACGCCCAGCAGATGAATTCCGTACGCCTCCTCGTTCAGCAGCTCGACCGCTCCACGACCGACGTGTCCTCGCTGCGCGTGATTCCGCTGACGCATCTGCGCGCCGAGGAGATCGCGCCTCAGGTCAGCAGCGTCTTCGGTTCCGGTGCCGGAACGGCGCGCGGCGGCGGGGCGCGCGCGGCGCGTCGCGACGTCCTCACCGATCCCAAGCGCACCGCGCCCAGGAGCCGTCTGTTTCCACGCGCGCGCCTGCCGGGGGCGGGCGAGGGGCCCCTGTCGGACTCGGAAGCCGATACGGGCTCGGGCACCACCCTGTCGCCGCCGCCGGCGATCGACCTACCCGCCGACGGCGCCGAAGCGGGACCGCGCAGGCGCGCGGCCGCGTCGGGCGAAACCAGCGCCGAGGGGGATGCCGCTGTCGTCGGCGAAGGTCAGGGCGGGTCGTCGGTCCAGATCGCGCCGCCAGCCGCCGACGAAATCCGCATTGTTCCCGACACGCGTACCAACACGCTGCTCGTCTACTCCAGCTATCGCATCTTCAACCAGATCCGCGAGACCGTGGCGGCGCTGGACGTGCCCGAAGCCCAAGTTGTCATCGAGGCCACCGTGATCGAGGTCACGCTGAATGACCAGCTCGAGCGGGGTGTCCAGTTTTTCTTGGAGTCCAACGGCATCGGGGCAGGATCGGGCATTCCCTCCGCTGTCTCACCAACCACGGGCGGTATCGTCGGCTTCTCGGGGACGCTCGGCAACATCTCCGTCAACGCGGTGCTGACCGCGCTGCGCGACGTGACCAACGTCAAGGTCGTGTCCTCGCCCTATCTGACGGTGCTCAACAACCGCACCGCCCGGCTCGTGATCGGTGACCAGATCCCCTTCGCCACCGCGACCCAGGCCTCGAGCAATCTCGGCAACGTCACCGTTACGCGGGAGATTCAGGTCGTGGACACCGGCGTCGTGATGGAGATCACGCCGCAGATCCATGCCAACAACTCGGTGAACCTCGCGATCAGCCAGTCAGTCTCGACGCCGAAGCCAGGTTCGGCCTCGGAGGAACTGACGCCGACGATCGCCACGCGCGATCTCCAGAGCCAGGTGCTCGTCCAGTCGGGCCGCACGATCCTACTCGGCGGCCTGATCCAGGACCGGGTCGAGAACGGGCGCTCCGAGGTGCCGGGCGCGGGCGACATTCCGGTGCTCGGCAATCTCTTCCGTCAGCGCACCCAGGTCGCCGCGCGCAACGAACTCCTCGTTCTGATCACGCCGCGCGTGACGCGCACCTCCAGCGAGATCGAGAACATCACGCGTCTCCTGCGCTCCTCGCTGGTGGACGGGGGCGGCGTGGCGCCGCAGAGCGTGGTCGAGAAACCCTGAGGCGGCGAGGTCGCGTGCGGCCGGCGTTCCGCCCGGGACGGTTTCCAACGAGAAAGGGTGGCCCGCGGGGCCGCCCTTTCTTGTTGGATCGCCACGTTCCTCAGGCCGCGAGGCCGGCGATCCTCGTTCGCGCCGCGGTCTCGTTGGCGGGCGACAGACCCCGAATGGCCGGGTGATCCAGCACCGCATCCATCGACAGGCGCTGGTGCGGATCGGGATGGAGGAGGCCGTTCAGGAGGGCGTCCACCTGCGGATCGCCGCTGGTTCCCGCCAGGAACGGGGTAACTAGGTCGATTCGGTTGCCGATATCGGCGACCGTCGAATCCACGGCGCGCTGCGAAAGGTCGAGGCCGAAGTCCCGGAACTTGTGCGCCGTGTTCGCCGACTGGCCCGGCGAGCGGTCGTAGATCAGCGAGAACACGGTGGCGCCCAACGCCCAGACGTCGCCGGTCTTGCCATGGCGCGTGCTGTCGACCCCGCTTTCCTGCGAGGCCATGGCCACGTTCCGGCGCACGGCCTCCTGCAGGACGCGCCGCTGCTCGCCGTTCAACCCCTTGCCGCGGAACCGCTCGTCCACCTGGTTCGCCAGATTGTCGATCTTGTTCTGGTCGATCAGAAGATTGTTGCTGGTCTCGTCCGCCCGCTTGAAGCGCGACGCCGCCCGGTAGGCCGCGTCGCCGTCGCGGTCGTACTCGGGGGCGGTGTAGTTCGATCCCCCGTTCTTGATCGCAGCGTTGCCGTAGGAGTAGTCGCCCGTCTTGGTGGCGGTTCCGAAGTCGGCGATCTTGGTGACCGCTCCGGTGCCGATGAAGCAGTTGGTCGGCTTGAAGTCGGCATGGACCAGGTCCGAGGTCTCGTGCATGTGCTTCATGCCGGTGGCGAGGTCCTTCAGCACCGTGAGGGCGATGTTGCGCCGCTCGACCGTGGTGAGGGTTGCATCCTCCTTCATGTCCCGGATAAGCCCGCCGACGTCGCCCATCGGCGCGTATTCCATGGCGATCAGAAGCGAGCCGTCCTCGCCCAAGACCGTTCCCTTCAGGCCCACGACGTTGGGAGAGCCGCTGACGGCGCGATGGGCTGCCACCTCGTCGCGGATCTCCTTACGCGCCTCCGGCGAGGTGGCTTGGATGGCGGACTTCACCGCGATCCGCTCCGTGCCGCCCTTCTCCTTGTAGAGATCGACGCTGCCGAAGCCGCCCTGGCCGAGATGTCGGTCCAGCTCATAGGTCTTGCCGCCGATCGTGATGTCGCCGGCGGCGTCCTTGCGGCCGTCCGCGAGCGCGGCCGCCGCGCTTCGGACCGCCGTCTCAGCCGCGGCCTTCACGCCCTGCAGCGTTTCGGCGTCGGGCTTGCCGGGAAGCGCGGCGACCATCAGCTGTTCCAGCGCCTCGCGCATGGCCGGGGCGCCGGTGAGCACGAAGCTGTCCTTATCCGCCTGCGAGGCGGTCCTGGCGAAGTCGAGCGCGAGATGCCGGCCGACCTGCGCCGGATCGCCGCCGACGAGCGGCTCCTTCGCGAAGCGGGGCGCCGTGTCGCCGACCGGCGCGCGCAGCGACTCCAGCTCTCCCAGCATCAGGCCGGCGGCCTGGCCGAGCGCGCCCGGGGTCAGCTTATCGGGCGAGGGGCCGCGCATGCCGTCGTCGGCTCGCACCGCGGCGGCCATCATCTTCAGGGACGCGCCCTTCAGCTCGCCCTTGAGGCCCGACTGGAGAGCCGTCCTTACGCTGGAGAATACGGCGGGGTCCGCGCGCGGGCCGGCGCGGTTGACGACGCCCGCGATCGCATCGCGCGTTTCCCGGTTCCGGTTCGGGCTGGTGAACTTGGCGAAGAAGTTACCGATGTCCTCCTTGGCCTTGGCGAGGCCCGTGGGCTTGGGGCTGGCGTAGAGCACGACGCCGCCGGCCGTGCGCTCGGTCCTCACGCGGTCCTTGTCGTGAAGGTTCAGCGCGAAGTTCTGGAGCTCGTCGAGGCGGGTGTTCGTGTTGAGCTGCAGGCGGGAGATGTTGGACATGACGGCGCCCTCCTCAGATCCGGATCGCGATCATGCCGAGGTCGAGATCGCCCGCCTGCGCCGGGGCGGGCGCCTGCGCGACGAGCGGGGCGAAGGCGCGCGCCTTGGCCGCGATGTTCTGGAGGACGTCCAGAAGGAGAGGCACGTTCATGCCTTCGCTCGGCACCTCCGCCAGAAGGACGACCTCGCCGTCCGGACCGAGAGCTGAGCACATCCCGGTCTCGCGCCGCAGGAGGTTGTATTGGAGGAGCGTCTCGTAGACCTCCAGCCGACCCGCCGAGGGCGGGCCCGCGACGACCGCGGTGAGGAGGTGGCGCTGCGCCGCGCGATCCTCCTCGACCTGGATGTCGAGGTCCTCGAGTCGCACCACCCAGGTCTCGCCTATGGCGGTCACGGCCAGGATGTCGTCGTCGAGAGGCCCGATCGCCTCCATGAGGGGCGAGATGTCGACATGCGCCATGGAGGTCGTCCTTCTAGCTGGAACGAAATCCTTCTAGCGGACGATCCAGTTGACGCTTGTGCCGAAGATAACAGCGGAAAAGCCGTCACCGCCCCGATCTACGGCCACGCCGAGCTCGCCGACGCTGGCGATGCGGCTGTTGCGATCGGGCGCGGCGCCCTCGCGCAGCTTCTCGCCGCCCCGCAGCTGCACGAAGCGGTCCTGTCCGACGTTGGCGCCCGCGATGTCGAGCGGGTAGTCCGACAGGTCGCGCGTGATGAAGTTCACGAAGCCCGGATTGCGCGCCACCTCGTCGAGATAGACCGACTGGATCGACAGGCCGGCGCGCCGCGCGCAGCTGTCGAGCCGGCGCGGGTTGAGGGCCGCCTCCAGGACGAGCGGCCGGGTCGCCGCCTCGATGCTGCCGAGCGACAGGTCCTCGCTGACGGACAGGAGGTCGAGCCAGAACAGCGTGCCCGCCACGTTCGCCTCGGTCAGCTTGGCCGTCGGCCAGCAGGCGAGATCGGCGTCCGACAGGGGGCCGGGCCGGCGAATCGGCGCGTAGCGCTGGCTGAGGGCCGCCGGGGAGTCGGTGCCGGGCGCGGCGCGTGCGAGCGCCTCCAAGGCAGCGCCGAGGCGCCGCCCCTCCGGGTCGCGGGGAAGATGGCCGGAACCCCAGGTGCGCAGGAGCCGGCGCACGGTGTCGTCGTCCGCGTACAGGCCGGCCGAGCCAGCGCCAGCCGCCGTGGCGAGGGGATCTTGCGCGTCTCCGGTGCGACGTCCGGGCTCGGCGGTCAGCGGGGTCTCCACCCCGACGACGCGCGGCGCCGCCACGATGCCGCCTGTTGTCACCGGACCCGGCTGTGCTCCGCCGAGGACCCGGCTCACGTTGACCGCCGCCTCCGCGGGCGAAGCGGTCTCGGTGACGAGCGCCGGCGGGGAGGCGGGCTGACCTGCGAAGACGTCCGCCAGATCATAGGTGCCCGATACGAGCCGGTCCGTATCGAGCCGCACGTCCCCTTGCGCCAGCGCGGCAGAGCCGATCACCAGGGCGGACCCGGCGGTGGGGGCCGGCTGCATCGTGCCGTCCGGATTCTGCAGGCGTACCAGCGACCGCAGGGCGATCTGCGGCGCGTATTGCGCCGTATAAGCCTGCAGAAACCCCACCCAGGCGTCGACCTTTTCGGTCGGCACGACGCCGCTCATCTCGATCAGGGAGCCGTCGAGGCGCAGGATCGTGAGCGGCGCGATCTGCGAGCGCTCGGCAAGGCGCCGAACGGCGGCCAGGAGCGTGTCGCGGGTCTCGATCTCGGACGTCAGGGAGGCGACGCCGATCACGTTGTCGGCGACGAGCGCGGCGACGCGACCGGCCTCGGCCGGATCGAGGATCGTCCCGCGCAGCGTCACCTCGCCCCGGTCCGAAAGCGTGAAGTCAATCCCGGGCGCCTCGACCGACAGGAGCTGGGCGATCTCGCCCTTCATGGAGTCCAGGACGCCGACGCGCAGCCTGACAGCCGGGTCGGCCGCGCGCGTATCGGCGAGGACGGCGCGCCGCTCGGCCGGCGTCGCCACGAAGCCGGTGACGAACACCTCCCCGTCGACCTCCGCGCGCGCCTCGACGTTGCGCGCGAAGGGCAACGCGGCGATCGCCTCGCGCACGGCCTCGATGCTGCCGCGTCCCTTGCTCCCGCCCGCACCACCGACAGATCCTCCGACCGGAAGCGTGGCAGCGGCTGCGCCGAGCGCGGCCAGCACCACGGCGAGCGGCACCGCCCAGCGCAGGCGGCCCGCATTGGATTCGACGACGCCGCTCACGGCATGGCGCTTCCGCAGTCCGCTTCGGCGCAGCTTCACGGGAACCGGAGGCGGCTCCTGGGAGAGCGAGGACCAGTTGGCGCTTGGCAGGCCCGTGGTGAAGCGCGTCGTGCCGGCCCACACCACATCGAGCGGCTCGAGATCGGCGAACTCGCCGTTCGGCAGGATCCGGGTGCCTAGTGTCGTGCTGGCCGGCCCGGCGCCCCCCGCGAGCGCCACACGTCCCTCGCGAACGCGCAGCCGTACGTGGCCCGGCAGAAGCGAGACATCCAGAACCTGGATGTCGTCCTCCTCGCCAGAGCCGAGGCTGTAGGTCCCGTCGGTCAGAAACACGTCGACGCCGGACTGTACGCCCGTCAGGATCTTCAGGATGATCGGTTCGGCGGCAGTGTCGGACATGGCGGTCGTTCCGGGAAGGGCACCTCGGCATCATGCCGGGCGGGCACCGCGGCCGCCGCGCTCCACAGGGAGAACGCGTCGTCCGGCGCCGAGCGTCGTCGCTCCTTCCTGTACCGCTTCCTCGTCCGGGGCGTGTAGGCCGCCGGCTCCTTTTCCAAGTGCGCGTGTGTCGATTTGGGATTGCGCGGAACGTTTTGAGACGCTGCGCAGTGGTACGCGGGATGGTCGCTGACGCATGGTCGCCATGTCGGACCGCCGTCCTAGCGGCGCGTCGTGGGAGGGCAGGGCATGGGCACGATGGGACGCTTCGCGGCGGATCGCAGCGTGGGGGGTGGCTTGGCGCCCTCACCCTTGCGCGCGACCTCGTCCGCGGTCGAGCGGATCCCGTTTCGCGCCGGTTCGGAGTTCCGCTCCCTGTCACCCGCCGCCAGTCAGGCGCTGTCGGCGGCGGCCGGCGTCAAGCTCTACGGGCCCAACGAGTTCATCTATCTTCAGGACGATCCGGCCGCTCACCTCTACTTCGTCCGGTCCGGCCATGTGCGCCTGTCCTATCTTCTGGAGGACGGAACGGCGGTCCTGTTCGCGATCTTGCCGCCCGGCGAGAGCTTCGGCGAGCTCGGCGTCTTCTCGGCCAGCACCCATCATGACATGGCGACCACAGTCGGCAACGCCTCGGTGTTCCGCGTTTCGGCGGGCGACGTGAAGGCGCAGGAGGCGCGGGGCGAACTGCCGCTCGCCCTCGGTCGCACGGTCGCCCGACGCTACCGCGCCTATATCGCGCTCACGCGATCGCTCGGCCTCAAGACGCTGAACGGACGCCTGTCGCAGGCCCTGCTGCGCGTCGCCGACGACCTCGGCTCGACGGCGACGCACCTGGGTCGAGACGTTCAGAGCGTCGGCGCCTTCGTCACCCAGAGTGATCTCGGCCTGATGGCGCGCGGGGCGCGCTCCAACGTCAATCGCGCGCTCAAGGCGTGGGAAAAGGCCGGTTGGATCGCCATGTCCGACCGCTCCATCCTGATCCTGAACCGGCGGCGGCTCGAGTCGCTCTGGCTGGAGGAGGGACTGTGAGCGAAACCGAGCGCGTGGCCATGACCGATCTCGCCGAGCGCCTGCTCGGGCCCGGCGGCGCGGGCGAGGCCAAGCGGCTCAGCGCGCGCCTCGACGCGCTCGCCGACGACAACCGGCGCCGCCTCGACGCGGGCGAGATCCCGGCCGTCTTCGAGCGTCGCCAGACGCTTGCCCGCGCGCTGGAAGCTGCGCGCGACCTCATGCGGGGGATCTGCCGTTGGGCTCCCCCCGGTTCCCCCAACACCTGAACCCTCAACCGGAAGGAAGCATGACCATGGCCGCAAGCACGTTCACCGGCGTCGGCACCTCGACCCTCTATCAGCAGCCCACTAGCGGCACCAAGCTCGCCGGCACCGAGACGTTCGATAACCGCGACGGTTTCGACCTGATCTGGCGGCAGAAGCGCCTGGGCGACCAGATGGAGGCGATCGAGGAGGACATCCGCGAGATCGAGAAGAACGCCAACCTGTCGGACACCGAGAAGATGTTCGCCATGCAGATGGCGATGAACACCTGGTCGGCGGTCTCGAACCTTCGCACCAACATGCTCAAGACGGTCGCCGACACGTTGAAGTCGATCGCGCGCAACGTCGCCTGACAGGGTCTGATCGGTGCCGGCCGTGCCGTTCGGCACAGCGGCCGGCCGATAATCACCCGCCGTCTGCCGGATGGACTAGAACGGCCGATGCCCCGCAAGGGCCAGCGGCCGTTGCCCGTTTCGGGGCGCGGTCCCTCGTTCCATCGTTTTGTCGGAGTGGCCCATGGCCGGAGCGATCGAAACCACCCGTCAGAACCTCGCCGCGCTTGCGGTCACCTCGCCCGTCGGCGCCGAGGTCACTCGCGCGGCTCAGGGAGACTATCGGGGGCAGACGGTCGAGACCTCCTCCGAAACCTCCAAGCTGGAGGATGCGAAGGAGGAGATCGGCATGGCGGTCGCCCATCGTTCCGACAAGCGCACGCTCGGCCAGCGCCAGGTGCGACAGGGTCAGGGCGCCCATCTCGAGGCCATTGCCCGCATCGCCGACTATTACGACAAGCTGCCCGACATGCCTCGCGAGAGCGAGTTGCAGGGCCTTGTCGAGGACCTGACACGCATGCAGGACCTCCTGTCGGGCGGCGGGCAGGGAGGCGGGCCCACCAAGGACGACGTCCTGGCGCTGCTCGGCCGCTTCGACTCCGATCCCACGCACCAGTTCGCGGGCCTCGAGATCGCGCGCGAGTTCTTCGCAGCCAGCGGGGCAACAGTGGAGTTCCAAGCGCTTTTGGAGGGCGTCCGCGCCGAATACGAGCGAGGCGATCTCGGTCGCGAGGTGCGGGCGGGCTTCGCGGTGGCCGAACTGGCGGCGCGCGAGGCCGCGACGCTTGAGACCGATCCGGCCGCTGTGCGGGAGACCTACCGCCAGCTCCTGCGCGAGACGCCGGACATGAACCGCGTCTTCGACGCGTTCCGCTGCTTCGATCCCCTGAAGCGTCTCGACGAGGTGGTCGATCTGTTCCTGATGGCGGCCGGCCGCGACATGGCCGCCACCGGTCCCTCCAGCGACCCGGCCTTTCTCCACGCGCTGATCACGGAGATGTCGAAGCTCAAGACGCTCGGCACAGTGATGGAACTCCTGAACAACCTGTGCCGCACGACCGACCGCCTCCTGAAGCCGGGCGAACGGCCGCAGGGTAGCGCGACCGACGCCACCGGCCTGCTTCTCGCCTTCAGCACGCGCGCGACCAGCGGCCTGGCGGACGCTCGCGCGCTCCTCGCACGCTACGGGACCTGTTCGGCCGAAACGCAGCTCGTCTACGCCAACGGGTTGCGCCTTGCCCACGCGGAATTGCCGGACGACGTCATGCCCTCGCTTCAGTCCCGGCTCCAACAGGTCGCCGCTCTCATGATGCTCCAGGACCGAGCCGTGGCGGAAGAGGAGTTGGAGTACGAGGGCCGGGGGAGCCCGGGCGAGCCGGTGGGGCAGCGCGCGGGGGCGAGCCGATGACCTTCTCTCCGGCCGTCGAGACAACCATGGTTGCCTTCGCCGCGCAGATCGGCCTCGCGGCGCGGCCGACCGCCGATGGACGCTACGTCTTCGCCTTCTCGCGCTCCGGGCTCCTGGGCTTCGAGAGCGGGGACGGGGGTGGCCGTGTGGTGATAAGCTTGACCCGGCCGCTGCCCCGACCGGGCGACGACATGGACGCGCGTGTTCTGGCCCTTGCGGGACCCGACCTTGCCGAGGAAACCTTTCTTCATGCCGGCTTGACAGCGCGAGACGAGGCGCTCTTCGCCCTGTCGATCCCGGAAAGCGAGTTCGGGCTGCCGGCCATCGAGCGATCGCTGGGGCGCCTGATCGCGGCGCAGGATGCCCTTGGCTGATGCACTCGGCGACCCGGCCGGGATGGGGGCGGACGCAGCGTCGGCCATGTCCACCTTCCGCTAAGGAACAAACCCACAGGTTGAAATGTTCGGACAGCATTATGCCTCTGCCATGCCGCGTGGTGCTCGTCCGGTGGTGACCTATTGCGGAACGCTGTGTCGTGGTCGCTCCTTCCACGCATCTGGGACTGCTGATCGGTGACCGTCGAATCTCCCTTGCCGAAGCTGACCCTGCGTAGTGCAGACATGACGCCACAGAAGGCACTGGCGATCTGGCAGGCCACGTTGCCGCAATACGATATCGGTCTGGCGCAGACGCCGATCGAGGAGTTCTGGATCGATACATCGGCCTGGCTGATGGAGCCGATCCTGTTCACGGCGGGGCGTACCGCCGCTGCCAGTTTTGTCCGGCCTGCCGGAAAGATCGGCGACGGCTACAACAACATCATCTTCATGCTGTTTCAGCGGGGCCGCTACGCCGGTGATGCCGACGGGCGGCCGTATGATTTCGGCGAGGGCGAGGTCTGCGTCATGGATGCCGCGCGGCCCTTCGGTGGACGCTGCACGGAGTGCCAGTACGTTCTCGTCAACGTGTCGCGCGATGTCATACGCCGTCTCCTGCCCCACCTTCCCGATTTCCACGGCCGGGTCCTGAACCGGGCGGGCGGGCGCATCCTGGCCGAGCATTTCAGCGCCTTGGCCCGTTACCTGCCGCAGATGAACCGTGAGGAGGCGCTTCGCATCACGCAGGCGACCCTGACGCTCATGGCGGCGAGCCTTGGCGAGCTCTACGAAGGCCCGGCCAATGTCGAGCAGACGACGGCCTCGGCGATACGGCGTCGGGTGGAGCGCTACATCGACCGTAACCTCGCCTCTCCGACCCTGCTGCCGGAGACGATCTCCCAGGATCTGGAGATCTCGCGCTCCACCCTCTACCGGGCCTTCTCGGTGCTGGGCGGCGTTTCCAACTATGTCCAGACGCGCCGTCTCGATGCGGCGCGCGCGCTGCTGTTCCATCCCGAGGAGCATCGCTCGATCGGCCAGATCGCCGACGCGCTCGGTTTCGAAAACCAGGCCTCCTTCTCGAAGGCTTTCCGCCGCCGGTTCGGTTGCTCGCCCCGCGAGGCGCGGTTGCGCGGCTCGACGCGCATCACCTCCAGTCAAGCCCTGTTCGAGTCTTGGAGCCACGTCCTCGCCGACGCCGATCCGAAGTCGGCTCGCGCGACCTTCGGTTCCTGACGCACAGTCCTTGCCGAATGCTGTGCCGCCGCAGTTCCGCTTGGTACCCGGTCGAGCAGAATTGGCTGTCTCGATCCGCGTGGTGAACGAGCCCGGCGGTGGGACATCGGACAGCGACAGCACGACGCAGGGCCGACAGGGCCAGTTCCTTGTGTAGGGGGTCACTGGTGGCCCAGCCGCCGACGCGTCGGGCGAAGAGGTTGATCACGACGGCCAGATAGAGCCACCCTCCCGCGTTCAGACGTAGGAGATGTGTGCACCCCGTTTCCGGTTCGGACCGCTTGTCGCGCAGTCCTGATCCAGGGGATTCGGCGCGATCGGAAAGGCATGTAGGCTGTCTGTGGTGCGCTTGAAACGCGACTTCTGCCGGGCCTTCATATCGTTATGGCGCATCAGGCGGGCAACGCGCCGACGCCCGATCGGCAAGCCGACGTTGCGGAGCTCTTGCACCATGCGGGGGGCTGCCATAGGTCCCGGTCGAGACTGCAAAGGCCGCGCGAACATGGGCGAGCCGCATCAAGTCGGTGTGTTGGCGGTGACGAGCCGGGCGCGCTTCCCAAGCGAAGTAGCCGCTCGGAATGACGCCGAGGACCTGACGCAGGTGGTGGACGGGGAATTCCTTCGTCGCCGCATCCATGAAGCGGAACCTCATCGACTTCCCTCTTTGGCGAGAAAAGTCGCGGCTCCCTTCAAGATCTCGCGTTCCTGGCGCAGGATCTCATTCTCGCGCCGAAGCCGCTTCAACCCGGCTGCCATATCCTCCTGGCGCTCAGGAGACGGCGCCTCCAGAGCGCGCTCCCGACGCTTGTCGAGCCAGCGGCGCAACGCCGAAAGCCCGATGCCGAGATCCTCGGCGATCTCGCGCTGCGTGCGGCCGCTCGTCTCCACCAGACGAACGGCCTCCGCCTCAAACTCTTGCCCGAACCGGCGCTGCGCCTTGCCCAGGAAATGCTCCTCATTCCGTCACAAGAGATCTCCACTGTCCCGGGGCAAGTCCAGATCCTGCCGACGGGGCTGGCGGTATGTGCCTCCTGCGAAGGCTGCCTGACGCTTCGCACCGGCACCTTGGGCAGAGCGCCAAGGTTCATCGTTGCGACACCCGCTCAGCGTGCGCGCGCTCGGGCAAAATCGTCTGCAAGGGCCGATCGATCCGCATAGACACACTCGACGATCTCGTGGTCGAGCACCTTTCCGAACGTCTCTTCACGACCGAGCGGCTGACCGAGCTTCTCACTTCCATCACTGGAGACCGCGCCGAGAAGGTGGCTGAGGTCGATGGGCGAATCATCGCCCTCCAACGCGAGGCGACGGATGCCGAGGAGAAGCTGAAGCGGCTCTACCGCATGGTCGAGGACGGCATCACCGAGATGGACGACATCCTGCGAGAGCGAGTGGGCAGTCTTCGGCTCGACCGCGAGCGTGCGCAAGCGGCACTCGACCGCGTGCGTGCTCAGATGGTGCCGAGCCAGGTGATCCCGTCCAAGATCGTCGAGCAGTTCGGTCAGGCGATGCGCGAGAACATCCGCTCGGGCGACGTGCCGTTCCGCAAGGCGTATCTGCGCTCCGTCATCGACCGCGTTGAAGTCGATGACGCGACCGTCCGCATCGTCGGCGACACCGCCACGCTCGAACAGGCGATTGCCGGACATGCGGGCGTCATGGCAAATGTATCCGCCAGCAAGTTCGGTGTTCGCAGATCTGTACGGAAATGGCGCGCCCGACAGGATGAAAGTGGGCACTGGCAGATCGAGGTGGCGCTGTGACGAGGAACAGGCGCACCGATCCTTTCACGGCGGCTTCGTCGGCGTCTGAACCAACCCGAAGCGCGTCAACGGAGGCAAGCTATCGGAAATGCTTCGATCGTTTGTGGGCGCAGTTTGGTGCCCAAAACCCACCCTATCATCGCTTGGACGTTACAACCTACGCTCACTGGCTCATCGGGCGTCGGCATGACTTGGATGCCGCGACGTTTCGCCAATATCGCAGCGCCTCTACCTTCATGATTGGCGAGCGGCTCCGGGATGAAGCGTTCGCTTATGGAGAACGAGAGGACAGTCTGTACGCCCTTAGTCTGTTGTTGGCTTCACGGTCTCCATTTTCGACGGGTTCGACGGGAGAGCGAGCTTCCTTCAAGACTCTGCCGAGGCGGACCTCTGCCAAGAAGGCGAAGACCGTCGCTCCTGCCGATTGGGATCGGCTCATGGCAACTCTAGCCTTGAGCCGAAGCCGGCATGTTCGGTCGATCGGCCTTCTTCTTGCAGCGGGTTTGTGCACCGGGCTTCGCCCGTCCGAATGGAGAGACGCGCACCTGACGATTGACCCTGTTTCGGGAGAACGTCATCTGACAGTCGTCAATGGAAAAAAATAGCAACGGCCGTGCGCATGGACCAACCCGAACCTTGATTTGGCGGCAGGCTTGTCCCGAGGTGGACGTCATCGCCGCATGGATGACGCATCTCGATCAGCTTTTGCCCCGCGATCGGGACGAGCGAGCGCGCAAGTGGGAGGTGCTCTACAAATCGTGGCGGGGCGGATTATGTAAAATCACATCAAAACTATGGCCGCGTCGGAAGCAGCGCCCATGTTTTACACGACTAGGCATATGTTTGCAGCGGCGGCAAAGGACGCTTGCCTCAGCGGCGTTTGCTCGCGTGAGGAGCTCGCTGCCTTGCTTGGGCATGCGACGGACGCGACAGCTTCCACGCATTACGCGCGGCCTTCGAAAAACGGCAAAGCCAAAAGGCCCCTTACGCTACCAATAGCGGATCCGTCCGAGATAG
>NZ_CAJYIU010000053.1 GCF_913775355.1 uncultured Aureimonas sp.
CCCATGGAAACGACCCCTCAAGTGGAATGGAACGAGCCGGCGGGCGCTCAGCGAGCGGCCGAACGCTCGTCGATCTGGCGCGACAGGATGGAGGAGAATTCGTCGGCGAAGGCCTCGAGGCGCGCGCCGAGCTTGCCGGCGTCGGCCGACAGCTTGTTGTAGGCGACGACCGCCGGAATGGCCGCGACGAGGCCGATCGCGGTGGCGAGCAGCGCCTCGGCGATACCGGGGGCCACGACCGCAAGGCTCGTCTGCTCGGAGGCGGCGATCGACTGGAAGGCCGTCATGATGCCGACGACGGTGCCGAACAGGCCGACGAAGGGCGCGGCCGAACCGACGGTGGCGAGGAAGCCGAGACGGGATTCGAGGCCCTCCATCTCGCGCGCCATCGTCACGTCCATCGCCTTCTCGATGCGGGTCTGGAGGCCGATCGGCGAGCGGGCGCCCTTCTCGAAGCTCTTCTTCCACTCGCGCATGGCGGCCACGAACAGCGCGCCCATCCCGCTCGTCTTGCGGTCGGACAGCGTGTGGTAGAGCTCTTCCAGCGACTGGCCGGACCAGAAATTGTTCTCGAACTGGTTGAGCTGGCGGCGGAAGCTGGCGTAGCGCGTCAACTTGTCGAAGATGATCGCCCAGGTCCAGACCGACGCGGCGAGCAGGCCGATCATGACGAACTTGACGATGAAGCCCGCCTGCCAGAAAAGACCCAGGAGCGACATGTCGTGGGCCGGCGCGGCCAGCGCAGTCTGAGCGACCTCGTTCATTCCTTTTGCGTCCCTCGAATCCGTCGGATCGTCCCGGTGGCTTTGGAAGCAGAAGGCTTCCGGCGGGCCGAACGCCCCTGCCACGACCAGAACCACGCCCATGCCGGAACGCCGGCGTGGAACGTCGTCCATGGCGCCCTTTGACCGGTTGATTCCGGTGAAAGAATGGCATGGCGGGGGGTGGGCCCTCGCAGCCCATCAAGCATCGTTAGGGTTAACAAATCGTTTGCGAACGGCAATTTACCGCACTGCGGCATGCCGCCGGAGGTTGATGGATCGGGTCTAGCCCTCCCCGCCCCCCAGCCTCTCGGCCACCGCGGCCGGCATGCGGCGCGGCCGCCCGTCCGGCGAGATCACCGCGACCTTCACCTTGGCCTCGATCAGCACTTCGCCGCCGCGCAGGATGCGTTGGTCGAGAACGACGCGCGCGCCGCCGAGGAGCGCGGTTTGCGTCTCGACCGTCAGGACATCGTCGATCCGGGCGGGGCGCAGGAACTCGATCTCCATGCGCCGCACCGCGAACGCCATCGGCTCGCCGAAGGCGCCGTCCATCAGCTCGCGATGGCCGATCCCGTGCAGGCGCAGGTAGTCCGTGCGGCCCCTCTCCAGAAAGTGAAGGTATCGCGCGTGGTAGACGACGCCGGAAAAGTCGGTGTCCTCGAAGTAGACGCGCACGTCGAGGCGGTGTCCGCCGTCCACGAGGCGACCGGAGAGCTGCTGGTCGGTCATGCGCCCTTCTAGCGCCCCGTACCTCGCTGTTCCAGCGCCGCCCGCGACCCGAAGCGTCATCGATCCGTCATCGCCCCGTCATCGCGCGGTGACGGGGGGCTGGTTGGAGGACCCGTCCGAACATCCACCGGAAGGTCCGCCATGCGTTCGATCCGCCTCCCCGCCGCGCTTGCGCTGCTCGCGTCCGCCGCCCTGCCCGCCGCGGCCGAACCGGTCTTCAAGCGGATCGCCGCCTTCCCGGTCGCGCTGAACCTTCCGCAAGGCACCGACGCCAGGACGCCGACCTCGGCGGAGATCATCACGGCGTCCGGCGACGGCAACACGCTGGTCTATTCGGACAGCCCGCACGGCGGCATCGGCTTCATCGACATCACCGACGCCCGCGCGCCGAAGAGCGCCGGCTATGTCGCCTTCGAGGGGGGCGAGCCGACGTCGGTGGCAGCGAGCGGCGCCTATGTCCTGGCGGCGGTCAACACGTCGAAGAGCTTCACCGAACCGTCGGGCTTCCTCGCCACCGTCTCGATGGCGGACCGCACGGTCACCGCGCGCTGCGATCTCGGCGGCCAGCCGGACTCCGTCGCCTTGTCTCCGGACGGCACGCTCGCCTCCGTCGCGATCGAGAACGAGCGCGACGAGGACGTAAACGACGGTGCCCTGCCGCAGATGCCGGCGGGCTACGTCGTGCTCCTGCCCCTGAAGGACGGCGCGGCGGATTGCGCGGGCCTGCGCCGCGTCGAGCTGACGGGCATTCCCGCCATCGCGGGCGAGGACCCAGAGCCCGAGTTCGTATCCTTCAACGCGAACAACGAGTTGGCGGTTACGCTTCAGGAGAACAATCACATCGTCCTGATCGACGGGAAGACGGCGGAGGTGACCGGTCACTTCACGGCCGGAACCGTCGCGCTCGAGGGCGTCGATGCGAAGGACGACGGCAAGATCGCCTTCACCGACACGATCGAGGCACGCCCGCGCGAGCCCGACGACGTCAAGTGGCTCGGGACCGATCGTCTCGTCGTCGCCAACGAGGGCGACTGGAAGGGCGGCACGCGCGGCTTCACGATCTTCAACCGCGACGGATCGGTCGCCTTCGAATCGGGCCCTGCGTTCGAGCGCGAGGTCGCCAAGGCCGGCCACTATCCCGACAAGCGGTCCGACGCCAAGGGTGTCGAGCCGGAGGGTCTCGAGGTCGCCGAATTCGGCGGCGAACGCTTCATCTTCGTCCTGTCCGAGCGCGGCTCCGTGGTCGGCGTCTACCGCGACACGGGCGCCGAGCCGCAGTTCGTGCAGCTCCTGCCATCCGGCATCTCGCCGGAAGGCGCTGTCGCCATTCCCGGCCGCAACCTTCTGGCCACCGCCAACGAGGCCGACCTCGTCGAGGACGGCGCGGCGCGCAGCCACGTGATGCTCTACGAGCGCGCCGAGGGAACGCCCGCCTATCCGCAGATGGTGTCGGTCGAGCGGGACGGCGTGCCGATCGGCTGGGGCGCGCTCGGCGCGCTGGCCGCCGACGCGAACGAGCCGAAGCGCCTGTTTGCCGCGAGCGACAGCGTCTACGGCAAGGCACCGACGATCTACACGATCGACGCGACGGCCAAGCCCGCCCGAATCAGCGACGCGATGGTCGTCACCGAGAAGGGCGAAGCTGCCAAGAAGCTCGACATCGAGGGCCTCGCGCTCGACGGCGCCGGCGGCTTCTGGCTGGCGAGCGAAGGCAACCCGGAGAAGGAAGTGTCGCACCAGCTTCTCCATGTCGACGGCAAGGGCGCGGTGGTCGAGACGGTGGCCTTCCCGGCCGAGCTTCTGGCGCACCAGACCCGCTTCGGTGCGGAGGGGATCGCCAAGGTCGGCATCACGCTCTGGATCGCGGTGCAGCGCCCCTGGAAGGACGATCCAAAGAACACGACGAAGCTCCTCGCCTACGATCTCGGCGCGAAGACCTGGGGCGCGGTGCGGTATCCGCTGGAGGCGCCGGCGGCCGACGACGCCTGGGTCGGCCTCTCCGAGATCACGGTCTCGGGCGACGCCGCCTATCTCATCGAACGCGACAACCTGATCGGCGACGCCGCGCGGCTGAAGCAGATCACCCGCGTCGCGCTCGATCAGCTGAAGCCCGCCCCGTTCGGCGGCGACCTGCCGACCGTCGAGAAGAGCGTGGTGCGCGACCTCCTGCCCGACCTGAAGGCCCAGACGGCGGGCTACGTGGTCGACAAGGTCGAGGGCCTGGCGGTCGACAAGGACGGCACCGCCTTCGTCGTGACCGACAACGACGGTGTCGACGATTCGTCCGGCGAGACGCTGTTCTTCGAGATCGGCAAGCTGGACGAGCAGTCGGCGGCGGTTCGCAACTGACGCTCACGCATCGGATGAAGGAAGGGGCGGTGCCGCAAGGCCCCGCCTCTTTTTCGCATGCCTATTCCTCGTCGCCCTCGAACAGGCTCGACTGGATGCCCTGGTAGGTCGAGGGCACGGCGAGGCCAAGGTGCTTGAACGCGTGCTGGGTCAGGAGCCGGCCGCGCGGCGTTCGCTGGATGAAGCCCTGCTGGAGAAGATAGGGCTCGACGATGTCCTCGATCGCGTCGCGCGGCTCGGACAGGGCCGCGGCGATGGTCTCGATGCCGACCGGCCCGCCGCCGAAGTTCAGCGCGATGAGGTCGAGATAGCGCCGGTCGAGCTGGTCGAGGCCGAGGCTGTCGACGTCGAGCCGCGTCAGCGCCTCGTCGGCGATGCGCCGGTCCACCGTCTCGGAACCGGCCATCGTCGCGAAGTCGCGCACGCGGCGCAGGAGCCGACCGGCGATGCGCGGCGTGCCGCGGGCGCGCCGCGCGATCTCGCGCGCGCCGTCGTCGCCCATCGGCAGGCTCATCAGCCGCGCGCCGCGCTTCACGATGTGTTCGAGTTCGGCGATCGTATAGAAGTTGAGGCGCACCGGAATGCCGAAGCGGTCGCGCAGCGGCGTGGTCAAGAGGCCGATGCGGGTCGTCGCGGCGATCAGCGTGAACTTGGCCAGATCGATCTTCACCGAGCGCGCGGCCGGCCCCTCGCCGATGATCAGGTCGAGCTGGAAGTCCTCCATCGCGGGGTAGAGGATTTCCTCCACCGCCGGCGACAGGCGATGGATCTCGTCGATGAACAGGACGTCACGCTCCTCGAGGTTGGTCAGGAGCGCGGCGAGATCGCCGGCCTTGGCGATGACCGGGCCGGAGGTCGAGCGGAAGTTGACGCCGAGCTCCTTCGCCATGATCTGCGCCAGCGTCGTCTTGCCGAGGCCCGGCGGGCCGACGAAGAGAACGTGATCAAGGGCTTCGCCGCGCGTCTTGGCGGCCTCGATGAAGATCTTGAGGTTGGCGCGCGCCGCTGCCTGGCCGACGAAGTCGTCGAGCCGCTGGGGACGCAGCGAGGCGTCGACGTCCTCGCCGCGCTTCTCGGGTGTGATGAGGCGTGTGTTGCTCATGGGTCCGTTCGCTTCAGCGGCTCAGCGCCTTGAGGCCGAGGCGGATCAGCGTGGTCGAGGGCGCATCCTCGCCGGCTTCCTTCACGGCCGTTGCGACGGCACCCGCAGCCTGCTCGCGCGAGTAGCCGAGATTGACGAGTGCGGACACCGCGTCGGCGATCGGCGCGGGGGCGACGCCCTCGCCGAGGTCGCGCTTGAGCCCGAAGCTCTCGACCGCGGCCGCGCCCGAGAAGGCCGGCGCCTTGTCCTTCAATTCCGCGACGATGCGCGCGGCGACCTTCGGCCCGACGCCCGGCGCGCGGGCGACCATCGTGCGGTCCTGCAGTGCGATGGCGTTGGCGAGGTCCCCGGTCGACAGCGTGCCGACGACGGCGAGCGCCACCTTGGCGCCCACCCCTTGCACGCTCTGGAGGAGACGGAACCAGTCGCGCTCGACGGCGGACGCGAAGCCGTAGAGGCGGATCATGTCCTCGCGCACATAGGTCTCGATGAAGAGCGAAGCCGCCTCCCCGGCGCCCGGCAGGCCCGCCAGCGTGCGCGCGCCGCAATAGGCGACGTAGCCGACTCCGTGGACGTCGAGTGTCACGCAGTCTTCCTCGACCGTATCAACGGTGCCTTTCAGCTTGCCGATCAAGGATGCGTCTCCGGGCACAGGATATCGAGGTCGGGGAAGTATTCGCGGTAGCGCGAGGCATCGCGGGTCAGAAGGCGGTGGCCGGCGACCATCGCATGGGCACCGATCAGGAAGTCGGGCAGCGTCCGGTCGCGCCGCCCGCCGCGCATCCGGTAAAGGCGATGAGCCTGACCGGCGGGATAGGCGGCCTCGAACGGAAACGGCTCCCGTTTGGGGGACAACCATGAAATCGAACGGTAGAGAAGCGGCTCCGTCATCGGGGAAAAGGCGAGCTCCGCCCAGACGACGGGAGATAGCACGATGACGCCTTGGTCGGCTGCGCCCGTCAAAGCGTCCAGCGCGCTCTCGTGCAGGGGACCCGTCCCGAGAACGTCGATAAAAACGTTCGAGTCAACGAGGGTCGAGGTCGTCACGTGGCCCCCTCAGCCAGTCGATGAACTCCTTGCCGTCCATGCCGTGCGTGTCGATCGTGCCGCGCAGCGCATCAAGACGGCGCCGGATCTCCTCACGCCGAAGCTTGGGATCGCTCGGCAGTTCCCCGCGCACCAGCTCGACGTGATCGCCCCGATCCACGAAGTCGACTTCGCTCCCCGGCCCGATGCCGAGCTTGTCGCGGATCGGCTTCGGGATCGTCACCTGCCCCTTCTCGGTCACGCGCATCGCCCGGCCTCACATGGTAATACCTGATCGGTATTACCTAACGGCGAGGCGGGAACAAGTCAAGAACATCAGAGGTTGGCATAGGCCGCCCGCGCCTGCGCCGACTGGCGGTGATGGGTATGGCAGATGGCGATGGCGAGGGCATCGGCCGCGTCGTCGGTGTCGAACGTGGCTTTGGGCATCAGCACCTTCACCATCATGTGGATCTGGGCCTTCTCGCCGTGCCCGACCCCGATCACCGCCTTCTTCACGGCGTTCGGCGCATACTCGGCCACCGGCAGCCCGGCGAGCGAGGGCACCAGCATGGCGATGCCGCGCGCCTGACCGAGCTTCAGGGTCGCGACCGCGTCCTTGTTGACGAAGGTCTGCTCCACCGCCGCCTCGTCCGGGCCGAAGCTGCGCAGGACGTCGGTGAGCCCGTCGTGCAGCTGTCGCAAGCGCGTCGCGAGGTCGAGCTTGTTGTCGGACGTGACGGTGCCGCTCGCCACGAAGCGCAGCGAATTGCCGACCGTCTCCACCACGCCCCAGCCCGTGCGCCGAAGGCCCGGGTCGATGCCGATGATGCGAATGGTGCGCTCCTGAAGCATGCTCGTTCCACTTCCGTTCTTCTAACGCATCGCTACGCCGGAGTGGTGAACAAAATCGAAACGACGACGCGCGTTCGTCCGCCATAGGCGGCCGCCCGCCCGTCCCACGCAAAATACTATGGCGATATAATTTATTGTCGTATATAACTTCCGCGATCAATTGGGGGGACGACGATGGATGACCTGAAGCCGATGGCGGGCCTGTTGAACGGGCTTCTCTTCAGCGCCGTGTTCTGGCTGGCGGCTGTCGACATGGTGCTCTGGCGGGTCATCTAAGGCTGCGCTCGCGCGGGGCGGCGCGCGGTCGGCGGATGAAGTCCGCGCGGCACCGACGCACGTTTCGGTGACTGAACTGGAGGCCCGGCAGCGCGCCTCCCATGTCTCGGGACATGATCCTTCGCCCCTCGATGCGGCGCCTTGCCGCCGCCGCGACGCTGTCGTCCCTTCTTCTTGCTCCGCACTCCGCGCTTGCGCAGGAGGGTGCCCCCGCGGTTCCCGGCGACGCTCGCGCGGCGGAGACATCCGCGCCCTCCGCGACGGAGAGTCTCACGCCAGCCGTCGAGCGGGCGCGCTCGCTAGCACCTCTCGAAACGCTCCAGATCGCACAGGACGGCGAGACGCTGGTGGACGAGGGCTTCCGCGGCCATCGCACCGATCGGGCCACCAACATCAAGTCGGCGTCGAAATCCGTGGTCTCGGCGCTGGTCGGCATCGCGATCGACAAGGGGCTGATCCAGGGGCCCGACCAGCCGATCGCCGACTTCCTGCGGGCCGACTTCCCGGAGAACCCCGATCCGCGCCTCGACCAGGTGACGGTCGGTCATCTCCTGTCGATGCAGGCGGGGCTGGAGCGGACGTCGGGCGGCAACTACGGCGCGTGGATCTCCTCGCGCAACTGGGTGCGCGACGCGCTGCGCCGCCCCTTCGTCACCGATCCCGGCGGCTCGATGCTCTATTCCACCGGCTCGACGCATCTTCTGTCGGCGATCCTGACAAAGGCGAGCGGCAAGACGACGCTCGCACTCGCGCGCGACTGGCTGAGCGCCGCCGGGGTGCGCGTGACCGACTGGGAGCGCGATCCGCAGGGCATCTATCTCGGCGGCAACCAGATGGCGATGACGCCGCGCTCGCTGCTCGCCTTCGGCGAGCTCTACCGGCGCGGCGGCCTCGGCCCCGACGGCACGCGCATCCTTTCCGAAGGCTGGATCGCCCAGTCCTGGACACCGCGCACCACCTCGCGCTTCCACGACGGGCGCTACGGCTACGGCTGGTTCATCGACACCTTCGCCAGCCACGAGGGGCGCTACGGCTGGGGCTACGGCGGCCAGATGATCTACGTCATCCCCGATCTCGCCCTCACCGTCGCCATCACCTCGGCCGAGGACCAGCCCTCCGCCCGCTCGGGCTACGTGCAGGA
>NZ_CAJYIU010000054.1 GCF_913775355.1 uncultured Aureimonas sp.
AACCTGTGCTTCGATTTCGAGTGGACCAACGCCAACCTCCTGTTCGGCCTGCGGCTGCACTCGCAGTCGCCGTTCGAGCTGTCGGACTACGTGGCGACCGGCGCGCCCTCGCCCGAGGAGCAAGCCGTGCTGGAGCCGCTGCGCGCCGACCTGCCGCCCGAGGTCTTCGGCGAGGTCTGGACGCAGCCCGTCACCGACGCGTCGGGGCGCGACCGGCGCATCCTGCGGGAGGCCTCGGAGCTCTTCGCCGCCGCCGGCTGGACGCGTCGCGGCTCGGGCCTCGTCGATGCCGCCGGCCAGCCGTTCCGTCTCGAATACCTCCTGAACGACCCCGAGCAGGGCCGCGTCTACGGCAAGATGGTCGAGAACATGAAGCTGCTCGGCGTCGACGCCACGATGCGCGTCGTCGATGCCGCACAGTACCAGGACCGCCTCAGCCGCTTCGACTTCGACATGATCCTCTGCCGCTTCGGCCTGAACGGCACGCCGACGCGCGAAAGCCTGTCGAGCTTCTTCGGCTCCACCTCGCGCGACCGGATGGGGTCCTACAACTATCCCGGCATGGCGAGCCCGGCGGTGGACGCGCTTCTCGACCGGATCGGCGAGGCGAAGACGCGCGAGGACCTCACCGTCCTGATGCGCGCGCTCGACCGCGTCTTGCGCTGGCGGCTCGACTGGATCCCCAACCTCCACGCCCAAGGCCACAACGTCGCCTGGTGGGACATGTTCGGCATGCCGGCGACCAAGCCCGATTACGGCTTCCCGGTGGAACAGCTCTGGTGGTACGACGAATCCAAGGCCAAGGCGGCCGGGCGGGCCTGATCGCGCCCTCCGACGCTTTCGCACAACGGGACCGCTGAATGGCAGCCTACATCCTTCGACGTCTGCTCCTGATGATCCCGACCCTGCTCGGCATCATGGCCGTGTCCTTCGTGGTCATCCAGTTCGCGCCGGGCGGCCCGGTGGAGCAGGTGATCGCCGGCCTTCAGGGTCAGGGCGGCGGCGCGGCCGACCGGCTCGGCGGCGGGGGCGGCGACGCGGCGGCGCAGAGCGGCGACACGTCGGGCTATCGCGGGGCGCAGGGGCTGGACCCCGAGTTCATCCAGCGGCTGAACGAACAGTTCGGTTTCGACAAGCCGGCCTGGCAGCGCTTCGGCGAGATGATCTGGAACTACGCGCGCTTCGATTTCGGCACGAGCTTCTTCTCGAACGCCACCGTCGTCGATCTCGTCATCCAGAAGCTGCCGGTCTCGATCTCGCTCGGCCTCTGGATTACGCTCCTGTCCTACGCGATTTCGATCCCGCTCGGCATCCGCAAGGCGCTGCACGAGGGCTCGCGCTTCGACACCTGGACGAGCGCCGTCATCATCGTGGCCTACGCCATCCCCGGCTTCCTCTTCGCGGTGCTCCTGATCGTCCTCTTTGCGGGCGGCTCGTTCCTCGACTGGTTCCCGCTACGTGGGCTCACCTCCGACAACTGGGCGCAGCTGTCCTGGCCGGAGCGCATCGTCGACTACTTCTGGCATCTGACGCTGCCGCTCATCGCGCTGTCGCTCTCGGCCTTCGCCACGACGACGCTACTGACGAAGAACTCGTTCCTCGACGAGATCCGCAAGCAGTACGTGACGACCGCACGCGCCAAGGGCCTCACCGAACGCCGCGTCCTCTACGGCCATGTCTTCCGCAACGCGATGCTGATCATTGTCGCGGGCTTTCCCGGCGCCTTCATCTCGGCCTTCTTCGCCGGATCGCTCCTCATCGAGACCATCTTCTCGCTCGACGGGCTCGGCCTCCTCTCCTTCGAGAGCATCTACAAGCGGGACTACCCGGTGGTCTTCGCCACGCTCTACATCTTCTCGCTGATCGGGCTCCTGACGACGCTGATCTCCGACCTCACCTACACCTGGATCGATCCGCGTATCGACTTCGAGCGGCGGGAGGTCTGATCCGATGACCGATACCGTGGAAGAACGGAACGCCAAGGATCGCCCGCCCGAGCCCGCGACACTGCGCGAGGCGCAAGGGGGCGCGAGCGGCGTCGCCCAGAACGCCCCGCCGATCGTCGCCCTCGGCACGCCGTCCCGCCTGTCGCCGCTCAACCAGCGCCGCTGGCAGAACTTCAAGGCCAACCGGCGTGGCTGGTGGTCGCTCTGGATCTTCGCGATCCTCTTCGTCGTGACGCTGCTCGCCGAGTTCGTCGCCAACGACAAGCCGATCCTGATCTCCTACAAGAACGAGTACTACGCGCCGATCTTCACCGACTATCCGGAGGAGGTCTTCGGCGGCTTCCTGCCAGTCACGAACTACCGCGACCCGTTCATCCAGGACGAGATCGCCGCCAACGGCTGGATGATCTGGCCGCCGATCCGCTACTCCTATCAGAGCGTCAACAACGAGATCCCGACGCCCGCGCCGTCCCCGCCCTCGTGGACCTTCTCCAAGGAGGAGCGCTGCGCGCGCTACAGCCAGGGCGTCAATGATCCCAACTGCACCGTCGGCAACTGGAACTGGCTCGGCACCGACGATCAGGCGCGCGACGTCCTCGCCCGCCTCATCTACGGTTTCCGCATCTCGGTCCTGTTCGGCCTGATCCTCACCGCGGCGTCCGCCGTGATCGGGGTCTTCGCGGGCGCCGTGCAGGGCTATTTCGGCGGCTGGGTCGATCTTCTCTTCCAGCGCTTCATCGAGATCTGGTCGTCGATCCCGGTCCTCTACCTCCTCCTCATCGTCGCCGCGATCCTGCCACCGGGGTTCTGGATCCTCCTCGGCATCATGCTCCTGTTCTCGTGGGTGGCCTTCGTCGGGGTGGTGCGGGCCGAGTTCCTGCGCGCGCGCAACTTCGAATACGTCAATGCCGCGCGGGCGCTTGGCGTCGGCGACTGGACGATCATGGGCCGCCACCTCCTGCCCAACGCGATGGTCGCGACGCTCACCTTCCTGCCCTTCATCCTGAACGGCTCGATCACGACGCTGACCTCGCTCGACTTCCTCGGCTTCGGCCTGCCGCCGGGCTCGCCGTCCCTCGGCGAACTCCTGGCGCAGGGGCGCAACAACCTGCAGGCGCCCTGGCTCGGCATCTCCGGCTTCGTGGTCCTGTCCCTGATGCTGTCGCTTCTCGTCTTCGTCGGCGAGGCGGTGCGTGACGCCTTCGACCCCCGCAAGAGCTTCCGGTGATCCCGTCATGAGCGACCATCACGGCCATTCGCACGATCACGGCGGCCACGATCACCACGACCACGCCGCGCATGCCAGCCACAAGCGGCTCGGCATCGCGGCTGCCCTCACCGGCCTCTTCATGCTGGCGGAGATCGCAGGCGGCGTGATCTCCGGCTCACTCGCGCTTCTCGCCGACGCCGGACACATGTTCGTGGACTTCGCGGGCCTCGTCCTTGCCTTTGCCGCCGCGCGCCTCGCGCTTCGGCCGGCCGACGCCAGGCGGTCCTACGGCTACGACCGCTTCCAGATCCTCGTGGCCTATTCCAACGGTCTCGTGCTCTTCGGCATCACCGCTTTCATCATCTACGAGGCATGGCGTCGATTCACGGAGCCGGTCGAGATCCTGGCCGGCCCGATGCTGGCCGTCGCCGTCGCGGGCCTCCTCGTCAATATCGGCGCCTTCTTCGTGCTCCACGGGGGCGACAAGGAAGACCTCAACATGCGCGGCGCGCTGCTGCACGTGATAGGTGACCTTCTCGGCTCGGTCGCCGCCATCGTCGCCTCGCTCGTCATCCTGGCGACGGGTTGGACGCAGATCGACCCGATCCTGTCCGTCCTCGTCTGCCTCCTGATCCTTACCAACGCCTGGCGGCTGGTGCGTGAATCCGCGCATGTTCTCCTGGAAGGCGCTCCGGCCGGCGTCGACGGCGCGGAGGTCGGGCGGCAGCTTCGCGCGCGGATACCCGGGATCGAGGACGTCCACCATGTCCATGTCTGGATGATCACGCCGCGCCGGCGCGCCGCGACGCTCCATGTCTGCGTGCCCGAAGGCGCCGACGGCACCGCCGTGGTGCGCCGCGTGAAGGCGATGCTGAGCGCCGACTTTCGGATCGACCACGCGACGGTGGAACTCGAGCACGGTCGCTGCGCCGACGCCGGCACGGCCTGCGGCGGCGATCATGTCCACGACCATGCCGGGCACGATCACGGCTCTCACGACGCCCACGATCATGCGCATCATCACGACCATGGGCATCACGGGCACGATCACGCCCACGCCGCCCATCCCCGTCCGGCCTGAGAGGATCAAGAGCCGCTTGAGCCAGATCGCCCCCCGCCCCGCCGCCAGCGCACCGCTTCTCGACGTGCGCGACCTGAAGGTCGCCTTCCATCAGAACGGCGAGACGAGTCTGGCCGTCAAAGGCGTGTCCTTCGCGATCCACAAGGGCGAGACGGTGGCGCTCGTCGGCGAGTCGGGGTCGGGCAAGTCCGTCTCGGCGCTGTCGATCCTGAAGCTCCTGCCCTATCCCTCGGCCAGCCATCCCGGCGGCGCGGTGGTCTTCGAGGGGCGCGACCTCATCACGGCCGACGACAAGGCGCTGCGCGGCGTTCGCGGTAACAAGATCTCGATGATCTTCCAGGAGCCGATGAGTTCGCTCAATCCGCTCCATACGATCGAGCGGCAGATCGGCGAGGTGATGAAGATCCACCGCGGCCTGTCCGACCGGGCCGCGCGCGAGCGCACGCTGGAGCTTCTTCATCAGGTCGGCATCCGCGAGCCCGAGAAGCGGCTCGGCTCCTATCCCCATCAGCTGTCGGGCGGCCAGCGCCAGCGCGTGATGATCGCGATGGCGCTCGCCAACGAGCCGGACCTCCTGATCGCCGACGAGCCGACGACCGCGCTCGACGTGACGGTGCAGGCGCAAATCCTGGAACTTTTGAAGAAGCTGCAGGCCGAGCGGGACATGGGCCTTCTCTTCATCACCCACGATCTTGGCATCGTCCGGCGCATCGCCGACCGGGTCTGCGTGATGTATCGCGGCGAGATCGTCGAGACCGGGCCGACCGCCGACATCTTCGCCAACCCGCAGCACGCTTACACCAAGCATCTTCTGGCGGCCGAGCCGAAGGGTCGCCCGCCCGCCGCCAACGCCAACGCGCCGCTCGTCATGGAAGGCAAGGGCGTGAAGGTCTGGTTCCCCGTGCGCACCGGCCTCATGCGCCGCGTGACCGACCACGTGAAGGCCGTCAACGGCATCGATATCGCCGTGCGTGCCGGCCAGACGGTCGGCGTCGTCGGCGAATCCGGGTCGGGCAAGACGACGCTCGGCCTTGCGCTCTGCCGGATGATCGCGAGCGAGGGCGAGATCCGCTTCGACGGGGAACGGATCGACACGAAATCCAGCCGCGAGATGCGCGACTGGCGCGACCGCATCCAGATCGTGTTCCAGGACCCCTACGGCTCGCTCAGCCCCCGCATGCCGATCGCCGACATCGTGGCGGAGGGACTGCAGGTGCATCAGCCGAAGCTCTCGAAGGCGGAGCGCGACGCGCGCGTCGTCTCGGCGCTGGAGGAAGTGGGCCTCGATCCCGCGACGCGCTTCCGCTATCCGCACGAGTTCTCCGGCGGCCAGCGCCAGCGTGTCGCGATCGCCCGCGCCATGGTGCTCAATCCGCGCTTCGTGATGCTGGACGAGCCCACCTCGGCGCTCGACATGAGCGTGCAGGCGCAGGTCGTCGACCTCCTGCGCGATCTTCAGCGTAAGCACGACCTCGCCTATCTCTTCATCAGCCACGACCTCAAGGTCGTGCGCGCGCTCGCCAACGAGGTGATCGTGATGCGGGGCGGCGAGGTGGTCGAGCGCGGCACCTCGGAGGAAATCTTCGAGCGCCCAAAGACCGACTACACCAAGGCCCTGATGGCCGCCGCCTTTCGCATCGAGACGGCCGCCGGCGAGGACGTCGCCCAGTGAGCGCGCCGACCTACCGCTCCCGGCTCGAAGACCAGCCGCTCGACTTCACGGTCAGCGAGGAGCGACGCGTCTTCGACGGCTTCCGTCCGCTCGACGTGCTGACCCTCAGCCACGAGCCGCTCGGCGACGCACGCGGCGCCCGCGTGCGGCGCGAGCTCGTGCGCGGCGGGCGCTGCGCGGTGGTCATCCCTTATGATCCCGCTCGCGATGCGATCGTCGTCATCCGCCAGTTCCGCATCGGCGCGGCCCTTGCCACGCCGCATGCCGCGCCACTGGAACTGCCGGCCGGCGGCATCGACGAGGGCGAGGACCCGTCGAGCGGCGCCGCGCGCGAGCTGACGGAGGAAACGGGGCTGGTGCCGAGCGCCGTCGCCCATTGCTTCTCGGTCCTATCGACACCGGGGCTTACCGACGAACTCGCGATGATCTTCCTTGCGATCGTCGATACCAGCCAACTCTCCGGCCGGGGCGGCAAGGCCGATGAGGACGAGGACATCCTCGCCATCGCAGCCCCCTTCGAGGACCTGCTGGCCGCAGTCGATCGCGGCGCCGTGCAGAACGGGTTCCTGGTCGCAGCGACACATTGGTTCGCGCGCCACGGCCGCGCCCATGCGAAACTCCTCGCCGATTCGACGCAAACGGACCGAGACACGTGAGCATTCTTCTTTCCGTCACCGGTTTCGATCCCTCGCGCTGGACCGAGGCGCTGCTCGCCGCCGCGCCCGGCGAGACCATCGTGCTGCGCCCGGCGAGCGCCGCCGACGAGAGCATCGACTACGCCGTGGTCTGGAAGCAGCCGCCGGGCGTCCTGTCGAACCTGCCGAACCTTCGCGCCGTCTTCTCGCTCGGCGCAGGCGTCGATCACATCCTGCAGGACAAGACCCTGCCGGACGTGCCGATCCTTCGCATCGTGGCGGACGATCTCACCGCCCGCATGAGCGAATATGTCGTCTGGCGCGTCCTCGATCATCACCGCCGCGGCATGACCTACCGTGCGCAGCAGGCGGTGCGGATCTGGAACGAGCGGCGCCAGCCGGCGGCGTCCGAGATCGAGGTCGGCATCCTCGGCCTCGGCGAACTCGGGCGCGACGCCGCCGAGAAGCTGAAGGCGCTGGGCTTTCGCGTCTCGGGCTGGAGCCGCCGGCCGAAGACGATCGCCGGCGTCGAGTGCTTCGACGGCGACGCCGGTCTCGACGCGATCCTGTCGCGCGCCGACATCCTCGTCGTCCTCCTGCCGCTGACGTCGGAGACGCGTGGCATGATCGACGACGGCTTCCTGTCGAAGTTGAAGCGCGAGACGCCGCTCGGCACGCCCTCGCTGGTCAATGCCGGCCGCGGTGGTCTCCAGAAGGATTCAGCGATCCTGCGGGCCCTGAACGACGGGCGACTGATGGAAGCCTCGCTCGACGTCTTCGAGCGCGAGCCGCTGGCGACCGACAGCCCGCTCTGGCGCCATCCGCGCGTCTTCGTGACGCCGCACGCCGCAGCCTCCTCCGACCCCGCCGCGCTCGCGCCCATCATCATGGCGCAGATCGCCGCGCACCGGCGCGGCGAGAGCCTCACCAACGTCGTGAACCGCAGCGCGGGCTACTGATCAGCCGAGACGCCGCCGGACGGTGACGGGCGAGCCCTTGGCGAGCGCCCGCGCCTCGGCCGTCGCGAGCGGCTCGGCGGCCGTCATCATGTGATGGGCGTTGGCGTGGAGCAGCGTTTCGGCGTCGAGCATGATGCCGACATGGCCGCGCCAGAACACGAGGTCGCCGCGCCGCAACGGCTCGCCTGGGACGAGCGCCTGCCCGAGCGATGCCGCCTGAAGATCGGTGTCGCGCGGCGCCTCGATCTCGGACAGTTGCAGCGACAGCTGGACGAGACCGGAGCAGTCGATGCCGGACGGCGATTTGCCACCCCAGAGATAGGGCACCTGGCGGAACCCTTCCGCCACCGAAACGAAGTCCGGCGCAACAGCGGAGATCGGCTCCAGGTGCTGCGAGACGATCGCGCCGAACGGTGCGACCAGCGTGTAGGTCGCGTTGGGATCGGTCGCCTCGCCGCGCGCGGCGACACGCGCGCCGAGCATCAGCTCGCGCATCGGCGGGCGCTTGATGTCGGGCCCGGGAAACACGAAGGTGCGCGGCACGCCGACGCGGTGCGTCGCTTCGGGTGCCGGGCCGGCGAGGACCGCGGCGGTCGGCATCCAGCCGACATAGCGGTCGCGCTCCAGCTGGACCCAGCACCAGCCCTCCGGCGTCTCCTCGAAGACCGTCACGGCCTCGCCGTGCAGCGCTTGCGTTTCTAAAGCTGCATCGGGCGAGGGATGACGGCGCAGGTCGGCGAGCGGCGCGTCGACATGGGCCGCCTCGCCCGCCACGAAGCGTTCGGCCTCGACACGCCCGCGTAGACGTTCGTCGGCAAGGTCCGGGCGTGCGGCATGAAGGCGTCGATCGAGAGCCACCGTCATCGCGCCAGCCCTCCCGCCTCGTCGACCAGCCGGTCGGCCATCTGCGATACGAAGAGGCTGCCCTTGACGGTGCGGCGCACGAGGACATTGCGCAGGTCCGCCGGATCGCGGCGACGCTCCAGGAGTTCCATCCGCCCCATCGTGTCCAGCGCCCGTGTAACGACCGGCTTCGTCACCTTCAGCCGCTCGGCGAGACCGCGCACCGTGTGCGGCGGCGGCTCGAGATAGACGGTGAGGAGGATCGCGGTCTGGCGCGTGGTGAGGTCGGGCCCTGAATCGCGCGCCTGCTTCAATGCGTTGCCGTGGAGCAGGCGAAGCGCCTGCGCCGGCCGGATTTCGATACCCATCCTCGGTCCCCACCCCGAACCGGCCCTCGTTTCGGAGCCGGTTCGGTCAGAGGACAGAGGAATTGAGGCCGTTTCAAGAGGACGGATAGCGCTCGCGCAGAACTTTTGCGAGCGCGCGGATCGCCTGCGCCTCGCCACCCGCCGGTCCCGTCGGCCCGGCCTGCGGCCGCCAGCCGAAGACGTCGAAATGCACCCAGGACTTCGCCTGCGAGACGAAGCCCTGCAGGAACAGCGCCGCCGTCACCGAACCGGCAAAACCATCGGTGGTGACGTTGTTGATGTCGGCGATCTTGGAGGCGAGGTTCTTCGCGTAGGGCTTCCAGAGCGGCAGGCGCCAGAGGGGATCGTGCACGGCAGCGGCAGCATCGGCGATCGCGGCGGCCAGTGCCTCGTCGTCCGTGTAGAAGGGCGGCAGGTCGGGTCCCAGCGCGACGCGCGCGGCGCCCGTCAGCGTCGCCATGTCGATCAGGATCTCGGGCGCCTCCTCGTCGGCGAGCGATAGCGCGTCGGCAAGGATGAGCCGGCCTTCCGCATCCGTGTTGCCGATCTCGACCGTCTTGCCGTTGCGGCTCCGGAGGATGTCGCCGGGGCGGAAGGCGTTGCCTGCGATCGCGTTCTCGACGGCGGGGATCAGGACGCGCAGGCGCACCCGCAGGCCCTCGCCCATCACGATGCGCGCGAGGCCAAGGACGTTCGCAGCGCCGCCCATGTCCTTCTTCATCAGGAGCATGCCGGAGGCCGGCTTGATGTCGAGGCCGCCCGTATCGAAGGCGACGCCCTTGCCGACCAGTGTCACGCGTGGGCCATCGGCCGGGCCCCAGCTCATGTCGATGAGGCGCGGGGCGACGGCGCTCGCGCGGCCGACCGCATGAATCATCGGAAAGTTCTCGGCCAAGAGCGCGTCGCCGGTGATCACCGACAGGGCGGCGCCGAACTCTTCGGCCAGCGCGCGGGCAGCCGCCTCGATCCCGTCCGGTCCGAGATCGTTGGT
>NZ_CAJYIU010000055.1 GCF_913775355.1 uncultured Aureimonas sp.
TCGAAGATCTGGGTCGCCTCGTCGATCTCGGTCAGCGCGACGGGCGAGCCCTCCTCGCCGAACCGCTGGTCGAGCCGGTCGTAGAGCGCCTCGGCGGGCGCGCGCTCCGAGCGCGCATGGAAACGGACCTGACCCAAGACGACCTCACTTCTCGAAATTGAACCGGCGGCCGGGCCGCCCTTTCCGTCACAGCGCGACGAGCCGCTCCAGCTTGCCGCGCGCGGTGTCGGGGTTCTCGCCATAGGCAATGGTGCCGACGAAGCGCCCCGCCTTGTCGAGGAGGATCACCGACGCGGTGTGATCCATCGTGTAGTCGTCGCCCTGCGGCACCTTCTTGGAATAGGCGCCGTAGCCCTTCAGCATCGCCGCAACGTCGTCCGGCTTGCCGGTGACGGCGGTGATGTCCGGTGACAGGGCGCCGACATAGGTCTTCAGGATTTCCGGCGTGTCGCGTTCGGGATCGACCGTCACGAACACGATGCCGAGATCCTCGCCCTTTTCCTTCAGCGCCTTCTGGTAGCCCGCGAGCTCGTAGAGCGTCGTCGGGCAGACGTCGGGGCAATGGGTGAAGCCGAAGAACAGGGCGGTCGGACGGCTGCGCAGCGCCGCCTCGGTCACCGGGGCGCCATTCTGGTCGACCAGCGAAAAGCTCGTGCCGAACGGCGCGGCATCGGACACTTCCTGCATCTCGGCCCGGCCGAACGCCCAGACGAGAACCAGAAGCGCGAGGACGGCCGCGACGAGGAACCACAGCGCATAGCGCAGCACCGGCAGTCGGCGTCGGCTGGGGCCGGGGGTCGGATCGGTCATCGCATTGCTCCTTCGATGCGGTCTCGGATACAGGAATGAACCGCCGCCTCCAAGACCGCGGCGGAACATGGGTCGAGGGCGGAATGACGGACGGCGAGCCGGCGAGCGACGATCTGCGGTTCCGGCCGGACGAGCCGCGCATCCATCCGAGCGCGGAGCTGAAGCAGACGCGTCTCGGCCGCCATTGCGACATCGGCCCGCGCGTCGTGCTGCGCGACGTCTTGGTCGGCGACTACACCTATTTCGAGCGCGGCGGCGAGGCGACGCACGCGGCGATCGGCAAGTTCTGCTCGATCGCGGCGCATGTGCGCATCAACGCGCTGGAACATCCGGTCGAGCGCGTCACCACGCACAAGATCAGCTACCGGCCGAACGAGTACTTCCGCTGGCAGGGCGTCGACGAGGCGTTCCGCGAGCGACGCCTCGCGCGCCGCGTGACGATCGGCCACGACGTCTGGATCGGCCATGGGGCGGTGATCCTGCCTGGCGTTTCGATCGGCACCGGCGCCGTGATCGGCGCTTCTGCGGTGGTGAGCCGCGACGTCGCTCCATACACGATTGTCGCCGGCGTCCCCGCCCGCGTCCTGCGCCCGCGCTTCGAGCCCGCCGTCGCGGCCGGCTTCCTCGATCTCGCCTGGTGGGACTGGCCGAAGGAGAAGCTGTTCGCAGCGGTGGCCGACATGCAGGTGCTGTCGCCCGAAGCCTTCCTCGATCGGTGGAATTCTACCGAAAGTTGAGCACTGTTGCCTGAAGTCTATTGCCTTCGACTCCCTCGAAATGACAAGGGAATCGAAAAATTGTAACCTCGAGTGGTGCCGGGCGTGCCGAAGGACAGCAACGAGATCTTGACGGCGTTTCCGGCCCATGAGGACGCGCCTCCGTCTCCCCTCGTGTCGCTCGTCGTCCCCTGCTTCAACGAGGAAGAGGTGCTGCCGATCTTCCTCGCGAGGATGCGGCCCATTTTGCAGGCCCTGTCCGGGCTTCGCCACGAGATCGTGTTCGTCAACGACGGCAGCACCGATGGGACCCTGCCCTTCCTGATCGCCGAAACCGTCCTCGATCCGACCGTCCGTGTCGTCGACCTGTCCCGAAATTTCGGCAAGGAGGCGGCGCTCTCCGCCGGGCTCGCGGAAGCCCGCGGCGACGCCGTCATTCCGTTCGATGCCGACCTGCAGGACCCGCCGGACCTCATCCCGCGCCTCGTCGAGCGGTGGCACGAGGGGTTCGAGGTGGTGATCGCGCGGCGCGTCGACCGCTCCTGCGACGGCTTCCTGAAGCGCGAGACCGCGAACGCCTTCTATCGCCTTCACGGCCGGATGACCGACATCGACCTGCCGGAGAACGCGGGCGATTTCCGCCTGATGGACCGCCGCGTCGTCGATGCGCTGAACGCGATGCCGGAAAGCTGCCGCTTCATGAAGGGCCTGTTCGCCTGGGCCGGCTTCCGCACGGCCTCGGTCGACTATGTCCGCCAGCCGCGCGCGGCGGGGCGCAGCAAGTTTTCCGGCTGGAAGCTCTGGAACTTCGCGCTCGAGGGCATCACCAGCTTCTCGACGCTGCCGCTGCGGATCTGGACCTATGCCGGCGTCCTCGTCGCGGCCGCCGCGCTGGTCTACGCGCTCGCCGTCGCCGTGCGCACGCTGGTCTTCGGGGTCGACGTGCCAGGCTACGCGTCGCTCGCCGTCCTGATCCTCCTCTTCGGCGGCCTGCAGATGATCGGCATGGGCATGATCGGCGAGTATGTCGGCCGCATCTACATGGAATCGAAGCGCCGCCCGCTCTACTTCGTGCGCGCGCGCTTCGGCGGCGAGCGCTCGTGACGGCGATGGACCGGTCGCTCCGGCGCTTCTTCGCCTATGCGCTCGTCGGCGGTGCGGGCACGGCCGCGCATTACGCTCTCTTCCTCGGCCTCCTGGAGCTCCGCGCGCCCGTCCTCATCGCCTCCTGCGCCGGCTACGTTGCGGGAGCGCTGGTCAACTACGCGCTGAACCACGCCGTCACCTTCGCGTCCGAGCGCCCGCATCGCGAGGCGGCGCCCCGCTTCTTCGCCGTGGCGGCGCTCGGCCTGCTCCTCAACCTTTCGATCGTCGCGATCGCCGCCGGTTGGGCGCACTGGCCGCCGCTCGCGGCCCAGATCGCCGCCACCGCTCTCTGCCTCCTCGCCACCTACACCCTCAACGCCCGCTGGTCGTTCTCCGAAACGACTGCCCGGCCGCAGCCGTGAAAACTCGCTTGCCGTCTCTCCCGCACATGCTGGCTCCATCTGGATGGGTAGACAGCGACACCCGTCGAATGCCGCTGATCGTTTGGGTCGCCTTCGCTCTTCCGACGGCGCTCCTTGCCGCCATGCTGGCTCTGACGCCCCTCGGGCTCTGGCAGATGGACGAGTACTTCACGATCAGCACCTTCGGGGCGCAGGGTCTGCCAAGCCTGTGGCAGCGCATCCTGATCTGGAGCCCCCGCCCGGTCTCGGAACTCTTGCTGTTCGGCTACGCGACGGTGGTGACAAGGACCGGTCTGCAGCTGACGGGAATATTCCTTGCCGCCCTCTGGATCGGGCTTTTCGCTGCCTGCATGCTACCCGCCGCCTGGACGGTTCGTCGGCGCCGGACGAGTCGTCGCCTGCCCTTCCTCCTCTCTCTGACGGTCCTGACGCTTCTCGTGGTCGGACACCCGATCTCCGAAGTCTTCTATTGGCCGCAGGGTGCGGGCGCTTACCTCCCGACCATTGCCCTGATCGCCGCGCCGGTGCTCGGCATGGTATTCAGTGAGCGATGGAGCCTCAAGCGGGACGCTCTGACATGCATCTGCTTCAGCCTTGCCGCCCTGGCCTCCGAAGTCGGCGCGTTCTTCGCACTGGCTTGGGGTGGTACGGCGCTCGGCGTCGCACTTGCCCAACGGTGGATTTCCCGAAGCTCGCCCCTTCTGCGCCGCAACGATGTTCTCCTGGCGCTGCCGGCGCTCGCCGGGCTTGGAGTCGTCTACCTTCTGGCCAATGCCCGGTTCGCCAATGAGGCGGAACTCGTCAATTCCGAGGTGGCACGTCGTGTGGGCGCGAGCCTCTGGAGCACGCTGACATCGTTTCCGGCCGACGTTCTGGCGGCGGATTTCGTCGCGCCGACCACGGTAGGCCTGCTCCTCGGGATCATCGGCAAGAGCGCACTTCTTGTACTTTCAATCCTCGTCTTTCAGCGATATCGGGCCGCGCTGCCGGAACTCCGTTTGAGGGTCGCATCGGTCGCAGTCACCGCGCTGGTCGCTGCGCTGTTTTCCTTGTTTGCCGGTTTCTTCCAGTTCGGTGTTCACTGCTGCCAGAGGCACCAGACGTTCCGATCGCAGCTAGTCGTCCTCGCCATCGTCGCCGGTGGCTGGCTCCTCGCACGCTCGCGTGTCTCCGGTTGGCTGCGCTCCGGCCCGCAATCCCTGATCGCCACAGCTTCGATTGTGGCCGTGGTTGCGAGCGGCGCCCAGACCGCCGTGGCGGTCGCAACGGATCTCGCGCATTATCCGCAGATCCTCCAGGCCCGAAAGGAGAACTGGCGCGAGGGTGTGTCCGCGGACACGGAGATGACCTACCGACTGGCGCACGGTGGCGACGCAATCGGGCATGTCTTCGTTCCGACAGGGACATTCCTCGACGGCGATCAAACACCGCGCGAAATTCTTGCGATGATGCGTTACTTCCGCAAGACGAGAGCGGTGATCGAGTAAGTCCTCGCCAGACATCACCGTCATCTTTCGAAGTTGTGATCGCTGGAGATGGTTGGCCAGCGGACCGAATCCTTTCCAGCCGGCGGATCGGCCTCCTATATGAGGCCGCAGGATATCGGCAGACCGGAAGGAAACGACCCGATGGGCACCTCGGCCAAGACGCGCGGCCTCGCTC
>NZ_CAJYIU010000056.1 GCF_913775355.1 uncultured Aureimonas sp.
TTTCGACCCTTCGAGGACATCGCGGGCGTCAGACTTAGCCATCAGAAGCGGACACTCTCTAGCTCAAGAAAATATCCGCTTCCAACTCAGGAGAGTCTCGCCTTGACGAACAAGACGAGAAGGTTCGCGACGTCGACCTGATCGCGCTCTCAGATCGGCTAACAGCGAGGATATGACACTCAAGAGCCGGACTTCGCCAGCAGTTCTTGGAAGACCATCTTGGCCTTGCCTGGATGCTTGACTGCGATGGCTTCCGGTTGGTTCACCGGCTCGCCTACCTTGATGAGGGCAACCATGCCCATGCCGTAGTGCGGCGTGCACTTCACACCGTACAGTCCTTCCTTGGCGACCGTCAGTCGGTATTCCTCGTTGAAGGCACTCTTGAACGGCTCGACGCCCTCCGGGAGCATGCCTTTGATGGATTCGACGTCGTGCCCCTTGCTGGTCGGCTTGAACACGATCACGTCTCCGGGCTTGGCCTCGATGTAGTCGGGTTCGAACACCATCGCCCCCTTGGCTCCGGCATTCAGCATCTGGACCTCGATCTCGGCCGCCTGCGCGGCGAGCGGGGTGAGGAGCATGAGGGCAGCGAGAACAGTCAGCTTCATCGTCGTGGACCTTCATTGCCGAAGACGGACGCGCAGGGTCGTTGCCGGACGAGCCGACCCATGCAGCCGCGGGACAGGAAAAATGGAAGCGGCCGCCGGATCGAAGCCGGCGACCGCGCGGGCGGCTCAGAGCTCGCCGCGGGACATGCGTCCGGCGATGTGGTCCGCCTGACGAAGCGCCAGGGACACGATCGTCAGCGTCGGATTCTCGGCGGCCCCGGTCGTGAACTGCGAGCCGTCCGACACGAAGAGGTTCGGGATGTCGTGCGTCTGGCCGAAGCGGTTGACGACGCCGTCGCGTGCGTTCTCGCTCATCCGGTTGGTGCCGAGATTGTGGGTCGAGGGATAGGGCGGGGTGTGGATGGTCCGAAGCGCGCCGACCGCCTCGTAGATCGCCGAGCCCTGCTTGTAGGCATGGTTGCGCATGGCCGTGTCGTTCTCGTGGTCGTCGAAGTTCACCGACGCCACGGGCATGCCGAACTTGTCCTTCTCCTCCGCCAGCGTGATGCGGTTGTCCGCGCGGGGCATGTCCTCGCCGACGATCCAGAGGCCCGCGAGGTTCTGGTAGTTGTCCATCGCATCCGCGAAGTCCCGGCCCCATTTCTGCGGGTCGAGGAACGCCGCCATGAACGGCAGGCCGAGTGACAGGGTCTCGAACTCATAGCCGCCGACGAAGCCGCGGGACGGGTCGTGCCTCGCTTCGTCGCGAACGATGCCCGCCATCGTGGTGCCGCGGTACATGTGAACGGGCTTGTCGAATACGCCGTAGACTGAGCCCGTGGTGTGGCGCATGTAATTGCGGCCGACCTGGCCGGACGAATTGGCGAGCCCATCCGGGAACATCGAGGACTTCGAGTTCAGGAGCAGGCGGGGGCTCTCGATCGAGTTGCCTGCGACTGCCACCGCACGGGCCTTCTGCCGCTGCTCGACGCCCTGCGCATCGGCGTAGACCACCGCTGTCACCTTACCGCTCGCGTCGTGCTCGATGCGCAGCACATGGCTTTCGGGCCGAACCTCCAGGCGTCCCGTCGCCTCGCCCTTCGGGATCTCCGACACGAGCGTCGACCACTTGGCGCCGGACTTACAGCCCTGGAAGCAGAAGCCGATCTGGAGGCACGAGCCGCGGTCGTCGCGCGGCTGCGAGTTGATCGCCATGTTGCCCGTGTGGACTTCCTTGTAGCCGATCTTCTTGGCGCCCGCCTCCAGCACCTTGAAGTTGTTGTTGCCCGGCAGGCCCGGGATGCCGTTGGTGCGCGTCACGCCCATCCGGTCCTCGGCCTTAGCGTACCAAGGCTCCATCTCCTTGAGGTCGATCGGCCAGTCGAGGAGGTTGGCGTCCTTCAACTCGCCATAGTGGGTGCGTGTCTTGAACTCGTGCTCCTGGAAGCGGAGCGACGCGCCGGCCCAGTGGACCGTGGAGCCGCCGACCGACTTCACGATCCAGGCCGGGAGGTTCGGGAAGGTCCGGGCGATGTCCCAGGACCCCGACGTCATCCGCTTGTCGCCCCAGGCGAGCTGAGCGAACGAGTCCCATTCGTCGTTGATGAAGTCCCAGGTTTCGTGACGCTTTCCAGCCTCGAGGACAACAACGTCGATCCCCTTCATGGCGAGCTCGGCGCCCAGCGTCCCTCCGCCGGCGCCGGAGCCGACGATGACGAACACGCTGTCGTCGTTCAGTTCATAAGGTGCGGGCATGGCTTCTTCTCCCATCCGGCATCGACCACGCCCGCCTCCCTGCGGGTGCTCGCGGTCGCCGGCTCAAACGGTTTTGCAGGTTCGGGCCGCGCGTCGGCGCGATCAGGCGAGCCAGTCGATGTCGTCGAACCCGCGTTCCAGGTAGCCGCCCTTGTCGTAGGAGGCGCCCTCGTAGCCGAAGATCGGCCAGAGTTCCTTCTGGTTGTAGAGACCGACCACGAGGTTGCCGCGGACCTTCTGAAAGAAGGCGGTGTCCTCCATACCCTTGAGAAGCTCGACGCGGTCGGCCTCGCTCTCGACCTTGGCGTAGGGCTTGCCGAAGCGGTCGGCGGCGGCCTGGTTGAGGCTCCCCATGCCGCTCTCGAGAAGGTCGCGTTCGGCGGGAAGCGCGCGCGCGGCCTCGTCGAGGATCTGCACCGCGTTCGCGTAGAAGCGGTCCTCGATCTTGTCGTGCGGGTAGCAGTCCCGCGACATCTGAACGAGGGACGCGAAGGTCTCGGGCTCGGTCGCCTGGGGCATCTGGGCGAAGGCCCGGCCCGTCACGAGACCGCTCGGCATCACCGTCATCGCGATGATGCCGGACGCCGCACTCCTGAGGAAACGTCGGCGCGACAGATCGTTCGCCGACGAGGTCGATCTCGTCATCGTTCAGTCCTCCCATTGGGGCGCCGCGGCGTGCCTCCCAGCACCGGCGCCGGAATCGAAATGCTAGGCCGTCACGCGAAGCGCCAGGAGCGCTCAAGAACCTCGATCTTGTAGCCGTCCGGGTCCTCGATGAAGAAGAAGTTCGCCGCACCGCCCCCGGGGGCGTTCAGCGTCTTGAGATCTTTCGGCGAGAGCCCGGCATCGAGAAGGCGCTGGTGTTCGGCCTTCAGATCGGCCACGGAAACGGCCAGATGCCCATAGCCGTTGCCGAGGTCGTAGGGTGTCTCGGTTCCCTTGTTGACCGTGAGCTCCAGCTCGAAATCGCTCTCCGCGTTCCGCATGTAGACGAGCGTGAAGCTGTCGAACTCGATGCGATCGGCCACAGCGAGACCGAAGGCCTTCTTGTAGAAATCGACCGAACGCGCCTCGTCGAGGACGCGGATCATCGAATGAATGAGTTTGGCCAAGCCTCTCTCCCGGAACGCTTTTCCCATCGGCTTGCCGATACGGATGGGAGCTTAGAGTGATTACAGAGACGGATGGTAGTAAAGGGGTAGGACAGACGACGAAGCGGACAAAAATTCCTGCATGGATCATGGGTTGAGACGAGCTGTCGCAGCGACCACCGCGTCGTCAGAGTGCGGGAGTTACGGCCGCCTTACGCCACCGGAGCAGCTTGCTGGTGCGCCCGATCCCAGGGTTCAGGCAATTGCACGGATCAAGGCTTCGATAGTGCCGCTCCAGAACGGGGTCGGCCCTGTAGAGATGCCCGACATTGTGCTCCGCCGGATAACGAGCCCGGCGCGTGTCGAGTAGCGCCAGCATCCTTCCTTTCAAAGCGTGCCAATCCGCCCCCTCCCGCAGGAGGTAGTCCTGATGGAAGACGTGGCAGAAGAAGTGGCCATAGTAGAGCTTGTGGACGATCTCGCCCTCAATCTCTGGTGGCAGGCGCTCCGTCCAGTCACGCTCGTTTCGCGGAAGCGCGATGTCGAGAGCCACCACACCGCCGCTGCGGGGTCCCTGCACGGCGTCATAGCGGATCGCCGCTCCCGCGGTCGCGAAACGGTGAAGGAAGGCGGCGGAGCCCTCCTCGGCCGTGCATTCGAAGTGGTCGGTCTGCGGGTTCCGGTACCGATCGGCCAGAAGCTCGGTGAGAGCCGCCGCCCCTTCGCCTGACACCTTGATCATCAGGTGGTGCTCGAAGCGGTCCCGGAAGGCGGTGAGCCTCGGCGGAAGATGGGACGGGAGGAGATGCGAGGCCGCCTGAAGGAGCCGATCCGACAGGTTGAAAGGGAGGAAAGGGATCCGTTCGGCGAAGCTGTCGAAGCGGCTCTTCCATGAGAAGAGGGCCGGGAGACGCGCGGTGCCAAGGCGTCGAACGAGGAGGAACGTGTCCTTGCCGTATCGCTCGGCGATCCGGAACGCGTCGCGATGCAGGTATTCCGCGGCGATCGGCAGCGGCAGCGGGCTCGCCAGCATCTCCCGCCGCAACCTAGTGAGCTCGCCGGGGTCATTGGTGCCGACATAGATCACCCGCGTGTCCCGCTCAGTCTCGAACGTGTCGAGGCGGACTGCGAAGACCACGAGACGTCCCGCCGATCCCGATGCCTCGAAAAGGCGGCGCGGATCGGCATTGAAGCGGGCCGGCGTGTCGGCATCCACCTCGCGGACGTGCTCCCCGTAGTCCCCATCCGAGGCCCGTCTGTCGGTGGGATGGCTGACGGCCTCGGGAGGCACGTCGCCCCTGTCGAGCCGTTCAAGGATCTCGATCGGGGTCGTCCCGAGCGACACGTCCAGATGGTTCACGAGTTCCAGCCGGCCGTCCTGCGTCACCCGAGCGAACAGGGCCTGCTCGGTGTAGGCCGGACCGCGCCGGATCAACGAGCCGCCGGAGTTGTTGCACACGCCGCCCACGACGGACGCGCCAAGGCACGATGACCCGATCACCGAATGCGGCTCGCGGCCCAGCGGCTTCAACGTCTTCTCGAGCGTGTCGAGCGTCGTGCCGGGGAAGGCGAGGACCTGGCGTCCCCCATCGAGCAGCAGGAGGGACCGGAGGCGCAGCGTGCCCACCACGACGACGTCGCGGTCGTAGTCGTCGCCGAAGGGCGTCGATCCGCCCGTAAGCCCGGTGTTCGCCGCCTGCATGACGACCACGGCACCGTGCTCGATGCACAGGGAAACGGTGCGCCACAGCTCGACGAGCGTGCCGGGCAACGCCACGGCGATCGCATGCCCGGCGCCGAAACGGTAACCCCTGACGTAGCGGTGCATCCGGGACGGCGACGTCAGGAGGTTGCGGTCGCCGACCACCGCACGCAGTTCGTCGGCCAGTGCCGTCCCAGCCCTTGCTTCGCTCCTCCCGTTGTTGAAACCAGTCTGGCGCGGGCGATCCAAGATAGATGGTGGCGCGCTGGGGCTCGGAACGCCACCCGCCGAGCGTTCGAAGATCGTCACAGGATGTATTTCTGGCTCTTGCGCGGCAGGACGACAGGGGCCGCGGCCTTTTTTCTTTCGCGAGCCTCGTTGGCCTCATCCTCCAGCGCGAGGATCTCTTCCGGCTTCAAGTTCCTGCCCTGCTCCTTCGAGAGGAACCCCTGGAGTTGCAGGTTCAGGTATCGCAGGCAGCAAACGCGCAGGAACGAGGTGAAGTTCCCGAGGTCGTGCCCCTCGTCGATCGACTCGTTGTACAACTGGTGCAGGAGCTGCGGGATATTGAGGTCGTCCTTCTCGGCAATCTCCTCGAGCACCGTCCAGAACATCTTCTCGAGCCGGACGCTCGTGACCATCCCGTCCATCCGGACGGACCTGGTCTGGCTCTCCCAAAGGTCCGCGCTCGCGCCGACGAACAACCTGCACATCCCGGTTTCCTCCCCACCGTTCACTCCCGAGCGAAACATTGCGCGGTTTCCCGGCGGATGGGTAGTAGTCCGCTACGCCGTCTGATCGATCGGCAAAGTTGTTGCCACTAGCTTGTTCGCCAGCGGCAGCGGCAGCTATCTCGAGGTATTCGCACGAGAGCAGACGGACCGCTATCCACCCCTTATCGCCGATCGGCGTCATGGAAGCGGACGTCCGGGAGCGGTCGGACGGCTATCGACCCGAGTCGGTCGCTTGGAGGAATGTTGCATCCATCCCGAAAGCGGACGATCGACATATCGGTCGCCTCGTCATCGCCGGTCACGTGGTGGTGATCGCCGAAGCCTGTGCCGACGCTCCCTCGTATCTTCTGTGTTTGGAAACCGAACACGGGAGTCGGATATGAAGAAGAGCGCGATCTTCATCGTCGGAACGCTGAGCCTCGCGGCGTCGTCCGCCTTTGCCCAGCAGGCCATGCAGGGTGTGAAGGCCATCGATCAGGATGTTTCGAACGGTATCGTCAGCGCTGACACGGTCATGGCCGCGAAGAACGGCTGGCTCGTCGTCCACCGCACGGACGCTGCGATGAAGCCGGGTCCGGTTGTCGGGCATGCCCCGATCCGGGCCGGCACCACGAACGACGTCGCGGCGATCCTGACCGAGGACGTGAAGCCCGGCGACATGCTGATGCTGATGGTTCACGCCGAGGACGGCGGCACGAAGAAGGGCGTGTTCGAGTACACGTTGGGTGCCAAGGAGGACGGCCCGGTCCGCGTCGATGACAAGCTCGTCATGACGATGATCAAAGCTCAGTAGCTCGTAGGGGCCCGCCTGCCGGAGGCGGCGGGCCTCTCCACGAGCGGCGTTATCCTCCTGTCCGCTGCGCGCCTTCTCTCGAGCTGCGTCGACCGCAGGACACCCCAGTGACCTTCCGGGTTCGCCCGGGGCCTGCTGCCTGAACCCCACGGCGACGAGCGTGCGGAAACGCCTCAGCTCTGGATCTGCGCCGCGATCTCGTTCAACGCCTTGATGATGCCGCGTGGCGGATAGGGCTTGGCGAAGAACAGCCCGTTCTCAGGCATGTCCGTCGCCTCGACCTTCAGCCGGCCGGACGTGACGATGATCGCGACCGGCGGCCAGCGGTCACGGACAGCTCGGGCGAGCTTCAGCCCGTCCATCGTGCCGGGCATCTCGACATCGGTGAAGAGGACGCGGATGTCGGAATGGCGCTCCAGAAGGCGGATGGCCTGATCGGCGTTCTTCGCCTCGTAGGTCGTGAAGCCCGCCTCCTCGCACAGGTCCATGGCCTCGGCGCGCACGAGTGCGTCGTCTTCCACGATCAGGACGGCGTAACGGGCGGGATCGAAGGACTGGGCCATGGTGTCTGGTTCAAGCGTTCGAGATGGCCACGGGCTGCTCCAGCGCCCCCGCCAGGGTGAAACGGATACCGGCAGGGTCGAAGTCGATGTGTCCCTCGCCGTCGAAGTAGCTGGCAACGATCCGCTCGATCAGCTTGGAGCCGAACCCGCGACGTTCCGGCGGGATAACCGGCGGACCGCCGCTTTCGATCCATCGGAACTCGAACGTACCATTCGCGGCCTCCCAGATCATGACGACGCGACCCGTCTCGTTCGACAGCGCCCCATACTTCGCCGCGTTCGTCGCGAGTTCGTGGATGGCGAGGCTGAGACCGAGCGCCCGCTGCGCCGACAGCTCGGCATGGGGCCCGGCCATCGCGATCCGGTCGCCGGCCAGGCGATGCGGAGCGATCGCTGCGTCGACGACCTCGTGGACGTCGGCTTCGGTGAAGTTCGAGCGTGTCAGGATGTCCTGCGCCCGGGCGAGCGCCGCAAGGCGGCTCGAGATTGCCTCCCGCGCCTCATCCATCGTATGGGCCTGCCGAAGTGTCTGCGTCGCGATCGCCTGCACCATGGCGAGCGAGTTCTTCATGCGGTGCGCCATCTCCTGGGTCAGGACACGCTGCGCGTCTTCCATCCTCTGGCGGGTCAGGGCCACACGAACCCGGTCTCCGACCTGCTCGACGAACTGACGCTCTCCGTCCGTCCATCGGCGAAGGTCCCGCGAGTGCGCGAAGACCACCGCGTACAGGCGACCATCGAAGCTGATGGGAAGGTCTAGGAACGAGCGGGTCTGGATCGCCTCAAAGCCTACCTCCCGACTGCTTGTGCGCGGATCCGAGCCGACATCATCGACGGCGACAAGCTCCCCGCGTCTGAGGTCGGCGATGTAGGAACCGTAGGACGAGAAGGCATGCCGACCGACGACGCTGGGCATCCCGGGCTCGGCCCATTCGGAGTGAACGTCGATCGTATCCTCGCGCAGGTTCACGATGCCCGAGCCGACACGGTCGACCTCGAGACCGTCGGCCAGGCAGCGCGCGGCCGCCGTGATGATTGTCTCCAGGTCCGACCGCCCACGCAGCTCGTCCGCCAGCGTCAGGAGCGTTGCCTGCCTTCGATCGCGCTTGATGCGCTCCGTGACCTCGATGAAGAACACCGTGAAGCGATCGCCGCCGATCGGCTGCGCGACGCCGTCGTACCAGCGGTCGATCGTGCCGACCCGGCGGGTAAAGCGCGCTGCCTTGCCCGTTTCGACCACACCTGCGAACTCGTCGACCCAGGCGTCCTCAACGACGGGCAGGAGTTCGCGAACGGTGCGTCCCATCGCCGTTCCCCGCGGCACGCCGACGAGGTCATGCCAGGCATCGTTCACCGCTTCATAGCGCCAGTCGACGACGCGGCCCGACGCATCCCGGACCACCTCGCCCAGGATGAACCCCTCGTGCAGTGTCTCGAAGACGTTGCGCCACTTCGCTTCGCTGCGGGCCAGCGCCCCTTCCGCCTCGCGGCGCGCCGTGGTGTCGGCGATCAGCATCGCGACGCGGCCGCCACCGACGGGAAAGAGATGCGCGTCGTACCAGCGTCCAAGCGGCCTCGCCTCGCCCTCGAAGCGGATGGCTTCGCCGGTCTTGGCGACGTGCCCGTAGGCGTCGTGCCAGTGCTGCTCGATGCCGGGGGCGACCTCGCTGGCATAGCGTCCGACAGCATCCGACAAGCCGGTGTGGCGCTCGAAGGCAGGATTGGCCTCGATCACGCGGTGGTCGACCGGATGCCCCGCTTCGTCGAACTTCACCTCGCTGATGCAGAACCCGGCGTCGATGTTCTCGAACAGGGCCCGAAACCGTGCTTCGCTGGTGGCGAGCGCCGCCACCATCCGGTCGCGCTCGAGACCGGCGGCCCGCCGATCCTCGATGTCGATGAGAACGCCGGGGAAGCTGATCGGCGTGCCGTCCGGCGCATGGTCGACGCGCCCGTTAGCCTCCAGCCAGTAGTAGTTCCCGTCGAGGCGTCGCACGCGGTACTGATGCGCATAGGCGCCACCGCGGGCAACCGCCTCGTTGATCGCGTCGGCGAGGCCCGCCTGGTCGTCCGGGTGCACGGTCTCGACGATCTGCGCGAGCGGGATGCCCTCGCGGCCCAAGGTCGGGTCGAGCCCGAAAGCTTTGGCGAAGGGTTCGTCGACGGTAAAGCGATCGGCCACGATGTCCCAGAACCAGGTGCCGATGATGGCACCGGCTCCCAAGACAAGCTGGACGCGCTGGATGTTCTCCTGCGCGACGGCCTCGCTGAGGCGCAACTTCTCAGTCGCCGCGGCACGCTCAAGCTCGGCGAGGATGCGCGGCGTCGCGTCGGCCGCGACGTTCAGGAGCCCGGCGACCGTCCCGGCCTCGTCACGGACAGGCGAGTAGGAAAAGTCCCACCACGTGTCCTCGGCGTAGCCGTTGCGCGTCATGACGAGTGGCATGGCCCGGAAGGACGTCGTCTCGCCGCCGAAGACACGGCTGACCAGCGGGCCGATGTCGTCCCAGATCTCCGGCCACACGTCAGCGAACGGTTTGCCGAGCGCTGACGGATGCCGGGCTCCGAGGAACGGCGCGTAGGCATCGTTGTAGAGGAACGTGCGCTCTGGCCCCCAGGCGAGACACATCGCGTGCCCGGAGCCCATCATGATGTCGACGGTCGTGCGAAGGCTTTGTGGCCAGCCGGCCCGTCCGCCGAGCGGCGTCGCGGACCAGTCGAGACCGGCCAACCGCTCCATCATCGTCGCACTTTGGGCTGGATGATCCATGACCTCAGGTTCGAGGGGCTGTGGCATGCCTTCGCTCGCTTCCGATCCGGCTCGACCGCCGAGCGAAACCATCCTGCGCTAGCCCTAAACCGTTCGCGCTACAACAGAAAGAGACGTTGCGTCCCTCGCAAGAGGATGACTCTCTGAAAGCAGACGATTCCGAAACCATCTGGGCCTGTCGATCAACGCGGCACGGTGTCGGCTATCCAATGGGTGCTGACCGTCCCCAACGGTGAACGATCTCGGCCGCGAGGTGATGAAGGTTCGGGGCGACGACATCCGGGAACGGGACGCCCTCGGCACGCAGCGCTGCGTTTCCGGGCCGTTCGACCAGTCCGGCAAAGCACCCGGCGGCCTGAGCGCCGACGGTGTCCCAGACATGGCAGGCGACGAGACAGAGATCGGCCGGCGACACGCCTTCACCATCCGCCACCATTCGGTAGGTCTCGGGCGCCGGCTTGAACCTTCG
>NZ_CAJYIU010000057.1 GCF_913775355.1 uncultured Aureimonas sp.
ACACTAGCTGCCACACTCTTTCCCTACACGACGCTCTTCCGATCTGTGTTCGTCGCGCAGACCGCGCGCCGCGGCAGCGACATCGCGGCGATCCTGCGGGCGCTCGAGCCTGCCGCGAAGGTCGCCTATTTCCCGCCCTGGGACTGCCTGCCCTACGACGGCCTCTCGCCCTCGCGCGCCGTGATGGGCCAGCGGATGGGCGTACTGCGTTGGCTCACCAACCGGAAGAACCTTCCCGAGGTCGTCGTGACCACGGCCGAGGCTCTGGTGCGGCGTGTCCCGCCGCGCAGCATCTGGAAGACGCTTCATCGCGAGTTCCGCGCCGGCGAAGACTTCGACGTCGAGGCGATGCGCCCTTTCCTTCAGAGCCTCGGCTACCTGTTCGACGACCGCGTGGACGAGCCGGGCGAGGCCGCGATCCGGGGACGCGTCGTCGACTTCTATCCCGCCGGCGGCGACCTGCCCTGCCGGATCGAGCACGAGAAGGGCCGGATCGTCTCGATCCGCTCCTACGACCCCGTGACCCAGCGAACGATCGACGAGATCGAGTGCCTGATCGTCGACCCGGCGAGCGAGATCGTCGGCGACGAGACCGCGCCGGAACCGGTGTCCGATGCACGGCTGGCCAAGGGGCGCCGGAAGCTCGAAACCGTCTTCGATTACCTCGGAACCGCCGATCTCCTTCTCGAAGAAGGCGCGGACCGGCGGGCCGAAGCGTTCATCGAAGCGGCCGAGGCAGCCCACGAGGAAGCCCGCGAATCATCGAGCGCGAAGGTGCGGGCCGATCTGCCCGCCCCTTCCAAAATCCTTCTGACGTCTGCGCAATGGCGAGAGCAGATCGCGGCGAGCCTTTCCGCCGTCGTCGACGACCCGGCCGCAGACGATGCGGAGCGGGTCGCCAGCCTGCCGAACCTGGCCGACGAGAACGCGCCTTGGGCGGCCCTTCGCGATTTCGTCGGCCAAGGCACGTCGCCGCTGCGCGTCGTCGTTGCTGCCGGCACGCGTGCGCTCCTGAACGATTGGCATCGGCGCGCGCGACGGAACCTTGGCGGGGAATGGGAACGCGCGACCAGTTGGTCCACCGTCGAAGCCTCGCCGCCGGGCAGCAACTGGTCGATGCTCCTGCCGCTCAGCGAAGGCTTCGTTCTGCGTGACCGCGGTGTCGTCGTCGTCACGCCGCAGGACCTCGGCGGCCCGACCGCCACCACCGCCCCCGGCCAGGGGCAGGCCGCCCTCCTCGCCCATCTCGACGACTACGAGATCGGCGACGCCGTCGTCCACATCGACCATGGCGTCGGCATTCTTCGCGGACTGGAGACGATCGAGCGCGACGGCCGGACCATGGACGCGCTTCGCCTGTCCTACGCAGACGACGCGTCGCTGCTGGTGCCGATGGAGGAGATCGGGGCGCTCTGGCGCTACGGCGCCGATCCCGGCGACCTCAAGCTCGATCGCCTGAAGGGCGAAGGCTGGATCAATCGTCGCAACGACCTTCTCCAGCGTGTCCAGGATACGGCGCGCGGGATGGTCGACCTGATGAGCGCACGCCGCAAGTCGAAGGCGCGCGCGCTGAAGGCCGGGCGGCGAGCGTTCGAGCGCTTCTGCGCCGGTTTCCCTCACGCACTGTCGCCGGACCAGTCGGCGGCGGTGGACGCGGTTCTGGCGGATCTGGCGTCGGGTCGCCCGATGGACCGGCTGGTTTGCGGCGATGTCGGCTTCGGCAAGACCGAGGTCGGGTTCCGTGCCGCGGCCATCGCCGTCTCGGCCGGACGGCAGGCGGCGATCATCGCCCCGACGACCGTTCTCGCCCAGCAGCACACTCGGGCGGCCCTGCGGCGCTTCCGCTCTCTCGGCATCGACGTCGCACACCTCTCACGGCTCACCGCGCCGGACGAGGCGAAGCGGGTGAAGGCCGGCCTGAAGAACGGCGAAATCCGGCTGGTGGTCGGGACGCATGCCCTTTGCGCCGAGGACGTCGCCTTCAAGGACCTCGCTCTCGTCGTGATCGACGAGGAGCAGCGGTTCGGTGCCCGGCATAAGTCGCGCCTGCGCGCCCTCGCGCCGGGCGGCCACGTGCTGACGATGACGGCCACCCCCATCCCGCGCACCCTGCAGGCCAGTTTCGTCGGCCTCAACGATATCAGTGTGATCGCGACGCCGCCAATCCTGCGGCGCCCGATCCGAACGATCCTCACGGCGTTCGAGGACGACCTCGTCCGCGAAGCGCTCCAGCGCGAGAAGCGTCGGCAGGGGCAAAGCTTCGTGGTGTGCCCGCGTGTCGAGGATATCGCGCCGATGGCCGAGCGCCTGAAGGCGCTGGTGCCGGAGCTCGACGTGGCGGTGGTGCACGGCAAGCTGCCGGTGGAGACGATCGACGAGGTGATGCTGCGCTTCGGCGAAGGCGACGGCGACGTTCTTCTCGCCACCAACATCATCGAAAGCGGGCTCGACGTGCCGGCGGCCAATACGATGATCGTCTGGCGGCCAGACCGGTTCGGGCTGGCGCAGCTCCACCAGCTCCGCGGGCGCGTCGGTCGCGGCTCGCGGCGCGGCACCGCCTTCCTCCTCACCGACCCGGCGGTCGAACTCGGCGAAACCGCCCGCTCGCGACTTCAGACGCTGGAGCGGCTTTCGGGCCTCGGCGCGGGCTTCACCATCTCTACCCGCGATCTCGATCTGCGAGGCGCGGGCGAGCTTCTCGGCGAGGAACAGGCGGGCCATTTGCAGCTCGTCGGTCTCAGCCTCTACCGACACCTGATCGAGCGTGCGCTCACCGTTGCGGAAGGCAAGCCCGTGGCGGACGACTGGACGCCCGACATCGTGCTCGGCGCCAGCGGCTCCATCCCGGCGGACTACGTGCCCGACCCGGCCGCGCGTATCAATCTCTACAGCCGCATCGACCGCCTGCGCGAGCGGTCCTCGCTCGAACTTCTCGTGGAGGAGATCGGCGACCGGTTCGGACCGATCCCGGCCGAAACCAAGATTCTCCTGAAGGCAGCCGAGCTTCGCCTGCGCTGCCGCGAACTCGGCGTGCAGAAACTGGCCTCAGGTCCCAAGGGCACCGCGGCCGCCTTTCGAACGAAGGGCGACGCGGCGCGCCACGAGAAGATCAGGCTTCCGGCCGGCTGGAAATGGAACGACACCAAGCTCGTGTCGCCGAAAGGCGGCGAGACCGTCGCCGAGCGGTTCGTCGCCGCCCGATCGCTGCTCGAAGCGATCGACGCTCCGGCGGCATAGGCCAAAAAAAGGGGCGGCACAGAGGCCGCCCAGTTTGGCTGGAGTATCAGGTCCATGAAAAACCCGATGCTCATTAATTGGTTACGTCGGCCGAAGGTTGCGACGAATGTTACGGAAATTTAAGCGACGCAAGGTCGCCGTGATTTTGCGTCGCGTCGCAACCAAGCTTCTCCCGCCACGTTACAACGGCGCCGCACCCGCCCATTGGGTCGTGTCTGCTGCGGCACCTTGTTTGTGGAAGTAAGGAGAACGAGATGTTCCGCGATAAGCCTTCGGCCTACGATCGGATCAGCGACGCGATCGGCGACATCGGCGAGCGGCTTTCGGACGTCGAGGCGCGGATCGTCGAGAGGCTCAACCCCCGCCCGTCCAAGGCCGAAAAGCTGCGCCGCGCAGTCGAACGCGAGGTCAACCGTCTCTACGCTTCCGCCGAGCCGTCCTACAGCCGTTACTTGCCGAGCTTCCTGTCCGGCTGGTCGCTGCCCTCCACCGATGACGCGCGCTCGGGTCTCCACAGCGCCCGCCGCTCGCTGACGGACGGGGCACACGATCTCGCCGACCATGCCTCAGGTCTCAGCCGCTACCTGCCGTCGAAGTCGGCACTGACGCCGTCCTGGGGTCATCAGGCGAGCTTCCGCACCGGCCGCGGCTACCAGCGCAGCAAGGACTATCTGCGCGAGAACCCGAACGTCTCGACCGCGCTGATCGCCGGTGGCGCGATCCTGGCCGTGGCCGGCGCGATCTACGTCACCAAGAAGATCGCCGATCACGCCGAGGAGCCCGACTTCGACACCGTGCGCAAGGACGGCGACATCGAGATCCGCGATTACGACGCGCTCGTCGTCGCAGAGACGATCAAGACCGGCTACCACGAAAAGGCCCGGCGGCGCGGCTTCGAGAGCCTCTACGACTACATCGCCTCGAACAACCGTTCGGGCAAGAAGATCGCGATGACCGTCCCCGTGCTGCAGCAGCTGTCCGAGGGTGAGGGCCGCACGAAGGGCTGGGCCATCCGCTTCATCATGCCCAAGAAGTACACCAAGGCGAGCCTGCCGACGCCGAACAACAACGACGTGGCGATCCACGAGGTGCCGGCCAAGCGCGTCGTCGCGATCCGCTTCAGCGGCAACTTCACCGCCACGACCGCGTCGAAGAAGCTGATGACGCTCTACAACTACATTTCGGACGAGAACCTGAAGCAGAAGGGTGACCCGATCTACGCCTTCTATGACGCGCCGTGGACGCCGGGCTTCCTCAAGCGCAACGAGATCCTGATCGAGGTCGAGCGCTGAGTTTCTCAACGCTGCCTAGGAATGGGGCGTCCGTTTCGGCGGGCGCCCTTTTCGTCTGGACGTATCAAAGACGGATCACGTAGGTCTTGCGCGTCGTCTCCAGCACGCGCCAAGTTCCACGGAAGCCGGGGCGGATCACCACCGCGTCGCCCGGCCGAAGGTCGCGGACGTTGCCGCCCTCCTCGATCAGCATCGAGTGCCCTTCGAGGATCTGGCAGAACTCCCACTCGTCGTAGGACACGCGCCACTCGCCCGGCGTCGATTCCCAGATCCCGGCATAAAGCTCGCCGTCCTGTTCCTCGACGTTCCAGGTTCGATGGACGGGATCGCCCGCGATGATCTTCTC
>NZ_CAJYIU010000058.1 GCF_913775355.1 uncultured Aureimonas sp.
GGCTCGGACTTCGTCGAGATGTTCGTCGGCGTCGGCGCATCCCGCGTGCGCGACATGTTCGAGCAGGCCAAGAAGAATGCGCCCTGCATCATCTTCATCGACGAGATCGACGCCGTCGGCCGTCATCGCGGCGCCGGCCTCGGCGGTGGCAACGACGAGCGCGAGCAGACGCTGAACCAGCTCCTCGTCGAGATGGACGGCTTCGAGGCGAACGAGGGCATCATCCTCATTGCCGCGACCAACCGCCCCGACGTCCTCGATCCCGCGCTCCTGCGTCCCGGCCGCTTCGACCGTCAGGTCATGGTGCCGAACCCGGATGTCGGCGGCCGCGAGAAGATCCTGAAGGTCCACGTGCGCAACGTGCCGCTGGCCCCGAACGTCGACCTGCGCACCATCGCGCGCGGCACGCCGGGTTTCTCGGGCGCCGATCTCGCCAACCTCGTCAACGAGGCGGCGCTGATGGCGGCCCGTCGCTCCAAGCGCCTCGTCACGATGCTCGAGTTCGAGGACGCCAAGGACAAGGTCATGATGGGCGCCGAGCGCCGCTCGATGGCCATGACCGAGGAAGAGAAGAAGCTGACCGCCTACCACGAGGCCGGCCACGCCCTTGTCGGCCTCTATGTTCCGCACAACGATCCGCTGCACAAGGTGACGATCATCCCGCGCGGCCGCGCGCTCGGCGTCACCATGAACCTGCCGGAGCGTGATCGCTACGGCATGCGCAAGATCGAGATGGAAGCGCGTCTGGCGATGATCTTCGGCGGCCGCGCCGCCGAGGAACTGATCTACGGCCTCGACAACGTGACGACCGGCGCCTCCAACGACATCCAACAGGCCACCAACATGGCCCGCGCGATGGTCATGGAATACGGCATGAGCGACAAGCTCGGGCGCCTGCGCTACCGCCAGAACCAGGAAGAGGTTTTCCTCGGCCACTCGGTCTCGCAGCAGCAGAACATGTCGGAGGAGACGGCCAAGCTGATCGACTCTGAGGTCCGCGGCATCGTCGAGGTCGCCGAGAACCGCGCGCGTCAGGTGCTGCGCGATCACCTCGACGACCTGCACACGATCGCCAACGGCCTGCTCGAGTTCGAGACGCTGTCGGGCGACGAGGTCCGCGATCTCCTCGCCGGCAAGACGCTCGCCCGCGACATGGGCGACGACACACCGCCCTCGCGCGGCTCGGCCGTGCCCAAGGCCGGCTCGATCAAGCCGTCCGGCCCGCGCGACGACAAGGAAGGCGGGCTGGAGCCTCAGCCGACCGCCTGAGCGGCCGTGGCGTGACCAACCGAAGGCGGGCTTTCGAGCCCGCCTTTTTCATTGGTGGCGGGCGACGGGGCGAGGGCGGAGCGCCGTCTCCTCGCGGCGCTGACATTCTTTTTTACTTTTGGCGTCATGCTCGTGCGCCTAAAGCCTCAAGCGGATTGCCAGCGGAGACGAGACGCCATGACCAAATCCTATTTCGGGACGGACGGGATCCGCGGCCTCGCCAACCGGCATCCGATGACGCCCGAGATCGCGATGAAGGTCGGCATGGCGGCGGGCCTTGCGTTCAAGCGCGGGAACTACCGCCACCGCGTCGTGATCGGCAAGGACACGCGCCTGTCGGGCTACATGCTGGAGCCGGCCCTCTGCGCCGGCTTCACGGCGGTCGGCGTCGATGTCCTGATGCTCGGCCCGATGCCGACGCCCGCCGTCGCCATGCTGACGCGCTCGATGCGCGCCGACATCGGCGTGATGATCTCCGCCTCGCACAATCCTTTCGAGGACAACGGCATCAAGCTCTTCGGCCCCGACGGCTACAAGCTGTCGGACGAGCTGGAGGGCGAGATCAACCGGCTGATCGACGAGGACCTGACCTCGCGCCTCTCGGTTGGCGCCCATCTCGGACGCGCCAAGCGCTACGACGACGGCGGCCGCGACCGCTATGTCGAGTTCGCCAAGCGCACATTGCCGCGCGACCTGTCGCTCGACGGCGTGCGCGTCGCCATCGACTGCGCCAACGGCGCGGCCTATCGCGTCGCGCCCGACGTCCTGTGGGAGCTCGGCGCCGAGGTCGTCAAGATCGGCGTCGATCCGAACGGCACCAACATCAATCTCAACTGCGGATCGACGAGCCCTGCCGCCCTCAAGGCGAAGGTGCGCGAGGTGCGCGCCGACATTGGCATCGCCCTCGACGGCGATGCGGACCGGGTGCTGATCGTCGACGAGCACGGCGAGGTCGTGGACGGTGACCAGATCATGGCCGTCATCGGCGAGGCGTGGGCGCAGGACGGCCGGCTCGCCGCCGGCGGCATCGTCGCGACGATCATGTCGAACCTCGGCCTCGAGCGCTATCTCAACGACCGGCAGATCCAGCTCGCCCGCACCAAGGTCGGCGACCGCTACGTGGTCGAGCACATGCGCGAGCACGGCTACAATGTCGGCGGCGAGCAGTCCGGCCACATCGTCCTGTCGGACTTCGGCACCACCGGCGACGGCCTCGTCTCGGCGCTGCAGGTGCTGGCGGTGGTGCGCGCGGCCGGCGGCACCGTGTCGGAGGTCTGCCGCAAGTTCACGCCGGTGCCGCAGGTCCTGAAGAACGTGCGCTTCGCCGGTGGCGCTCCGCTCGAGAAGGAGCGCGTCCAGACGGCGATCAACGCCGGGCGTGACCGGCTCGGGGAGGGCGGGCGGCTCGTCATCCGCCCGTCCGGTACGGAGCCCCTGATCCGCGTCATGGCGGAAGGTGACGACCCGCAGCTCGTCAACGAAGTGGTGGACGACATCATCGGCGCGCTGAAGCGGGAAGCCGCCTGAGTGCGGTCGTTCCCCATCCAAGATCACGTGCCGGTCAGGTTCCGGCACGGTAAACGCTCTATTAATCATTAATCTTTAGATTTGCGATCATTGCGGAACCCAAGCCGCGACTGTCGTGAAATCTGGAGACAATGATGATGCTACGGCTTGCGCTTGGCCTTCTGGCCTCTGCCGCTATTCTTCCCACTCTCGCCCAGGCGGCCGATATCATCGAGCCGGTTCCGGTGGTCGAGGAGATCCCGTTCAGCGGCTGGTACATCCGCGGTGACGTCGGCTACAACTTTAAGTCCGAAACCGAAGGCAAGTGGGCCTTCTACAACATCTTCCCGGGCGTCGAGGGCATCGACGACCACTACCGCTACGACGACCTGCGCCTGTCGGACGCGGCGACCTTCGGCGTCGGCGCCGGCTACCGCTTCACCGACACGTTCCGCATGGACGCGACGGTCGACTACTTCCGCTCCGACGTGAACGGCAAGACCAAGTGCCCGCTGATGATCATCACCGATCCGGCGCACGGCCTCGGGCCCTTCGAGGAGTGCAACTACAACGACCGCTCGAAGGCCGACGTCTGGACGATCATGGCGAACGCCTATGTCGACCTGCCGAGCTTCGGCGTCGTCACGCCCTACCTTGGCGCCGGCGTCGGCACGGCCTACGTCAAGTACGACGACGTGAAGTCGAACGAAGTCTGCCCGCCCTGCAGCCCGAGCTACACGCCCTATTCCGGCACCCATGAGGGTCTGGACGACTGGCGCTTTGCGACCGCGCTCATGGCCGGCGCCAGCGTCGACCTGACGAGCCAGCTCGCTCTCGACATCGGCTACCGCTTCACCAAGGTCTGGGAAGGCGACGCCTGGTCGTTCGACAACGCCGACAAGCAGTACGGCGCGACGGGCGTCCAGACGCGCGACGACGGCTTCGACATCCACACGGTCCGCGCCGGTCTTCGCTACAGCTTCTTCTGAGCCAAGGCGCCATCGACACGACGAAAAGGGCTGCCCTCACGGGCGGCCCTTTTCGCGTTCGGGGCAGGTGGGGACCGGGCGAAAGGTTCGGCAAAGGTTAAGCGACATGGTTAACCGGGGATTAACGCATTGGCGGCGATGGTGCGGTCGGAAGCTCCGGGGCGCGCGCCGCCGAGAGGTTTCGCGGCCCTCCCAGCAGAAAGCCTCGCCATGTTCGTCGCCCGTCATCTCCTTGCCGCAAGCCTCCTGACGCTCGCGAGCTCCGCGTTTGCGGCCGACATCGACATTCTTGCGGCGCCGGAAATCGCCATTCCCGTCGCCGAAACCGGCCTCTATCTGCGCGCCGACGCCACCTACGGGTTCGACACGACCTTCGGCGGCACCCAGTTCCTCGTCGGCCCGGGCGGCACGGCGACGAACCGCATGTCCGACTGGCGCCTCGACGACGGCTTCGGTGTCGGCGGCGGTGTCGGCTACAAGGCGAACGACTGGCTGCGCTTCGACGCGACGCTGGACTACTGGAAGCAGGATGTTTCGGGCGGCAACGGCGCCGGCTGGTTCTGCGGCTTCGACGCGTCCTGTGCTTCGCGCGAGCGGGGAGAGATCGAGGCGGTCGAGATCATCGGCAACGCCTATGTCGATCTCGGCACGGTGGCGGGCTTCACCCCTTACGTCGGTGCCGGCCTCGGCGCGGTGCATGTCGACTACGGCGACGTAGCGGGCGCCGCGTTCTGCACCGGAGCGGGGGTCTGTCCGGCGGGCGGATCGTCGGCGGTCTACGACGGGGCGGCGTCCTGGCGCTTCGCCTACGCCGTGTCGGCCGGCGTCTCCTACGATGTCACGGACAGCCTCTCGATCGACACCGGCTATCGCTATCTCAACGTCTGGGACGGCGACGCCTACCGCTTCGACACCGCGTCCGGCGCCCGTCTTGTGGCCGAGGACGAGGGCTTCGACCGGCACACGATCCGCGCCGGTCTTCGCTTCAAGCTCTGGTAGGACGCGGCGCGATCAGCCGCGGTTGTCGCGCGCGGCCTGGGGCTCGCGCACGAACTGGGAGACGCGTCCCGCTTCCATGGGGCTGCCGATGCGCCGGGCCCTCCCGCTTTCCAACGGCGTCATGCCGTCGCGCGCGGTGCGACCGGCGCCGGGCCGGCGTGCGCTTCGCCACGCGTCGGCACGCTTGAGCTTGAGGGCTCGGCGGGCATTGGCCTGCAGGGCATCCGACGCTCGCTCGTGCTCGCGGCGCGTGCGCTCCTTGTTCACGCGAGCCAAGGCTGCGGCCAGCAGCCCGGCCTTCTGGCGCATGCCGGAATTTTTAGGCTCCGCGGGTCCCTGACCTCGCCGCGCGGCGCCCCGTCGGCGATTCGCGATCGCCTGTGCCCGGTCGCGTCGTTCGCGCAGACGCCGGGTAAGGGTGTCGAGAACGGCCTCTTCCAGTTCGCGGATGGCCGGGTGATGTGTCTTCGCGACGAGATCGAGTTCGTCCTTGTCCAGAACCCGACGCTCCAGGCTTCTTCCGGCCGCCATGGTGATCCTCCGTTCCGTCTTTCGATGGGACAAAAATCGGTTCGGAAGGGCTCGCGTTTCATAGAATAGGCGTGAGCTTCGCGTGAACGTCGCCCGATTGTCACTTGACCGTCGGCCGGGACGGGCATATCCGCAGACTTGGGACACGCCTCCCCAACGAGGCGCTTCTATCTGTAAGGATAGCTTTTGATGGCGACTATCGCACCGCCGGCCGCTCGTCCGGCCAATCCCCGCTTTTCCTCTGGTCCTTGTGCCAAGCGTCCCGGCTGGACGCTGGATGCGCTGAGCGACGCGCCGCTCGGCCGCTCGCACCGCGCCAAGATCGGCAAGACCAAGCTCGCCCAGGCGATCGACGACACCCGCGCCGTGCTCGGCGTTCCCGACGACTATCGCATCGGTATCGTGCCGGCGTCCGACACCGGCGCGGTCGAGATGGCGATGTGGTCGCTGCTCGGCGCGCGCCCGGTCGACATGGTCGCCTGGGAGAGCTTCGGCTCCGGCTGGGTGACGGATGCGGTCAAGCAGCTGAAGCTTGCGGACGCGCGCGTCCTCGAAGCCCCTTACGGCGAGATCGTGGATTTCGCCGAGATCGATTTCGACCACGACGTGGTGTTCACCTGGAACGGCACGACCTCGGGCGTGCGCGTGCCGAACGGCGATGCGATCCCTGCGAGCCGCCAGGGCCTGACGATCTGCGACGCCACTTCGGCGGCCTTCGCGCAGGACCTGCCTTACGACAAGCTCGATGTGGTCACCTTCTCCTGGCAGAAGGTGCTGGGCGGGGAGGGCGCGCACGGCGTCCTGATCCTCAGCCCCCGCGCCGTCGAGCGTCTCACCACCTACAAGCCGGCCTGGCCGCTGCCGAAGATCTTCCGCCTCACCTCGGGCGGCAAGCTGATCGAGGGCATCTTCAAGGGCGAGACGATCAACACGCCGTCGATGCTCTGCGTCGAGGACTATCTCGATGCGCTCCAGTGGGCGAAATCGATCGGCGGTCTCGAGGCTCTGAAGGCGCGCGCCGACAAGAATCTCGGCGTGATCGACCGGTTCGTGGCCACCAACGACTGGATCGGCTTCCTCGCGAAGACCCCCGAGATCCGCTCCAACACCTCGGTCTGCCTGCAGTTCACGGCGCCCGAGATCACCGGCCTTTCCAAGGACGAGCAGGACGCCTTCGCCAAGGGCGTCGCCTCGAAGCTGGAGAAGGAGGGCGTCGCCCTCGACATCGGTGCCTATCGCGACGCCCCTCCAGGCCTTCGCATCTGGGCCGGCGCGACGGTCGAGGCGTCCGACCTCGAGGCCCTGATGCCCTGGATCGCCTACGCCTACGAGGCGCAGCGCGCGACGCTGGCTTGAAGCCCTGACCTGACGGCATGACCCGCCCCGATACGAGGGGCGGGCTCCTTCGTTCATCCCCGTTTCCAGGCATCGCTCGATGCCGAAAGCTGCAGGAGAAGCCTGATGGCTCCGCGCGTTCTCGTTTCCGACAAGCTGTCCCCGACCGCCGTCCAGATCTTCAAGGACAAGGGCGTCGAGGTCGACTACCTCCCCGACCTCGGCAAGGACAAGGACAAGCTCCTCGAGGTGATCGGCCAGTATGACGGCCTTGCCATCCGCTCCGCCACCAAGGTGACGGAAAAGGTGATCGACGCCGCGCCGAACCTTCGCGTCATCGGCCGCGCCGGCATCGGCGTCGACAATGTCGACATCCCGGCCGCCTCGCGGAAGGGCATCATCGTGATGAACACGCCCTTCGGCAACTCGATCACGACGGCCGAGCATGCCATCGCGATGATGTTTGCGGTGGCCCGCCAGATGCCCGCCGCCGACGCCTCGACGCAGGCCGGCAAGTGGGAGAAGAACCGCTTCATGGGTGTCGAGATCACCGGCAAGGTGCTCGGCGTCGTCGGCTGCGGGAACATCGGCTCGATCGTGGCAAGCCGCGGCGTCGGCCTGAAGATGAAGGTGATCGGCTTCGACCCGTTCCTCTCGGAGGAGCGCGCGGCCCAGCTCGGCATCGAGAAGGTGGAGCTCGAGGACCTCTTCAAGCGCGCCGACTTCATTACGCTTCACACCCCGCTCACCGACAAGACCCGCAACATCATCGACGCCAAGGCGATCGCCACGATGAAGAAGGGCGTGCGCATCATCAACTGCGCGCGCGGCGGTCTGATCGTCGAGAAGGACCTCGCAGAGGCCATTAAGTCCGGCCACGTGGCGGGCGCGGGCATCGACGTGTTCGAGGTGGAGCCGGCGACCGACAGCCCGCTCTTCGGCCTCGACAACGTGGTCTGCACCCCTCATCTCGGTGCCTCCACGACGGAAGCGCAGGAGAACGTCGCGCTGCAGGTCGCCGAGCAGATGGCCGACTATCTTGTGAAGGGCGCGGTCTCGAACGCCTTGAACATGCCCTCGATCACCGCCGAAGAGGCGCCGATCCTGACCCCTTACGTGAAGCTCGCCGAAATCCTCGGCTCCTTCGCGGGCCAGCTGACGGAAGAGCCGATCGACGCGGTCGAGATCCTTTACGACGGCGCGCCGGGCACGATGAACACGCGCGCCCTGTCGGCGGCCGCGATCGCCGGCCTCCTGAAGGCGCAGGTGCAGACGGTGAACATGGTCTCGGCGCCGCTGATGGCCAAGGAGCGCGGCATCGCCGTCTCCGAGGTGCGCCGCGACAAGACCGGCGTCTTCGACGGCTACATCATGGTCACCGTGAAGACCAAGAAGCAGACGCGCTCGGTGGCAGGTACGACCTTCTCGGACGGCAAACCGCGCTTCATCCAGATCAAGGGCATCAACATGGAGGCCGACGTCGGCCGCTACATGCTCTACACGGCCAACCAGGACGTGCCGGGCGTCATCGGCCAGATCGGCACCGCCTTCGGCAAGGCCGGGATCAACATCGCCAACTTCCACCTCGGCCGCGACGAGCAGGGCGGCAGCGCGATCGCGATCATCTATCTCGACGAGCCGCTGAGCGAGGAATTCCTCGACGAACTGCGCGGCCTCAACGCGATCGGCCAGGCGAAGATGCTGACCTTCGACGTCTGATCGGCCGAAAGGCCATCGGATCTGCGGGAGGGCGGAGCGGGAAACCGCTCCGCCCTTTCTCATTCCGCCGCGGGCTGCGCGGCGCGCTTGCCACGCTCGGCCAGCGCGATGCCGCCGAGAACGAGCGACAGCGCCACTAGATGATAGGCGTGGAACGGCTCGGCGAGGATCAACACCGCAAGGATCGCGCCGAAGACCGGCACGGTGTTGACGAAGATGTTCGCCCGGTTGGCGCCGATCATCTCGACGCCCTTGATGTAGAGCGCCTGGCTGAGGATCGACGGGAAGACGATCGTGAAGGCGAGGATCAGGAGGCCCTGCGCATCCGGTGCGAAGGTCAGCCCCGCCGCGACCTCCCAGACGAGCAGCGGCACCGCTCCGAGCGCGCCGCCGAGGCTGAGGAGGAAGATCGAGCTCAGCCAATGGACGCGCGGCTTGCGCGACAGGAGGATCGTGTAGACGCCGAAGATCGTCGTCGAGGCGAGGATCATCGCGTCGCCGATGTTGAGGTCGAGCACGAGGATCGTCTCGGGATGCCCGTGCGAGGCGACGAGGAGGACGCCGACCAGCGTCAGCGCGAAGCCGACGACCTGCAGAACCGACACGCGGATGTGGAAGAACAGGAACATGCCGACGAAGACGACCAGCGGCATCGCGGCCTGGATGATCATCGCGTTGATCGCGCTCGTATAACCCATCGCGACATAGAACAGCGCGTTGAACGAGGTGAAGCCGAGAAGGCCGAGGCCGACGAAATAGAGCCAGTGGCGCCGGATGGTCGGCCCGTCGCTTCTCAGATGCGGACGCGCGAAGGGGAAGAGGAGGATCAGCGCCCCGACCCAGCGCAGGAGCGTCAGGCTCATCGGCGAGATATGGCCGACGGACAGCTTCCCCGCCACCGCGTTGGCGCCCCAGATGAACGCGGTGAGAAGGAGGAGAACGGCGGGGTGGGCGAGTCGCTTCAGCATGCTGGAGCTTTCGCGGATCGCCGCGTCACAGGCAATCGTTCGCATGGCTTAATTCTCGGTTCGATCGTGTGAAAAAGGCGGCTCGCGACCTCGCGCTGCCGCAAAGCCTTGACTATAGTCCGCCGCGTTTGCGCCGGCGGACCCCCGACGGGTCTTTCGCGCGCCCGAAGATCAGCATCGTGAGGGCGGGACGCCTTCGAGGAGACTGCATGGCTAACGTCGTCGTCGTCGGTTCCCAGTGGGGAGACGAAGGGAAGGGCAAGATCGTCGACTGGCTCTCGGAGCGGGCCGACGTCGTCGTGCGATTCCAGGGCGGCCACAATGCCGGGCACACGCTGGTCGTCTCCGGCGTCTCCTACAAGCTCTCGCTCATGCCGTCGGGCGTGGTGCGGAAGGGCAAGCTCTCGGTGATCGGCAACGGCGTCGTCTTCGACCCGCACCACTTCGTCACCGAGAAGAAGCGCCTCGAGGGCCAGGGCGTCGCGATCTCGCCGGACACCCTGCGCATCGCTGACAACGCATCGCTGATCCTGTCGCTGCACCGTGAGCTCGACGCCGCGCGCGAGGCGGCCGCGGCCGGCACCAAGATCGGCACCACGGGCCGCGGCATCGGCCCGGCCTACGAGGACAAGGTCGGCCGCCGCGCGATCCGCGTGATGGACCTCGCCGAGCCGGAAGCGCTCCCTGAGCGCATCGAGCGCCTGCTCGCCCACCACAACCCGCTTCGGCGCGGCCTCGGCCAGCCGGAGGTCGAGGCTTCGGCGATCCTCGAGGAACTGACCTCGGTGGCCGCCGAGATCACCCCTTACATCGACCGGGTCTGGCGCCTTCTCGACGAACGCCGCAAGGCGGGCGACCGCATCCTCTTCGAGGGCGCCCAGGGGACGCTTCTCGACATCGACCACGGCACCTATCCGTTCGTCACCTCCTCCAACACGGTGGCGGGGCAGGCGGCGGCGGGCTCCGGCCTCGGGCCGTCCAGCCTCGGCTTCGTGCTCGGCATCACGAAGGCCTACACGACGCGCGTCGGGGAGGGGCCGTTCCCGACCGAGCAGGACAACGAGGTCGGCGAGTTTCTCGGCACCAAGGGCCACGAGTTCGGCACGGTCACCGGCCGCAAGCGCCGCTGCGGCTGGTTCGACGCGGTGCTGGTGCGACAGGCGGTCGCGATCAACGGCATCCACGGGCTGGCGCTGACCAAGCTCGACGTCCTCGACGGGATGGACGAGATCCGCATCTGCACGGCCTACGAGCTGGACGGCGAGCGGATCGACTATTTCCCCGCGAGTCTCGCCGCCCAGAAGCGCGTGAAGCCGGTCTACGAGACGTTCGAGGGCTGGAAGGGCACGACGGCCGGCGCGCGGTCCTGGGGCGACCTTCCGGCGCAGGCGGTCAAGTACGTGCGCCAGATCGAGGAACTCGTGGGCGCGCCGGTGACGCTACTGTCCACCTCGCCGGAGCGTGACGACACGATCCTTGTCCGCGATCCGTTTCAAGATTAATGAAACCTTGATAAAAGGTTTCTAGGTTCGTTCGAGCTTTCGGCTGCGCCGCGCGGCCCCCGCTTTCTCGAAGGCGGGGTTCGTCCACAACCGGGAGGGGAGGCGATCCGCCTTCCTTCCATCGGCCCCTCCCGTCGCGATTCCCTGGCAGGCGGGATCGACCGGCGCGGCGGAGCCGGACGGGTGCTGGATCGCCGCGAGGCTCGGTCCGTTCCCGGTACCGACCTCGAGTGAGTGCAGCGCTTCATGGCGAATCTGACCGCCGTCCTCCGCAAGACCATCGACGGCTTGCCGAATGCCACGCCGCAGTTGCGGGCCAAGGTCTACGAGAAGGCACGGGCCGCCATCACGCGGCAGATCCAGTCCGCCGACCCGCCGCTGGCCGCCGAGGTCGCGGAGCAGCGCTATCGCGTGCTGGAAGACGCGATCGCCGAGTCGGAGGCCTACTACCAGAGCGTCGAGGGCACCGCTGCGCCGGTCGAAGCGCCCGTCGCTCCGCCTCCGGTCGCAACGCCAGCCCCAGAGCCTGTCCCGCCCGAGCCGGTGCCTGCCGCTCCCGAGCCCGCTCCGTCCTACGCAGCGCCGGAGCCGGAGCGTGCTCCCCCGCGCGCGCCGGTCCCGGCGTTTCCGCGCGCCACACCGACCATGCGGCCGGGAGACGCCGCGCCCGTCGCGCCGTCGCGCCCCGCGCCGTCCGCGCCTCCCGCCTATAGCCCGCCTGCCGCTGCCGAGCCTCGCCCGGCGGAGCGCCCGGCGCCGGCCTTCGAGCGCCCGCACGCATCGCGCCGCCACCGGCGCCGCCGATGCGCGAGCGGCGCGCGAAGGACCAGACGTCTGACAGGCCAGAGCCGCGGTCCGCCGCGCGCGGCGGCCTCCGGCCCGCGAGCCCCGTTCCCGCTCCGTCGGCGACGCCCTCGCCGGGCGCGATGCTGTCGGGCATTCCCGAGGCGGATCTCGGTGCCCCGCGCTATGCGCCGCGCCGCGCCGCCAGCCGAACCCGCTCGCCGCTCTTCACCGGTGTCGCCGTGGTGGCGCTGGTCGGGCTCGGCGCCCTTGGCTATCTCTATCTCGACGATATCCGCTCCGTCGTTCTCGGCACACCGCAGACGGCATCGGTTCCGGCCGGGACCGCGCCCGGCCAGACGACCGACAGCGGCGAGGCTTCGGCCCCCGAGGCCGGAACGACGCCCGAGACCGCCGCGCCGCCGAGCGGCACCGTAACCGACGTCGCCCCGGCGACGCCGACGACGACGCCGCCCGCGCCGGGCGGCCGACAGTTCACCCAGCGCCTCCTGCCGGACGGGAGCGAGGTGGACGAGGGACCGGGCACCAACGCGCCGAACGCCTTCGAGGAGGGGACCAACGTCGCCGCCGCGACGATCGCGCCGTCGCCGGCCACGGAGACGACGCCGGCTCCGACGCCCGCCGTACCCGAGCCGAGCGCGACGCCCGCGCCCCAGGCACCCGCTTCGACGCCGCAGGTGGCGGCCGGTACCGTGCCGGTCGGCCAGCGCGCGGTGTTCTACGAGGAGCGGTCGGCCAATCGCGAGGGCACGCAGCAGACCGGCAACGTCGTCTGGAGTCTCGACAACGAGCCCCCGGCCGAGGGTCGGCCGGCCGAGCCGGTGATCCGGGCGGTGGTCGACGTGCCGGACACGAACCTCAAGATGACGATGACCATCCGCCGAAACGCCGACACGACGCTGCCCGCGAGCCACGTGATCGAGATCCTCTTCGACACGCCGGCCAATTTCCCCGGCGGCCAGATCGAGAACGTGCAGCGGCTGGCGCTGAAGCCGACGGAGCAGGCGCGCGGCGAGCCGCTGATCGGCGTCGCCGGCAAGATTTCCGACGGGTTCTTCATCATCGCCCTGAACGACCTGCCGCAGGCGATCCAAAGCAATCTCGCGCTCCTGCGCAGCCAGGAGTGGATCGACATTCCGATCGCCTACACGTCCGGCCAGCGGGCGCTGATGTCGATCGAGAAAGGCATTCCCGGTGAGCGCGTGTTCCGCGAGGCGATCGACGCCTGGAACAGCCGGACCTAACGGCCGCGCGGTCGAAGCCAAAAGAAAGGGCCGGTCTCGCGGGAGACCGGCCCTTTTTCATAACTCGGTAGTCCGCCGCGTCAGGCGTGGGCGTCCTCGACGACCCGCAGCGAGCGGCGAGCGGCTTCCGCCGTATCCTGCACCGCCTTCTGCACCTTCTCGAAGGCGCGCACCTCGATCTGGCGCACACGCTCGCGGCTGATGTCGAACTCGCCCGACAGAGCCTCCAGCGTCAGCGGGTCCTCGGCAAGGCGCCGCGCCTCGAAGATGCGACGCTCGCGATCGTTCAGGACGTCCATCGCCCGTTGCAGCATGCCGCGGCGCTGCTCGAGTTCGTCCTGCTCGACCAGGATATCCTCCTGGTTCTCGGACTGATCGACCAGCCAGTCCTGCCACTCGCCCGACTCGCCTTCCGTCGCGCGGATCGGCGCGTTCAGCGAGGCGTCGCCCGACAGGCGGCGGTTCATCGAAACGACCTCCTCCTCGGACACGCCGAGCGAGGTCGCGATCTGCTGGACCTGATCGGGGCGCAGGTCGCCCTCGTCGAGCGCCTGGATGCGGCTCTTCATCTTGCGCAGGTTGAAGAACAAGCGCTTCTGGTTGGCCGTCGTGCCCATCTTCACGAGGCTCCACGACCGCAGGATGTATTCCTGGATCGAGGCCTTGATCCACCACATCGCGTAGGTGGCCAGACGGAAGCCGCGGTCGGCGTCGAAGCGCTTGACCGCCTGCATCAGGCCGACATTGCCCTCGGACACGACCTCGCCGATCGGCAGCCCGTAGCCGCGATAGCCCATCGCGATCTTCGCCACGAGGCGCAGATGGCTGGTCACGAGCTTGTGGGCCGCGCCGCGATCGTCGTGTTCGGCATAGCGCTTGGCCAGCATGTATTCTTCGTTCGGCTCCAGCATCGGAAAACGCCGGATCTCGTCGAGGTAGCGGCTGAGGCCGCCTTCGCCGGATGCGATGCTGGGAAGATTGGCTCTCGCCATATGGAACCCTCCTTCTGCCTGGATCGCTCGATGCCGAGCCGATCGGCTGCGGGGTACCCTCAAGGCGCACCCCGCCGAGCTTCGATATGGTGGCTCTATGCCCCGATTACACGGCCGGAGGAGGGCGAACGAAGGTTACATTTCGTTCACTCGGTAGAGACGCCGGATCGCAGCGCCCGCCGTCATCGCAGGCCTGTCAGCCGTCCAAACGGCCCAGCGCTTCGAGAAGTTCCTGCAGGTCGGCCGGCGGATCGGTCTCGAACTCCATCGATTCCCCCGTCACCGGATGCTCGAACACGAGGCGGAAGGCGTGGAGGGCCTGACGGGGAAAGGCGGCGACGACCTCACCGACTTCCCCGAGCTTCTTCGCCTTGGTGCGGAAATGCGCGCCGTAGACCTCGTCGCCGATCAGCGGATGGCCGATATGGCTCATATGGACGCGGATCTGATGGGTGCGGCCCGTCTCGAGGACGCAGGCGATCAGCGAGGCGTTGGCGCCCTCCGTGCCGAAGCGCTCCAGGACCTCGAAATGGGTGACCGCATGGCGCGCGTCCGGCCGGCCCTCGGGCACGACCTGGCGCTTGGTGCGGTCGGAGTTGGAGCGCCCGAGTGCGGCCTCGACGGTCCCGACGGGGCGCGACGGCATGCCCCAGACCACGGCCTGGTAGGCGCGTTCCATCCGACCATCCTGCCCGTGGGCGGCGAACTGCTTGGCCAGCGAGCGGTGTGCGGTGTCGGACTTGGCGACGACCATGACGCCGCTCGTGTCCTTGTCGAGCCGGTGCACGATGCCGGGACGCTTCACGCCGCCGATGCCAGACAGCGTGTCGCCGCAGTGGAAGAGGAGGGCGTTGACCAGCGTGCCCGTCCAGTTGCCCGGCCCCGGATGCACCACGAGCCCTGCCGGCTTGTCGAGGACGACGAGGTGGTCGTCCTCATAAAGGATGTCGAGCGGGATGTCCTCGGGCGTCGGTTCCGGGGCGGCCGCCTCCGGCATGTCGAGTTGCACCGTCTCGCCCGCCACGACCTTGCGCTTCGGGATGGTCACGGTTTCGTCGTCGATGCGGACCTGTCCGTCCTCGATCAGGGACTGGAGGCGCGAGCGCGACAGCTCGCCGCCGAGCGCTGCGGCCAGGAACTGATCGAGCCGACGCCCCGCGTCGGCGTCACCCACCACGAACGCGCTTGCGTCGGTTTCGTCTCCCCCTGTACCAACGATCGACATCTGACACTCCAGCGGCGCGGGAAGAACGTGACGGGAAACAATGAAACGGCCGGCGCGCCGAATGATCCGGCCTTCGAGAAGGTGCGGCGCAAGATGGTCCGCCTGCTCGCGATCTCGATCGCCGTCCTGTTCGTCGGGCTTATCGCGGTTCTGAGCGCCGTTGTCTATCGCACCAAGGACGGCGAGGGCGCGCAGCGCGCCGCCGGCACGCTGCCGCCTGTGGCGATCGGCGCGGGCGCGCGCGTCGTCGCGACCGCTCTCAACGGCGACAATGCGCTTTTGACCGTGGAAGCCGCCGACGGCACGCAGTCGCTCGTCCTCATCGACCTCGGCTCCGGCACGCTCGCGGCGCGCTACCCGCTGTCGGCCGTCAAGCCTCCCGCGCAAACCGCGCGGTGAACCGCAGAAAGCGCTTGCCAAGGCGGAACGGGCTGGCTATATCCCCGATCACTGGTTCGCGCCCATCGTCTAGCGGTTAGGACGGCGCCCTCTCACGGCGCAAACAGGGGTTCGATTCCCCTTGGGCGTACCAGTCATCTTCTCCTTCAAAATTCGCCTCTGCTTCATGTCGCCGACTTTGCGTGAGCGGTCGGTCGTCGGCCACGCGTCGAGGTCGGGATGGGGGAGTGAGCGATGGACGAAGCGCGGCAGGCTCCGGAACGCCCGGTCGTCATCGACATCCTCGATCCCGCCGATTCGCGAATCGCCGCGTATCGCGATGTGCGCGAGCGCGACCTGACGCGCAGCGGCCAGTTCATCGCGGAAGGGGCGGTGGTCCTCGACCAGATCCTTGCTTCAAGCCGGTTTCGCCCGGTGAGCCTCCTGGTGCTGCGCCAGCGACTGGAGGGTCTGGGCGCGCGGCTCTCCCGGCTGCCGGCGGATGTGCCGGTCTACCGGGCCGAGCGCGACGTGTTCGATCGGATCGCCGGCTTTCCGGTTCATCGCGGGGTGATGGCTTTGGCCGAACCCGTGCCGGCCGCCGGGGATCATGCGATCGAAGCGGCGCTGCGCATGACCCTCGACGCGAGGGGAAACCTCGTCGTCGCCTGCGGCCTGTCCAACCACGACAACATGGGGGCGATCTTTCGCAATGCCGCGGCTTTCGGCGCGGGGGCGGTAATCCTCGACGAGCGGGCCTGCGATCCGCTCTATCGCAAGGCGATCCGGGTGTCCGTCGGAACCGTGTTCACCGTGCCGTTCGCGCGCTGGGGCGGTGCGTCGGCCATCGCGGAGCGCCTGTCGTCGATGGGTTACGAGTGCCTCGCGCTCACGCCGAACGCCGCGGATGCGCTGCGCGATATCCGGGATACCCGGCCCCGCGCCCTGTTTCTCGGGGCGGAAGGGGATGGGCTGGAGGATGCGGTGATGACCCGCTGCCGCCCCGTGCGCATCGAGATGGCGCCGGGGCTCGACAGCCTCAACGTCGCGACTTCCGCCGCGCTCGTCCTGCACCATTTGGCTTTCCCGGCGCGGTCGTGACCGTCGCCCCCGGTGCGGTCGGCACTGCCGTCTCCGGTGCGGCGGTCGCTTCGCCGGCCTGAAGGCTGCGCACGCGGTCGGCGAGGAACGGCTCGTCGTCGCCGCTCGGCTGCGGCGCCTCGGCGATGAAGCGCGCAAGCTGCGAATCGGACCCTTCGACCTTGATCCGCTCATGAATGACGCGCGCCGCGATGTCGCCGATGCGCTCGCGGATTTCCGCGTGGTCGGCCGGCGTAGCCGCGGGTTTCGCGGCGCCCGTGCGCGCGATGGCGGCCCGAAGCCGGCTGCTTCCGGTCGGGCCCGTGGCCGCCGTCGGCGCCGGAGCCGGGGGGGCAAGGGAGGCCTCAGGCTTTGCCGACGCCAGCGCCTGCGGAACGGGCCGTGATGCGGAAACCGTCGCAGCGAGCGGCCCGGTGGCCGCAGGCGGTGGCGGGGTGAGGGCGGCGGTGAGTTCGCCGACCCGCGCTTCCGCGGACGCCAGCTGGAACCGCTGCGCATCGAAGCGCTCGCTGAGGTTTGCGTGCTTGGCGGAGAGGCCTGCCAGTTCGCCCTCGCGGCGTTCGAGACGCGCGCGCAGGTCCCGGCGCGTCGCCAGAAGCGCGTCGCGCTCCTGCGTCAGCATGCCGATCTGGTCCTCGAGGAGACGGATGCGGCCGCTGCTCGCCGCGATCTCGCGGTCGAGCTCGACCTGCCGGGCGAGAAGCTGGCCGTTTTCAAGGATGGCATGACCGGCCTCGGTGCGCTCGCGCGCCACCGTCTCCTGCGCGGCGCGATGCCGCATCGCTTCCCGTCCGAGATCGAAGGCTGCCCTTGCGCGCGCGGCGTCGATCTCGGCGCGCATCTCGCGCACGGAGGCCGGGATGTTGGCCTCGAACTCGCGCCGCGCGAGACGCTGGGCGTTGCTCCACAGGATCGGCGCGAAGACGAGGGCCAGGAAGCTGGCGACCAGGGCGCCGAGCGCGAAGACGAGCGCGGTTGCGATCATGAAACGTTCGACCTCGTGCCTGGCGGATGCCGTAGGTCGACATAGGCCAGAAAGGCGACCGGACGACGGCCGCGTCGGACTGTCATACGTCAATCCGACCCGGCCTGCCTAGCGCGGCGTTCCCCCTCAGAACGGGTTCCAGGTCGCGGTCGGCGTCAGCTTGAGATAGCCGACATTGACGCCGAGACGGGCGCCGACGCCGGTGCGGATCGGCACCAGCGTGATCGCATCGCGCTGCAGGAAGGTCATGCCGACGCCGCCGACGAGATAGGCGCTGCCGCTCATGCCGATGAAGCGGCCGTAGACGCCCTCGACCGACGGCAGGTTGTAGACGAGCATCATGGTGCGCGCGCCGTCGCCGCCGGCATCGAAGCCGATCGACGGGCCCTGCCAGAAGATGCGGTGCTCGCCGGCGTTCTTGGTGAAGAGGGTGCCTTCGCCGAAGCGCAGGCCGCCGATGAAGGCGCCGGAGCCTTCCTCGCCGAGGATGTAGCCGTTGGGCAGGCCGCGCTCCTGGAAGGCGCGCTCGATCACCGTGGCGAGCCCGCCGGCCGTCGCGCCGAAGAAGCGGTGCCCTTCGCCGACGATCTCCTCCATCGTGTAGCCGCCGCTCTGCGCCTGGGCGCTCGCGGGCAGGGTGGACAGGCCGATCGACGCCGGCAGCGCCACGGCGGCCATGGCGGCGAGGGCGAGGCGGCGGACCAGCCGGGTCGTGCGGTTCATCGCGGGAATCCTTCCGAAGGCTGTGACGGTCCGGGCGCCCTATGAGCGAGCGGACGAAGGTCTCGTCCACAGCTTGCGCGATGCATGGTTTCCGCTTCCCTAACGCCGATGCCTGCCGCTCCGTCAGGTGTCGTCGGGATGCCACAGGCGGCGGAAAGGGTGCCGGCGGCCCGGCTTTGCCTCGCCGCACGGGCGGCCGCGTGATAGGGCGATTGTGTCCGATTTTCATCGAATGTTAACCAAGACGGAACGCCGATGACGAACCTGCCCGCATTGTCCGCGCCGGATCTGGCGGCCCTCCTGGCCAGCCGCCTCTGCCACGACATCATCTCCCCGGTCGGGGCGATCCAGAGCGGGCTCGAACTTCTCGACGACATGCCGGACGATCCGGAATCGATGGCGCTCGTGCGCTCCTCGACGAAGAGCGCGGTGGCCAAGCTGCAGTTCGCGCGGATCGCCTACGGCGCGTCGGGCTCCTCCACGGCGCAGATCGACATGGGCGACGCAAAGACCGTCGCCGAGGGCTGGATGGCGTTCGAGAAGGCTAACCTGCAGTGGTCGGGCGAGCGCGCCTACGTGCCGAAGAACATCGCCAAGCTGGTGCTCAACCTTCTCGTCGTCGCCAACGCATCCGTGCCGCGGGGGCGCGAGGTCGAGGTGGTGATCGAGCAGCTCGAGCCGGTGGCGCGCTTCACGATCACCTCGCGCGGCAAGCCGCTGCGCGTTCCGGCGAAGTTCCGCGAGCTTCTGGCCGGCGAGGCGACGCCCGATTCGATCGACGCCCACGGCATCCAGCCCTATTACGCCCTGCTTCTGGCGCGTGAGGCGAAGCTCGCCGTCACACTGGAGCAGAGCGACGAGGAGGCCGTGTTCCGGGTGGCGCCGATCGCCGAGGCCGCCGACACCGCCGACGCGGACGAAAAGGTTGCAATCGACGCATCGCGTTGACGATCCGTTGGTCGTCCTCGTGAACGCGTCCGAAAAGGTCGGCTGCTAGGGTTCCTCTCGAACGCCGGTTTCCCGCCGGCGGCAAGCCGGAGCCGCTCGCATGTCCGTCTGCCTCGTCATCGACGAATCCAGCATCGTCGCCAAGGTCGCCGCGCGCATTCTGACGGGTGTCGATCTCGAGACAATCGGTGCCGAGAGCGTCGCGGCGGCGGCCCGCCTCCTGGCCGAGCCCCGCATCGCCGCGCCGGTCCTGGTGCTGGTTTCGGCCTCGCTTCCCAGCACGACGGTGGACGCCTCGGTGCGGGCCCTGCGCGCCGATCCGAAGACGGCGAAGGCGAAGATCCTGGTGTCGTTGGTGGAATCCAATCTCGGCACGATGACCCGTGCCAAGCGTGCGGGCGCCGACGGCTTCATCTTCCGCCCCTTCGACCGCGCCTCACTTCTCGACTGGGTCTCGCCCTTCGTCGCGGTGGCCGAGCCGGCCGCGGCCTGAGCACGAAAACGCCCGCCATTCCGCGATGGGAAGGGCAGGCTTTTGCCAGATGGGTGGGACGGCTCAGGCGGCGCGGGTGTCGGATTCCGGCTCGCGAAGCACGTAGCCGCGGCCCCAGACCGTCTCGATGTAGTTCTTGCCCTCGGTCGCCGTCGCCAGCTTCTTGCGCAGCTTGCAGATGAAGACGTCGATGATCTTCAACTCGGGCTCGTCCATGCCGCCGTAGAGGTGGTTCAGGAACATTTCCTTGGTGAGCGTCGTGCCCTTTCGGAGCGAAAGCAGCTCCAGCATGGCGTATTCCTTGCCCGTAAGGTGCACGCGCTGGCTGTTCACCTCGACCGTCTTGGCGTCGAGATTCACCGTCAGGTCGCCGGTCACGATGACCGACTGGGCGTGTCCCTTGGACCGGCGTACGATGGCGTGGATGCGGGCGACCAGCTCGTCCTTGTGGAAGGGCTTGGTCATGTAGTCGTCAGCGCCGAAGCCGAGACCGCGCACCTTGTCCTCGATGCCCGCCATGCCAGACAGGATCAGGATGGGCGTCTTGACCTTGGCCAGACGCAGCGTCCGCAGGACCTCGTAGCCCGACATGTCCGGGAGATTCAGGTCGAGAAGGATGATGTCGTAGTCGTAGAGCTTGCCGAGATCGACACCCTCTTCGCCGAGATCCGTCGTGTAGACGTTGAAGCTCTCGGACTTCAGCATGAGTTCGATGCTTTGCGCGATCGCGCTGTCATCCTCAATCAAAAGAACGCGCATCAGTTAAATCCTCTGCATCAGCCCGGCCGGGGCGGGGGGACCGACAAGGTTGGAGTTCGTCTTAGAGCTGAAAGCCATCGTGCCAGTGAATGGTTAACAATGCCTTCCGCTCAAATCCTTTGTTCAACCGAGTCTTTCGATCTGTGTCCGTATCGCGGCGAAGATGTGTGGGATCCCATTCGGAAAGCACGTCGCATCCTCGCCTCGACTTGAACCTGATCGGTTTACCCTGCCTTAAATGATCCATGGCTATGATTAACGGCGCGCGTAAACAGACGGTTAAGGTGTAGCCGCCGAGGCTTGCCTGAAGCCGCACGAGCGTCGCGAAACGGGGGTTCATGTCGAGAACCCCTATGGAACACAGGAGATGAGGGCGTCATGGCCAAACGTGACAACCTGGTTCGGCTGGCGCGCTTCAAGGTGGCCGAGAAGCGCCGTCAGGCCGACCAGCTGCAGATGATGCTGAACGAGTTCGAGCGGATGGCCGGCGAGCTCGACGCCCAGATCGCGAGCGAGGAAAAGAAGTCCGGCATCACGGACCTCAACCATTTCGCTTATCCGACCTTCGCCAAGGCTGCGCGCACCCGCCGCGACAACCTGACGAATTCGGCCGGCGACCTGCGCATCCAGATGAATGCCGCGCGCATCGCGCTCGAGGAGGCCGAGGCGGATCTCGTCAACGCCGAAAAGCTCGAGCAGCGCGACGCCGGGGACGATCGGCGCACCGCGGTCGCCTGACGCCTCCCGCCGCACTCGATTCTCGACGAAGGCCCGGCCGCTTCTGGCGACCGGGCCTTTTTCGTGCGGGGCATAAGCTATCCCCGCGGCACGAAAAAGGGCCGGCGCCCTGCGGCCCGGCCCTTCGATTCCCTCGCGCGTCGATCGATCAGTGCAGATCGATCTTCTTGCGATACTCCTGCAGCTGAGTGGTGCGCAGCCCGGCCAGGCCGTGGCTGTCGATCGACGCCTGCCACGACAGGAATTCTTCCACGGTCAGCGTGTAGCGCGAGCAGGCCTCGTCGAGGCTGAGGAGCCCACCGCGCACCGCCGCGACCACTTCCGCCTTGCGGCGGATCACCCAGCGCCTCGTATTGGAGGGCGGGAGGTCGGCGATCGTCAGCGGACTCCCATCGGGGCCAATGACGTATTTCACTCTTGGTCTAACCTGATCGGTCATTGAACTCTCTACACTACGCAAAGACCTAATCGCCACGTTCAAGCTAGACCGGCGGCTCTAAACATTCCGCTAAGCCCTTATTAGCAATTCGATAACAGGTTGAATCAAGCTCCGGCCGGGCCCAGATGCGGCAGCGATCCGCCCGGGCCGAGAAGCCGAGTGCGAACCGATGGTTGGCACGCCAGCGCGCTCCCGGTAAAAGGAACGCTTACCTGCCGGCACGGCCGGCGCATGAGAGTTTGCCTGCCATGCTCAACAGTCTCGACCTGCCGAATGCGCCCGCCGAGACGCGCGTCGTGGTCGCCATGTCGGGCGGCGTCGATTCGTCGGTCACCGCCGCGATTCTCAAGGACGAGGGCTACGACGTCGTCGGCATCACGCTGCAGCTCTACGACGGCGGCGCGACGCCCAAGCGCGCCGGCGCCTGCTGCGCCGGTCAGGACATCGCCGACGCGCGACGGACCTCCGAGATCCTCGGCATTCCGCACTACGTCCTCGACTACGAGCAGCGCTTCCGCGAGGCGGTGATCGATCCGTTCGCCGCGAGCTATCTGGCGGGCGAGACGCCGATTCCCTGCGTCGCCTGCAACCAGACGGTCAAGTTCCGCGATCTCCTCGCCACCGCGCGCGACCTCGGCGCCGATGCGCTGGCGACCGGGCATTACATCCTGTCGCGGCCGAACGGCGCCCATCGCAGCCTCTACCGGCCGGCCGATCTCGACCGCGACCAGAGCTACTTCCTCTACGGCACGACGCAGGAGCAGATCGACTTCCTGCGCTTTCCGCTCGGGCACCTGACGAAGCCCGAGACGCGCGAGATCGCAGCGCGCTTCGGGCTCGGCGTCGCCTCGAAGCCCGACAGCCAGGACATCTGCTTCGTCGCCAACGGCCGATACAGCGACGTGATCTCGCGCCTGCGCCCGGATGCCGGCGAGCCGGGCGAGATCGTGCATGTCGACGGCCGGTCGCTCGGGCGGCACCAGGGCATCGTCCACTTCACGATCGGCCAGCGGCGCGGCCTCGGCATCGCATCGGGCGAGCCGCTCTACGTCGTCGGCATCGACGCTCGCGCGGCGCGCGTCATCGTCGGTCCGCGCTCGGCGCTGGAAACGCGCCGTCTCGCGCTGCGCTCGGTGAACTGGCTCGGCACGGCGCCGATGCCGAGCGGCGAGACGGACGGGATCGATCTCTTCGTGCGCATCCGCTCGACGCGCCCGCCCGCACCGGCGAGGCTGACGGGTGGAACTGACGGTCTGCCCGTGGTCGAGCTCCTGGCGGGCGAGGACGGCGTGTCGCCGGGGCAGGCCTGCGTCTTTTACGCTGGCAAGGGGGAGGGCGCGCAGGTCCTCGGCGGCGGCGTGATCGCCCGCACCGAACGGGCGGCGATGCCGGCCGTCGGCGCGGAAAGCCTCGTCGCCTGAGGCGTCAGCGCGCCGCGCGCGGCGACGCGGTCTCCAGGATGCGGACGGTCTCGACCGCCTCGTCCGCGCCCGTGCGCGGCGTCTGCCGCGTGGCGACGCATTCGAGAAAGTGACGCAGTTCCCGGTCGAGCGGCAGCCCGGGCTCGGTCTCGAGATACTCGGGATCGGCCGACTGGAACGCGAAGGCCCGGCCGTCGCGCCAGACGCGGTGGCCGTAGAAGGCGAGCTTCTGTCCCTCGGGGGCGAGGTCGTCGAAGCACAGCATTCCTTCCGTCCCGATCACGGTGAAGCGGCGGTCGCGGAACGGCGAGACGCGCGAGACGTGGATCTCCGCCCCGATGCCGGACGGGAAGCGAAGCGCGATGTCGGCGACGTCGGTCTCGTCGCTGAGGACGGTGCGGCGCAGCGTTTCGATGCCTGACGGATGCTCGCCGGCGATCGTCAGGACCAACGACAGATCGTGCGGCGCGAGATCCCAGACAGCGTCCATGCCGAGGAAGCGGCCGAGGCCGAGACGTGTCGAGATGATGTGTCGGACCGCGCCGATGCGGCCCTCGGCGACCGCGGCCGCGAGGCGTTCGAACACGGGATGGAAGCGCAGGACGTGGCCGACCATCAGGATGCGCCCGGCCTCGGCGGCGGCCTTGGCCGTCTCGGCCGCATCGCCGGCATCGAGGCCGATGGGCTTCTCGACCAGGACGTCCTTGCCGGCAGCGAACGCGCGTCGCGCCGTCGGCCCGTGCAGGGAGGGCGGCAGCGCGAGGACCAGCGCATCGATCGACGGATCGGCGATAAGGTCGTCGAGGGCGACGGCGGGTACCGCGAAGCGGTCGGCGAGCGTCTCGGCGCGCGAGGGATCGGCGTCGGACAGGGCGGCGAGGGCGCCGATCTCCTTGAGGGTGCGGACATGGTTCTGACCCCAGTGGCCACAGCCGACGACGGCAACGCGCGGTGTCATGAAAGCTTCCTTCGCAACCTCGTTCCCGCGTTGCCTAGCCTCGGGCAACAGGCCGCGCAAGCACGAGACGCTCAGGCGGCCGCGACGGCGCGCGGAGCTTTCATCCAGTCGCGGAGCGCTGCGGCGGGCATCGGCCGGGCGATGAGGTAGCCCTGCAACGCGTCGCAGCCGGCCTCGCGCAGGAATGCCATCTGCTCTTCGGTCTCGACGCCCTCGGCGACGCAGGGAAGCCCGAGCGAACGGCACATGGCGATCACGGCGCCCAGAAGATCGCGGCGTTCCAGCGCCTTCTCGCCCGAGACGAAGCTGCGGTCGATCTTGACGCGGCCGATCGGCAGCTCGCGAAGGTAGCTGAGGCTGGCGTGGCCGGTGCCGAAGTCGTCGATCGCGATCTGCGCGCCCAGCGCGGAGAGAACGCCGAGCGCTTCACGCGCTGCCTCGAAATCGCGCAGCATCGCCGTTTCCGTCAGTTCGAAGACGATGCGCGAGGGTGCGATTTCGGAGTTGCGCAGGGCGGAGATCAGCGAAAGGATCGTGCCGGGCGACGTCAGGTCGTGGGCCGAAAGGTTGAAGCAGACGGCCGTCGTGTCGGGCAGGTCCGCGGCGGCGGCCAGCGCCATGTCGAAGAGTTTGACGGTCAGCCGGTGGACGATGCCGGTGCGTTCGGCGACCGGCACGAACACCGCCGGGCTGATGGGCCCGAGCGTCGGGGAGGTCCAGCGCGCCAAAACCTCGACCGCGGACAGGGCGTGCGTCCGCGCGTTCACCACCGGCTGGAGATGGATCGTCAGCTCCCGGTCGAGGTCGGCCGCCTGGAGCGCCGCTTCCACGGCCCGCTCCGATCGCACGGCCGCCTCGTGGGCTTCCGAATAGAGGGTCGGCAGGCCGCGGCGCGAGCTCTTGGACGTGTAGAGTGCATAGTCCGCACGCTCGTAGAGGGTGGACGCGTCGAGCTTCATCCCGGTCGTCGTCGCGATGCCGCAGGAGGCGCCGATCGAGATCGTGACGCCGTCCGTGAGATAGGGCTCGGCGAGCCGCTGGCAGACGCCAGTCATCAGGGCGATGGCGCTCTCGCCGTCGGCTTCCAGGATGAAGGCGAACTCGTCGCCGCCGAGGCGCGCGACGCTCCCCCAGCCCGCGAACTCCTCGGTCAGCCGTGCGCCGACCTGCGCCAGGATCTGGTCGCCGACGAGGTGGCCGTAGGTGTCGTTCGCCGCCTTGAAGCGGTCGAGATCGATCACGCCGAGCGACAGGGGCGCGCTCGCCGCATCGCGCGCCGCCATCATCTGGCGCAGGTCCGAGAAGAACAGGCGGCGGTTCGGCAGGCCGGTCAGCATGTCGGTATGAGCGAGGAGCGTCACCTCGCGGTTGAGGCGCGCCGTCTCGCTCTGTGACTGCACGAGCTTGGCGAAGGCCGAGAAGCCGTTCATCAGCACCCGCATGACGACGAGCGTGACGAGGAAGATGTTGAGTGCGATCGCGATGTAAACGGTGTTGCCCGACGCGAGGAGGTAGAAGAGGAGGTAGGGGATCGTGGTGAAGCTCGCCACGAGGACCGCGCCCTGCGGCAGATGGCTGAGGCAGAAGATGCAGCCGATCACCGTGATGCCGACGAACATGGCGACATGCGCCCGCTCGTCCGGCCCGCCGAAGACCGTCAGCCTCAGCGACCAGACGATGTAGGCCGCCGAAAGGATGCAGCCGAGCGCGGCCGTGCGGCGCAGAAGGTGGATGATCGCGGCGTGGTCGAAGCTGTCCGGGTCGTAGCGCAGCCAGGCGATGGCCCGAAGGCCGCCGATCGCAGCGAGTGCGCCCGGCACGAGGAGCGACATCCAGACGGGCGACGCCTCGTAGTGCGTGTAGCCGAGGGCGAGGGCGTTGACGCTCAGCAGCGCGTAGAGGAGCGGCACCTGCGAGCGCAGTTCCTGGAACTGCTTGGCTGCCATTTCGGGGCCGACCGACGCGAGGGTCAGCCACTGCATCGCGTTCTTCAGCATCGGCCGCCCGTGTCGTCCACAACGGCGAGGACGCTACACGGCAGGTCTTGAGATTGCGTAGACGCAACCAAGAGAACCCGTCGCTTGCTTCGAAAGGAGACGTTCCGGATCGGCACCAGGTCGATCGGCTGGCGATTGCCAGCGCATGCCATGTCATCCTACCACTAGGGGGCGTGCGGCTGCCGCGAGCCGCCATCTGGCAGGGAGAGCGCATGGGCGCGAAGGGCGCAGACCGGGAGGGGGGACAACCCGCGGCTCCGGCGACCCGCATCCAGGCCGTCTCGCGGGTGCAGATTCTCGACGCGGCGCTGGACATCTTCTCCCGGCACGGGTTTCGCGGATCGACGGTGGACGAGATCGCCGCCCGCGCCGGCATGTCGAAGGCGAACCTCCTCTACTACTACCGCCGCAAGCAGGATCTCTACGAGGCGGTTCTGGAGCGCACGCTCGGCGAATGGCTCGATCCGCTGGATGCGTTGAATGTCGACGCGGACCCCGTCGAGGAGCTTCGACGCTACATCGCCGCCAAGCTCGTCCTCTCGCTCGAGCGGCCGGAAGCGTCGCGCCTCTTCGCGAACGAGATCCTGGCCGGCGCGCCGGTCATCCTGCCTGCGCTCCAGACGAGGCTGCGGACGCTGGTGCTGCGCAAGGCCGCCATCCTGCAGACCTGGGTTTCCCAAGGGCGGCTGGCTCCGGTCGATCCGATCCACCTCATCTTCGCGATCTGGGCGACGACGCAGCACTATGCCGATTTCGCCGCCCAGATCCGCGCCATCCTCGGGCCGGACGTCGAGCGCCCGGACTTCCGAGAGGAGGTCACCCAGTCAGTCCTGTCCGTCATCCTCGACGGGGTTCGGCCGCGCTGACCGCAAGATCCCGCCAAGAGCGGGTGCGCGATCTCCGGCTTCAGATCATGTGATAGCTGCGGTCGAAGTAGATCAGGCCCCGACCCTCGCTCCGTGACCGTAGCGACAGGACACGGCAGAAGAAGACGTCGTGCGTGCCTGCCTGCGTCGCCGTCGAGATGTCGCAGTCGAACGAGGCCAGCGCGCCGTCGAGTTCGAGCGCGCCGCCTGCGGTCCCCCGCCAAGACGCGGCGGCGAAGCGCTCCGCAACGGGCGTCCTGCCGCCGAACACGCGGCTGAGTTCGGCGTGCTCGGCGGCCAGCACGTTGACGCAGATCCGTCCGTTCCGCCGGACCGGCGCATAGGCCGACGAGGCGCGGTTGATGCAGACGAGGAGCGTCGGCGGGTCGTCGGTGACGCTGCAGACGGCGGTGGCGGCAAAGCCCGCTCGGCCGCCCGGACCGTCGGTCGTGA